>JAFLCL010000228.1 GCA_017303575.1 Deltaproteobacteria bacterium
TGCGCGCGGACGATGTCCTCACCTCGCTCGACGGGGCGCCGCTCGGCTCGCGCGAGCAGCTCACCGAGGGCATCGCGACGGGGCCGATCGCCCCACGCACGCTCGCGATCACGCGCGGCGACGAGACCGTCACGCTCACGATGACGCCGGTCGCAGGACCGTTCCGACCCGTGCCGCTCGACGCGCAGCGCTGCGCGGACGCGCTGCCTGACCTCGCAGCGACGCGCGAGTTCCTCACCAGCCCCGCGACGCTCGTGGGTCTCTCGATCGTCGCCGTGGTGATCGCGGGCCTCTTCGGCTGGGGTGCGCGTCGTGGCGTGCGCTGGCAGGAGAGCGCGAAGGTCGTCGTCCCGATCGTGGGCGTGCTGTTCGTGGGGCCGACGCTCGGAGGCCTGATCGCGTCGCTGCTCTGCCCCGCGCTCGTGTCGCTCGACGTCCGCTTCGAGACGATCGAGATCTTCGTCTCCGAGATCGTGCTCACGCTGCTCGCCGTCGGTCTCTTCGCGTGGCACCGCGGCCTGGGCGCAGGGCTGCGCGATCGCGAGCCGGTGCTCGGCTACCTCCGCACCGTCGCGCAGTCGGTCCTCTACGTCATGGTGTGGATGCCGCGGGCGCTCTTGCTCGCGACGCCGATCGCCGTGTTCTTCTTCGCGCAGGGCGCGTTCGACGAGGCGCCCGTGGCCGAGCTCGTCGCAGGCGCGGGACGCACGCCGCTCGATGCGGTGCTGACGTTCGTGGCCGCCGCGGTGCTCGCGCCGATCGCGGAAGAATCACTGTTCCGTGGCGTGCTCGCGCCGCACCTCGGTCGCCTCACCGACGGCTTCACCGCGGTGCTCGTGACGGCTGCGATCTTCGGCGTGCTCCACATCGGCGGGCACGGACCGCTCTTCATCGGTCCGATGTTCCTGGGCGCGATCCTCGGCTGGGCACGGCTCCGTTCGCGCGGCATGGCCGCGCCCATCACGCTGCACATGATGCTGAACGGCACCGCGATGACGCTCGCCCTCACGCTCGGGATCCAGTGAGGTCCGAGCGTGAGAGAGCGAGAAAGAATCCCGGGCTTCGAATCGGGCCGCGGCGGAGGGGGGTCCGATGCTCAAACATCCTCGGCCTTCGGCCTGCGGAACTCGCCCTGGACCCCCCACCACCGCGTCCCTTCAGGCCGTGAATCGATTGTTTTTCTCGGTCCCTGAGCGTCACCGACGTGCGGCGACGTCTTCGAGCAGACGTCGGTAGCGCTCGGTGGCGACGCGTCGGCTGAAGCGAGCCTCGGCCACGACACGACCTCGCGCACCCATCGCCGTCAGCGCCTCGCTCGGCATCGCGAAGAGGCGCGTCATCGCGTCGGCGAGCGCGCGCGGGTCCTCGGGCGCGGTCGCGATGCCGCAGTCCGCCGCGCCCACGATCGCCGCGAGCTCGGGCTCGTCGGTGGTCGCGAGCACCGGTCGCGCGGCCGCCATCACGCCGAAGAGCTTGCTCGGGAAGCGCAGCGAGTGCTCACCTCGACGCGTCGTGACGAGGCCCACGTCCGCGGTCGCGAGCAGCTCGCCGAGGCGCTCGCGAGGCTGCGAGCCGAGGAAGCGCACGTTCGACAAACCGCGCGCCTCCCGCTCGAGCGCCGCGCGCGCGTCACCCTCTCCGCACACGAGCAAGCTGATCGGCTCGTCGACGATCGATCGCGCGGCCTCGACGATCGCGCCGAGGCCCAGCGTACGCGAGACGTTGCCCGCGTAGAGCACGACGAACCGATCCGCGAGGCCCAGCTCGCTGCGGAGCGACGTGTCGGTCGAGCGCGGCGTGATCGCCTCGGTGTCGGCCCAGTTGTGGACGACCTCGACCGACCCGGGATCGACGCCGATCTCGACGAGGCGCGCGCCGAGGTCGTCCGAGATCGCGACCACGGCGCCTGCCGCCTCGTGGATGCCCCGCGCGGCGCGCACGAGCGCGCGGTAGCCGAGGCCCGTCGAGAGCACGCCCAGCTCCTTGGCGAGCTCGGGGTACAGATCCTCGACGACGTAGACGAACGGCGTGCCCGAGAGGCGTCGGGCCATCGCGCCGGTGACGCCGCAGAGGAGCGGCGGCGGCGAGAGCACGAGCGCCACGTCCACGCGCTCGGTGATCGCAGGCGCGAGCGAGGTCGCGAAGTACGAGAGGTAGTGCGCGACCCGACGCGCGCCCTGTCGCTCACGCGGGCGGTAGGTGGGCACACGCGTGATGTGGACGCCGCGATGGACCTCGCGTGACGGAAGCCGCTCGGACTGCGCCCGATAGCTCGGCTGTCCGGCGACCACGTGCACCTCGTGGCCCGCGAGCACGAGATCCTCGGCGAGGTCCGTGAGGAGCTGTGCGGTGGCCGCGATCTCGGGCCAGTAGTGTGGGTGGAGGATCAGGATGCGCATGGTCGCGCGAGCGAGAGGCGACGACGTCAGTCCGTCGCCGCGGGCGCAGGACCGTCGCTCTTGGTGCCGCCGGACGCGCCGCCCTCACCGCTGCCGCCCCCGTGATCGTCGGTGTCCGAGGTGTAGTAGCCCTCGCGACGGTAGTAGTAGTAGGTGCCCTCGCCGTAGCGACCGTGCGAGAGATCGACGTCGTTGAAGACCGCGCCGAGCACACGCGCGCCGACGTCGTTCAGCTGACGCGCGGTGACGCGGAGCGCCTCGCGCGTGGTGCTCTGCGACTTCACCACCACGATGACGCCGTCCAGCTGCGCGGCGAGGATGGCCGCGTCCGTGACGGCGCCGAGCGGCGGACTGTCGAACATCACGTGGTCGTACTTGTCGCGCACCGCCTCGACGAAGTGGCGGAACGCATCGGTGTGGAGGAGCTCGCTGGGGTTGGGCGGGATCGGTCCACACGCGACGATGTCGAGGCCCGGCACCTCCGTCGTCAGCACGACGTCCATCGCCTTGGCCTCGCCGACGAGCGCCGTGGTCACGCCGCGCCTCGCGGTGAGCCCGAACGCGCGGTGCACGCGGGGACGACGCAGATCGGTGTCGACGAGGAGGATGCGCTTGCCGCTCTGCGCGAGCGTGATCGCGAGGTTGATCGCGACCGTGGACTTGCCCTCGCGCGGCGAGGCGCTGGTGATGACGAACGCGCGGAGGCCGCCATCTGCGCCCATGAACGAGAGGTTCGTGCGGATGGTGCGGAGGTTCTCGGCGACGCCCGACATCGGCTGGTGGTGCGCGATGAGATCTTTGTTCGCGCTCGCCTGCGCGGTCTGTCGGCGGCGACGCGGGCCGGTCGCGGTCGCGGCGCCGATGCGCGGCACGAGGCCGAGCACAGCCAGCCCCAGCGCCTCGATGTCCTCGAGGTTGCGGATGCGGCGATCGCTCCGCTCCGCGAGGAGCGCGACGACGATCCCGAGGAGCAGGCCCGCGAGGATGCCCGCCGAGAGGTTGAGGGTGACGCGAGGCGCCACCGAGCTGCGCGGCACGAGCGCGCGATCGACGACGCGCACGTGCGTGACGCGGAGCATGCGCGTGAGATCCGCCTCGGCGCTGCGCTTGAGCACGAGGTCGTAGATGGCGGCCTTGCTGTCGCGCTCGCGCACGAGGTGGCCGTACTCCATCTCCCAGTGGTTGAGCTCCATGCCCTGCTGGTTCGCGCGTGTGAGCGCGCCCTGGAGCCCACGCTCGGTGCCCTGCGTCTCGCGGAGCTCGGCCTCGCTCGCGCGGAGCACCGTGCGGATCTCGACCTCGAGGTCGCGGCGGATGGAGTCCACCTCGGTCTGGAGCGCGACCATCTGCGGGTGCGCGGCGCCGTAGCGCGTGCGCAGGGCCTCCATCTCCGCCTGCTTGAGGCGCAGCGTGGCGCGCAGCTCCTGCACCGACTGCAGCGCCTCGATCGCGGGCGTCGCCGCGGTGAGCGGGTCGGTCTCGACGGCCTGGCGCAGCTGCGAGACGCGCGACTGGAGCTCGATGCGGTGGACGTGCGTCTCGGTGAGCGAGCGCGAGAGGAGCTCGATGTCGTTCGCGATGAGGTTCTGTCGATCCTCCATCGAGAGCGAGAGGACATCGTGCTCCTGCTTGAAGTGATGCAGCGCCTCGTCGGCCTGGTGCAGCTCGCCCTCGAGCTCGTCGACCTGCGTGCCGAGCCACTCGAGCGCCGACACCGTCGAGCTCATGCGGTCGTTCATCGTCTTCTCGATGTACGCGTCGGCGATCGCGTTCGCGATGCGCTGTGCCCGCTCGGGATCGCGATCTCGGAACCGGATGTTCACGAGGCGCGTGTCGCGCTCCTGGGCGACGAGGAGCCCGCCGCGCACGGCCTCCGCGGCCTCCTCGACGGTCGCGCCCTGGAATCCGTCGCGACGCTCCGCAGGCACACCGAGGAAGTCGGCGTCGCGGTGAAGGCCGAGACGACGCACCACCATCTCGGCCACCACGCGGCTGCCGATGATGCGGTTCTGGGTCTCGTAGAACTCGCGGTTCGAGAACGCGTTGAGCAGCGGCGAAGAGACGTCTTCGACCTTGGTGCCGAGCGGGCGTGGGGGCGTCGGGTCGTACTCGATCGTGCAGCCGGCCTCGTAGATGCGCGGCTGACGCAGCGTCCAGAAGGCGACGCCGCCCGCGACGACGATCGCGACGAGCAGCACGACCCACTTGTGCGCCCACAGGATGAGCACCTGCGTGCGCAGATCGAACGACTCGCCCTTGGCGTTCGGCCCACCCGCGGTCGGGCCCAACGGCATCGGAGGACGCGGGAGAGGGCTGGGAGAGGGCGTCGTCATCGGGCGCAACAGGTCCAATTCGTGGGGCCGGTTCCGTTGCACGCCGACCGACCACGGTTCACGCATCCTCGCGCGAGCGCGCGGAGGAGCGCGAGAAAGCCCCCCGAGAGGGGCCGCGGAGCCTTATCACCGCCTCCCCACCGAGGCACGACCCGGGCCGTGCATCCCCTCGTAGATCCCGATCATGCGTTCAGCCGCGTGGTCGATCGACAGCGTGCGCTCCGCGTAGCGACGAGCCTGCGCACCCAGCGCCGCGAGGCTCGCGCGGTCCAGCGTACGAAGCGTCGCCGCGAGCTCGGACGGCCCGACGACGAGCCCCGCCCCCTCCTCCGCCAGCCGCTCCCACGCCGTCGGTCGCACGACCAGCGCGGGCACGCCGTGCGCGAGCGCCTCGCCGACGACGATGCCGTACGACTCGCGGTGAGAGGGCAGCACGAGGAGGTCGTGCGAGGCGAAGAGCGCGGCCTTGTCGCCCTCGACGATGTGGCCCACGAAGCGCGCGCGCTCTCCGAGCGGAGACGCACGCGCTCTCAGGCTCGCGACGTACGAGGGCTCACCCGCGCCCGCGATCGTGAGCGTCGCCGTGTGATCGCGCAGCGCATCGAGCAAGCGCTCGAGGCGCTTGATGGGATGGAGCCGCGCGAGGAAGAGCACACGCAGCGGCCCCTCGAGCGCAGGCCGCGCCTCGAGTGTCGGCAGCACGACAGGCTCGCGCACGACCTCGATCGACACGCCCGGCATGCGCGCACGCGTGGCCTCGGCCTCCATCTGCGAGGCCGCGATCATCGTGGTGCGCGAGCGATCGAGCAGCGCACGCGCGAGCGAGTCCCACGCGCGCTTGAGGTGCGGCCGCCGCACACCGGGCAGGCGCTCGGCGTAGTAGTGCGCGCCGAACGGCGTCCACACGAGCGGCTTCTGCGCACCGCGCACCGCGAGGAGCGTGGGGAAGGTCGTGGCGTCGTAGACGGAGCCGAGATGCACGACGTCGGCCCATGCGACGCGCTCGGACAGACGCCGAGGGAACGGCGACGCGAACGCAGCCCCGTCCCGCAGGCGCGCGACGTAGGTCACCCGAACGTTGGCCGCCCGCACGTGCTCGCGATCGCGAAGGACGTTCAGCCGGTGCTCGCCGTCGGCGTCGGTGCTGAGCACACGCACCTCGACCCCGCGCTCGCCCAGCGCCCGCGCGAGGTTCCACTGGGCATAGATGGGCCCGCCGTAGCGCACGGCCGGATGGAACCAGGGAGAGACGAAGAGCACCCGCAGCGGTCGCGCGCTCACCGTGCGCTCCGCCTGCCGAGGACGCGCCGCACGAGCGCGACCTCGCTCGCACCGAGCTCGCGCGTGATCGCCAGCACCGCCAGGTAGGCGAGCCCCGCGACGATCAGGACACCGAGACCCGCCACCCGACCCTCGACGTGGATCGAACGTGCGACACCGAACGCGACCAGCGATGCGAGCACCGCACGGCCCAGCACGAGATGTCTCACGGACGCTCCCACGTCCACACGCAGCGCGTAGGCGCCCAAGAGCGCGAAGACGAGGCTCCCTCCTGCCGTTCCCCATGCCGTGCCGATCGGCAGGGACTCAGGCGTGAGGTGCCACGCCAGCACGTTCCCCGCGAGCGCGACGCCGAGCCCTGCGGCGGCGAAGCCCACAGTCCGCCACAGACGCCCGCGTCCCACCAGCACCGTGGCCTGGATGACGCCCATCGCGAAGAACACCTGCGAGAGCGCGAGCACCGGGACGATCTCGGCGGCGTCCGCGTAGGCCGCGGGGAAGGCGAGGCGCACGGCGTCGTCGCCCGCGCCCGCGAGCGGCGCGAGCAGGCCGAGCACGAACAAGAGCGAGAAGCGCAGCGCCGCCTGCACGGTCTCACGCACCGCAGACCCATCGCCCGTCCCGCTCGCGTGCGCGACGAGCGGAAAGAGCACGAGCGTGATGCTCGTCATCAGCTGGTAGGGCACGAACGAGAGGGTCTGCGCGACGCGGTAGAGCCCCGCCGCGTGCGCGCCCGCCTCGGCCGCCGCGAGCTCGTCGAGACCGCTCTGCGTCGCCTCGAGCGTGGCGCCGGTCACGAGCACCTCGAGGTCCAGCTGGAGCACGCCGTTCAGCGCCAGCTGGTAGAGCGCGATCGGCAAGAGCACACGCAGGTGCTCGACGAGGCTTGGCACCTGCGCGCTCGGCGCTTCGTGCAGGCGCGCTGCGATCACGCCCACCAGCGCCATCACGCTCGCCGCGCACGCGAAGCCCGTCATCGCCGAGCTCGCGAGGCCGAGCGCGAGGCCACCGCCGAGGAGGCCCAGCGTGCGCACCACCGAGAAGGTCGCGTCGAGGCGCGCTTGTCGATCGAACGCGCGCGCACCGTTCAGCGCACCGATCGCCGTGGCGTAGATCGCATACGCGACGACGACCACGCTCGCGAGCCGCACGAGCGGCGTGAGCGCGGCGTTCGAGAGCACGCGCGAGCCCACGTACTCCGCGCTCCCGAGCACGATCAGCGCGAGCCCGAGCGCGATCACGCCGTGACGCAGCGCCAGCACCCGCACGATCGAGCCCTCACCCGCCTGCGCCACGAGCTTGCTCGTGGTCTGCACCATGGACGTCGTCATCGCGTTGGTGAGGATCACCGTGAACGCGATCGCGGCCGACAAGAGGCCGAACTCCGCGGGCCCCTCGAGCGCGCGCGGCAGCCCGAACTGCACCGCGAAGCCGAGCAGCACGAAGAGGATCTTCGCCGCGCTGATCCACAAGACGCCCCGACCCGCGCTCGCCGTCGCGGCCTCGGGGGCGCTCGGCGGAGCGGGGCTCGCGGGCGCTGCGCGTGGATCGGGAGGTGCGTCGGAGCTCATGGCGGAGAGCGCGGAGAACCGGAGCGTGACCGCACCTTCTTCCGAGCGCGGGCAATGTAGCCGCCGAGCCGATGAAAAGGGCACACTCGCGGCGCCATGGTGAGCCCCGCAGAACGCAGGCTCCAGGACGCGCTCGAGCTACAAGCCGCCCTGCGCGCGCGCCTCATCGGTGCCGCGGGCTGGCTCCTCGCCGTCGTCGTGATCGGCGCCGTGGGCTTCCACGTCATCAGCGGCGGCGACTGGACCTGGGGCGATTGCTTCTACTTCACGGTCATCACGCTCTCGACCGTCGGGTACGGCGAGACGCTCGAGGGCATGCACGACCATGGCTACGCACGGATCTGGACCGTCGGCCTCATCGTGCTCGGCTCCGGCACCCTGCTCTACTTCGTCTCGACGCTGACGGCGTTCATCGTCGAGGGCGACATCCGCAACGCGTTCCGGAGGAATCGCATGCGACAGGCGATCGACAAGCTCGAGGGCCACCACATCGTCTGCGGCAGCGGCACCACGGGCATCCACGTCATCGAAGAGTTCATCCAGTGCCACGTGCCGTTCGTGGTCGTCGATCGCAGCCGCCATCGCCTGCAGGAGCTGCAGGAGCGCTTCGACAAGCCCGATCGACGCCTGCTCTACGTGGTCGGCGACGCGACCGACGATCACGTGCTCGAAGAGGCCGGCATCGCGCGCTGTCGCGGCATCGTCGCCGCGCTCTCGGAGGACAAGGACAACCTCTTCGTCACAGTGACCGCGAGCTCGCTCAACCCGCGGGCCCGCATCATCGCCAAGTGCGTGGACGTGTCGGCCAAGCCCAAGCTCTTGCGCGCAGGCGCGCGCGCGGTGGTCTCGCCCACGCAGATCGGTGGCCTCCGCCTGGCGTCCGAGGCGATCCGTCCGACGGTCGTCGAGTTCCTCGATCTCATGCTGCGCGACCCCAACCAGAACCTCCGCATCGAGGAGGTCACGATCCCCAAGGACAGCTCGCTCGTGGGCCTTCCGATCCGCGACACGAACATCCGCCAGAAGACCAAGGGCCTCGTGATCGCCGTGCGCTTCGTCGACGGCCGCTTCGCCTACAACCCCGAGCCCTCGCTGGTCCTCGAGACGGACTGCACGCTCGTGGTGCTCGCCGAGGTGAGCGAGATGAAGAAGCTCCGCGACGGCCTCGCAAGCGGAGAGATCGGCCGAAGCTGACCCGGGCCAGGACCGAAGGTCCGCGCCAGAGCGAGGCTCGCGCCAGAGCGAAGCTCGCGCCAGGGAGCGAAGCGACCGAGCCCGTTCTGCCGTGACAGAGCTCGAGAGGCAGAACGGACGCGGGCTGCGCCCTGGCTCGGCCTTCCGCCTGGCGCGGCCTTCGGCCTGGCTCGGGCGCGGGAGCTCAATCCTCGATCTTGCGGAGCAAGATCGAGGTGTTGACGCCGCCGAAGGCGAAGTTGTTGGTCATCACGAGGCGCGGCTTGGCGGGCGTGGTCTCGCGCACGTAGCCGAGCTTGCCGCAGCGCGGGTCGATCTCGTCGAGGTTGCGGTTCGCGGCGAGGAAGCCGTCGCGCATCATCACCATCGAGAACACCAGCTCCATCGCGCCGCACGCGCCGAGCGTGTGGCCCGTGTAGCTCTTCTGCGTGGACGCCGGGACCGGACGCTGGAACAGCGAGGCCGTCGCGTTGCTCTCGCAGATGTCGCCGATCTCGGTGCCCGTGCCGTGCATGTTCACGTAGTCGACGTCGCTCGGGCGCACCTTGCCGGCCTCGAGCGCGAGCTCCATCGCGCCGCGCATGCCCGCCTCGGACGGCGCCGTGATGTGGAGCCCATCGCAGTTGGTGCCGTACGACACGATCTCGCCGAGGATCGTCGCGCCGCGCGCCTTGGCGTGCTCGTAGGCCTCGAGCACCACCGTGCCCGCGCCCTCGCCGATCACCAGGCCGTCGCGTCGCGCGTCGAACGGACGCGGCGAGCGGCTGGGCTCGGCGTTGTAGCGGATGCTCGTGGCCATCAAGAGATCGAACGTGACGGCCGTGGCGTAGTGCATCTCTTCGGCGCCGCCGGCGAGCATCACGTCCTGCTTGCCGAACTGGATCGCCTCGAACGCCGCGCCGATCGACTGGCTGCCGCTGGTGCACGCGGAGATCACGGGGAGCACGCGGCCGCGGATGCCGTACGTCGCGGCGAGGTTCGCCGCGCACGTGTGCGTCATGAACTTGAGGTAGCTCGAGCTGTCGAGGCCTCGCATCGTCTTGTTCACGAACAGCGGGCCGCAGAAAGCCTCGAGCTCGTGCGAGCTGCCCGTCGTCGAGCCGTACGCCACGCCCGTGCGCCCGCTCTGGAGCGTCGCCTCGGTGAGGCCTGCCTGCGCGATCGCCTGATCGGTCGCGTACATCGCGTAGAGGCCGACGGTGCCCTGCGTGCGACGCCGGCGACGCGGGAAGTGCGCGACGAGATCGATGCCCGTGACCTTGCCGCCGATGCGCGTCTGGAGATCGGCGATGTGATCCCACTCGGGCATCGGATGGATGCCGCCGCGCATCGCCCGCAGGGAGGCGGCGCACTGATCGGCGTCATGGCCGATCGGGCTCAGCACCCCGTAGCCGGTGATCACGACTCTGCGCATGTCACTTCAGTTCAAGTCGGGCGTTCACGTCGAGCGGCGCCTGGGACGCACGAGAGGGCCAAAGGATTCTCGCGCTCGTCGCGCGACGGCAGCGTACGGCGGAACGGTTGGGGTTCACCCCCGACGATCGCAACCCCGCCGATCAGCTGACGATGTTCGAGCCGCCACCCGGCGGCGGGCCCATGGGCCCTTCCGGCACGCCCGCGTTGGTCTTCGCGATCTCGGCGAAGACGAAGTCCACCAGCTCCGAGACCGTCCGCACGTTGCGCGCCTCGGCGGGATCGGGCCGACGCCCCGTGACCTCGCGCAGCTGCGTGAAGATGTCGATCGCGTCGATGCTGTCGAGGTCGAGCTCTTCGTAGAGCGTCGACTCGGGCTTGATCTTCGACGCGTCGATCTCGAACGAGTCCGAGAGGATCTCCACGATCCGGCGCAACACTTCCTCTCGCGGTGGGATGGGGATCTGGGCCATGCGTCGTCGGTTCCGTGAAGCTGCGAGCCCCCGCCCTGGTGACGGCCGGCTCGGTCGAAGCGGCGGTGCCTACCACCATCCCCGCGGCTTGGCGAGGACCGGCGTGAGGTCCTCCGACCATGCGAGGAGTGTCCCCCGCAGCGCCGTTCCGCAGGATCCTCGGAGACCGAGAGCCCAATCGATTCGAGACCTGAAGGGACACCGCGGCCCGATGCGAAGCCGGGGGCTCTTTCTCGCTCAGCGGGGCCCGAGCACGATCACGTGCTCCCGACGCTGCGGGCCACCGAGGTGATCGGGCCTGGTCTCGGACGCGCCCGCGATCGGCCGCAGCCCCACGCGCGGCGCCAGCGCCAGCACGTGCTCGTGCGCATCGAGCCTTCGAGGGCCGAGCTGCGCATCGCCGATCACCAGCGCGACGCGCGAGGCCGGCCCGCGGAGCACCGCGCGCATCGCGGCGAGGCTGTCGCCCAGCTCCTGATCCCAGCGCTCGACCTCACCCCCATGACGACGCGCCCCGATCTCGGCGCGCTCGAAGTGCGTGCGCGGCAGGCTCAGCCAGTCGAGGCGCAGCGCGTGCTGATCGACGTAGTCGTAGGTCCCGCCGTACGGCGGCGAGGTGACGATCAGGTCCACGGCCTTGCCGTTCAGGAGCCGCGGCAGCGCGCGCGCGTCGCCCGTGAGGACCTCGAGCGAGCCGGGCCGCACACGCACCGTGCGCGACAGCTCCGCCCAGCGCTCCACGAGCTCGTGGCCCTTGCGCTGGAAGAGCTCGGTCGAGAGGCCCTTGCGGATGCGCTTGCGCACGTCCTCGTCGGACGTGTCCGCGCGCCGGTTCGAGACCTTGCCCACGATCGACGAGAACACCACCAGCGCGGCCTCGCGATCGGCGGGATCGATCTGCGGATCGAGCGAGCGGATCTCCTCGAGCAGGCCCGCGAGCTCCTTCAGCGTGTGGGTGCCGTAGAGCCCGAGGTGCTCGCCGTGGATCTTCGCGAGCGCGCCCTTGCGCTCACGCACGCGCTCGAACGATCGCTCCGTGAGCGCCTCCACGAGCACCCCGAACGCGTCCCGATCATCGGCGCTGGTGAGGCGCGCCTTGGTGCGCACGACCAGCGCCGAGAGCGGGTTGGCGTCCACACCGATCACGTGGTGACCGCGCACGCGCGCCTCGATCGCGACAGTGCCACCTCCCACGAACGGGTCGAGCACCGTGGAGCCCACGCGCGGCGCGAGCAGCGCGATCAGATCGCCCGCGATCGCGCGGTGCATGCGGGCCGGCCACACGTGGAAGCCGTGCGTGAGCACGTCGCCGTCGAGCGAGCGCGCGCCTGCGATCGTGTCGGCCAGGGGCGTCGCGAGCTCGGGCGGCCCGTGCAGCGAGATCTCGCCCGGCCCGTGCGCGAGCGGACGTCGACGGCCAGGAGGGGGACCGAAATCTTGGTCTCCGTGCTCACGATCGCGCATGCGGGGCGGGGGGCGGTCATCGTGCCTCGGACGCGAGGGACCGCGCGCAGGGCCTCGATCGTCGCTGCGGCCGTGGCCACCGTCGGGACCGCGCGATCCCCCCGGCGCGTGGCGGGGACCGGTGTTCGATCGGGGCTTCATGCTCGTGCTCCTCGTGGGCTCGCCGCGCTGGCGTGGGGATCTCTCGCGCGCTGTCGCGGGCTCGCCGCGTCGTCGTCGATCGGCAGGCCGAAGAACGCGCGGATCTCTCGCTGCGCCTCGCTGCGCGCGCCCTCGGCCGTGCGGGCCACGAACGCCTCGCGCGTGAAGGCCAGCTCGCTCGGGCCGCGCACCAGCGTCCACACCGAGAAGAGCGCGTCCTTGCCCTCTCGCGGATGAACGACCAGCTCGCGCTCCGCCGACAAGCCGAGCGCGGCGATCGATCCCAGCACGCGCTCGGGCTTCTTGGCGTCCGCGCACACGACGACCACACCGCCCTCGCGCACGCACGCCGCCGCCGCCTCGAGGTAGGCCTCCACACCGCCACGCAGCTCGACGCGCGCGTGCGCCCGCTGCGAGTCGGGCGAAGGCAACGTCGCCTCGACGGGGAAGTAAGGAGGCGTCCCGGTCACGAGATCGAAGTCGATTCCCGCTTCGCTTCTGATACCCGCGTCGCGGAAGTCGCCGAAGACAGGCCGAATCCTCGCGTTCAGGCCATTCCGTTCGAGGTTCCGCAGCTGGAGCGCATGCGACACCTCTTGCGCCTCGAGGGTCGCGAGCCGTGCCTCACGCAGCTTCCACGCGAGCATGATCGCGACCGACCCGATGCCGCTGCCGAGGTCGAGCACCCGCGCCGCATCGGGCGCTCGGTTCGCCGCGACGAACGCGGTGAGCACGTCGTCGATCGAGTAGCGATGCCCGCGCACGCGCTGGTACACGCGGAAGTCCGCGGTGATCGCGTCGTCGGACAGCGGGTCGTCGTCGGTGTGCACGAGAGGCTCGCTTATGGGCGAGGTTCTCGCGCCGCGCCACGTCTCGCTCGAACGATGCCGAGAACCCTCTGAGGGGCGCGTTGCGGCGGGGGAGCGCAGCTCCCCCTGGAGCAGGAGCGAGGAGGAGTCTTCGACGAGCGAGCGACGGGGTGCGCGAGGGGGCAGAGCTCCCTCGCCCGGCCAACTCAAGCCGCCAGACGCATCTCCTTCTGCCCCGCGCGGTACACGCCCACCGCCACCAGCACGAGCGCGAGCACGAGCAGCGCACCGCCGAGCGCGCCGGGGCGCGTGCTCTCCATCAGGCCGGTGAAGAGGATGCGCGTCAGCTGGTCGTCGGGCGCGCGCTCACCGTCCTGCAGGAACGAGAAGACCGCCGCGACGTTCGTCAGCATCGAGTGCGCCATGCTGACGATCAGGACCACGCTCATCGCCGCCACGAAGCGCAGCCGCGGCGTCTGTCCATCGATCGCGTAGCGCCCCGCCGCGAACATCGTGATCAGCCCGAACACCAGCACGGGGAACATGCCCCAACCACCTTCGATCCACATCTGCATCATGGCGTCACCTCCGACTCCACAACGCACGTCGCGCGATCGCGTGACCGAGTTTCTGCTCTTCGATCCGATCTCCGCGTCGGTCGACACCGAGCTTCGAGGAGAGAGCGGTCAATCGGTGAGGAGCGGCAGCGTGCGCAGACCGACGCCGTCCCGCGGGCTCAGCATCATCGAGGGCGCGAACGGATCGTAGGCGCGTACGACGATGCAGCCGGCCCCACCACCACCGCCACCGCCGTTGCCGAACGAGCCCGTGTCGTCACCACCGTTCGTCGCGTCCGAGCTCGTACCCCCGCCCCCGCTGCCACCACCACCGCCGCTGTTGCCACCACCGCCGCTCGCGCCGGACGCGTCGACAGTGCCGCCGATCGTCACGCTCGGCGCCTCGATCAGCAC
>JAFLCL010000229.1 GCA_017303575.1 Deltaproteobacteria bacterium
CGCGCCGATCCGCGCGAGCGCATCCGCCGCCGCGACGCGCTGATCGTCGCTGCGCGACAGACAGCTCACGAGCGCAGGCACCGCTGCGGCATCGCGGAGCTCGCCCACGCGCGTGATCGCCGTGATGCGCGAGTGATCGTCGAGGAGCGAGTCCTCGATGAGCGTGCGCAGCACCGGCAGCGCCTCCGCGGGCGGCGCGGCGAGCGCCGTGGCGAGCTGAGCTTCCTGCTCACCACGCGTGCGCGAGCGGTGGATCGCGAGGCCCGCGCCTCCACCCACCACCAGCAACAACAGCACCACCGCGATCTTCGTCTTGAGCGGCACCTTGCGCTGCATCTCGGCGACGAACACGGCCGTGCCGAGCACCGTCGACTGGAACGTGTTGCGCACCCCGCCCTTCTTGGTCTTCGGCGTGAATCCGGACGGGAGATCGGCTTGGCTCATGCGTGCTCCGAGAGACGTGTGATCGCGTGGGTTCGACGGCGACTGGGATCGATCAGGGGCTGGGCTCGAGGCGCAGCGTCACGCGCTCGGCGCGATCGCTGGCCACCCGATGAAGGTACCTGAGCGGGAGGAATCCTGCGGCGCTCAGCTCGAGCGACACGTCCTCTCCGCGCACGAGGTTCTCGAGCGTCATGGGCGTCGAGCCCACGAGCGCGCCGTCGCGGAAGATCATCGCGCCGGGCGGATCGGAGCTGAGCTCGAGCCGTGGGCGCGCGGGCACGAGCGCGATGGTGACGTTCGTGTCGGTCGAGACGGTGAGGGGCGCCGCGTGATCTTCGTAGCCATCGAGGCTGAGCACCAGCTGGTGTGTGCCTGTGGAGAGCGAGAGATCCGCTGGCGTCGCGTGACCCGTGCCGAAGCCGTCGATCGCGACGAACGCGCCGGGGGGCGTCGTCTCGAAGCGCACGATCGGATCGCGCAGCAGCGCGTAGCCGCCCCACGCGAGGCTCGCGAGCACGACCATCGTCACGATCCCGATCGCGACGCCGATGCGCGCGCTGTTGCCCGCCGTGCGCTTGGGCGTACGGGGCAAGAGCGCGGGCACGGGCGTGAGCGAGCGTCCCGCCATGCGCTGCGCACGACGGTTCGCGATCTCGTCGGGGCTCGCGACGCGCGTGGGCGCAGCCTCGAAATCGTCGTCCTGCTTCACGACGACGCCGGGCGCAGTCACGAGGCTCACCTCGGCGTGCGCGACGAACTCGTCGAGCTGCATCGGATCGGACTCGATCGAGGCGACGACCTTCTCGGGAAAGAGGTAGCCCACGAGCGCCGAGAGCTGCGCCGCGCCGAAGTCGGGCGCGCTCGCGGTGAGGTAGCGCTCGAGCTCGTCGGCGAGCGCGGCGGCGCTCGGTGTGCGCTTGTCGCGATCCTTGGTGAGCGCGCGCATCACGATCGCCTCGAGCTCGGGCGGCACGTCCTTTCGCGCCTTCTTGAGCGGCGGGATCTTGGCGTTCCTCGCCTTCACCAAGACGTCCGCCGCCTTGGTGCCCGGATAGAGCGGCTCACCCGCGAGGAGCTCGTAGAGGAGGATGCCCGCGGCGAACACGTCTGCCCGCGCGTCGACCGTCTCGCCCCTCGCCTGCTCGGGCGCGAGATAGTTGTACTTGCCCTTCACCACGCCGACCTGCGTCTGTCGCGAGCGCAGGAGGTTCTTGGCGACACCGAAGTCGATGAGCTTCACCTGCCCCTCGAGCGACAGGAGCACGTTCGTCGGCGTGACGTCGCGGTGCACGATGCCGAGCGGGCGCCCCGTCTCGTCGTTCGTCGTGTGCGCGGCGTGCAGGCCCTTGGCGATCTCCATCACGGCGTACGCGGCCGCGGGGATCGGTACGTGGATCTCCTTGGCCTCGCAGGCCTCGAGCAGCTTCATCGCGTCGACGCCGTCGATCCACTCCATCGCGATGTAGAACTGCTCGCCGACCTTCCCGAGATCGAAGACCTGGGCGACGTTCGGGTGCGAGATGCGCGAGACGAGCTTGGCCTCGTCGACGAGGTGATCGATGAGCTGCGTGTCGTTCACGTGCTCGTCGAGCACGCGCTTCACGCACAGCAAGCGCTCGAAGCCGCCGATGCCCACGGCGCGCGCGAGGAACACCTCGGCCATGCCCCCACGACCGACGGATCGGAGGAGCGTGTAGGGGCCGAAGCGAGTCGGGACGAACGCGGCCAGTCGAGCCTCACCCGCGGCTCGGAAGACACCACGGCCGCGCGCGCCAGGGTATCAGGACGGCCGGTTTCTCGGCGAATTCGAAGGCCCTCTCGCTCAGGAGCCCTGCGGTTCGGTCACGCCCGTCACGCCCGCGGGCCCGCCCGTGTCGGGCGTGCGCGCGAGGTAGCGAGCGAACCGCCACATCACCCAGAGATGCCCCAGCGCCTGCGTTCGTCGATAGAGAAACCAAGGGATGCGCGGGATGTAGTCGTGGATGGCGGCGAGCATGGTGCGGGTGCCCCGCAGCTCCCGGAGCTCGAGGCGTCCACGGCCGTCGTCGTTCGAGAGCAGCCCTCCGACGATGTAGAGCAGCGGTCGATCGTGGGTGCTCCGCTCCTTGGAGTAGCGGAGCTCGAGCAGCGAGAGCTTCGTTCCTGCGATCGCGATGCGTGCGTGGGCGTCTCCCTCCGACAGCTCGACGCGGAGGAACGGACGCATCGCACGCTCGAGCCACCGAAAGTACTCGGTGGCCGCCCACGTCGCGTGACGGCCGCTCGGCAGCACCAGGCGCTGGACGCTGCGCACGCGCTTGGGTGCAGCTCGCGCTCCGTCGCGCCGTGGCTCGAGCGGCGAGGCCGATCGCCGTGACGCTCGCGACGGAGAGCGCGGCATCGAGCGGATCGCGCGGACCGACTCGGCGAGGACCTCGCGGAACGGAACGCCCACGACCCCGGCTCGGTCGGCGAGCTCTCGATCACGCGCCACCATCTCGTGACGAAGGCTCTGAACCAGCGGTCCCACGAGCGAAGGCGATGCGCCCGAGACCAGCGAGACCCAGAGCGTCGAGATCGACGGCGAGAACCAGGGGACCGAGATCAGCCTCCGCCGCTTGCCCAGCGCATCTGCCGTGAGCTGCATCATCTCGCGGTAGGTGAGGACGTCGGGGCCGCCGACGTCGTACGTGCGGCCGAAGCACTCGCGGCGATCGATCGCGAACGACAAGAGCCGCACGGCGTCCTCGAGCGCGATGGGCTGCGAGCGCGTCGAGGTCCACGCGGGACAGAGCATCACCGGCAGCCGCTCCACGAGCCGCGCGAGCATCTCGAACGACGAGCCGCCGGGGCCCACCACCATCCCGGCGCGGAGCGTCGTCACCGGCACGCCGTGGGCGGCGAGCGCACCTTCGACCTCGGTGCGGCTCTTGAGATGATCCGAGAGCTCACCGACCCGCGGCACGAGCCCACCGAGGTAGACGATCTGGCGGACTCCCGCCTTCGCGGCGGCGCGGCCGAAGTTGTCGGCGCACAAGAGATCGAGGTCCTCGAAGCGAGCCTGGGTGAGCCCGTCGTGGGGCATCATCGAGTGGACGAGGTACACGGCCATGGACGCGCCCTCGAGCGCACGCTCGGTGTCCAAGAGCGAGAACAGATCGACCGAACGCCACGCGTCGTAGCCATCCCCGGGCTCGTGTGGTCCCCGGCTCAGTCCGACGATCCGAAAGCGATGCTCCTCCGTCAGCGCACGACCGAGCGCGCGTCCGACGAAGCCGGAGGCGCCAGCGACCACGAGGACGGGAAGCTCGAGGCTCATCGCCTCTCATGCTGGGGCTCTCCGCGCGCATGGCGAGCCCCCTCTCCGAAGCGGTCGTGGACGACGCGGACGCGAGGCCTAAGCTCCCCGCGTCTTGGACGCCGAGGTCATCGTGGTCGGAGCCGGCGTCGCCGGGCTCGCTTGTGCGCGAGCCCTCGCTCGCGCGGGGCGGTCCGTGGTGGTGCTCGAGCGATCGCGCGGTGTCGGCGGGCGCTGCGCCACACGCCGCATCCTGGAGGGTCAGCCCGTGGATCACGGCGTGGCCTTCCTCCACGGCAGCGATGCGTCGTTCCTCGCGGCGATCGACGCGCTCGACGCGCCCAAGCTCGAAGGGTGGCCCTTCCGGATCGAGGGCCGCGGTGTGCCGTGCCAGCCCGACACCTACACGGCGCGCGATCGGCGAGTGGCGCTCACCGAAGGGATCTCGTCGTTCGCCAAGCACCTCGCCGACGGCCTGGACATACGGACCGGCGTCACCGTGGCGCGCATCGATGGTGAGCGCGTGTTCCTCGACGACGGAGCCTCGCTCGCCGCGCCACACGTCGTGCTCACGCTGCCGGTCGATCCGATGGCTGAGCTCTTGCCCGTTCTCCCGGAGCTCGACACCGCACGCACGATCCTCGGCTGGCTCGGGACGGTGCCGTGCCTCGCGTTGCTCGCGGCGTACGATCTGCACGCCGCCGAGCCGCGGTTCGACGTGCTCTATCCAGACGACGGTCCGCTCCAGGTGATCGTGCACGACTCGAGCAAGCGCGAGCGCCCCCGCCATCGGGTGCTGGTGCTCCAAGCCGGGGTGCGGGCCTCGCGAGACTGGCTCGCCACGGAGCCGCAGGCCTGGCAGGCGCTCATGCTCGCCGAGGCAGGGCGCCTGCTCGGATCCTGGGCTGCGAGCCCGAGCTGGGTCGCGGCCCATCGCTGGCGCTACGCACGCTTCCCTTCCGGCGCGGGCCTCGGGGCACCGCTCGTGATCAGGCTCGCGGGCGGACGCTCGGTGAGCTTGGCTGGCGAAGCCTTCGACGCGCACGGCGGCGTCCAGGGCGCGTTCCTCTCCGGCGAGCGCCTCGCGCGTCGCCTGCTCGCGCCCACCCACTGATCGGAGATCCGACGTGAACGAGAACGAATCGAGCCTCGAGCAGCTGGTCCATCACGATGCCACGCACGAATGCGGAGGCTTCGGTGCCCACAAGATCTGCGTGCGCGTCGTGGGTGTCGCGTCGCTGCCCACGCGCTACGGAGACTTCCGCATCGTCGCGTTCTGGAACAACCGCGACGGCAAAGATCACGTCGCCATCGTGAAGGGCGACATCGTCGGGGGGCAGGACGTGCCCGTGCGCCTCCACTCCGAGTGTCTGACGGGAGACGCGCTGGGCTCGCTGCGCTGCGACTGCCGCGATCAGCTCGAGGCCTCGCTCCGGAAGATCGACGAGCTCGGTCGCGGCGCGGTCCTCTACCTCCGACAAGAAGGCCGCGGGATCGGGCTCATGAACAAGGTCCGCGCCTACGCCCTCCAGGACCGAGGCCTCGACACGGTCGATGCGAACCTCGCGCTCGGCTTTCGCGACGACGAGCGGGACTACGCGGTGGCGGCGCACATGATCTTCAGCCTGAAGCTGCGCTCGATCCAGCTGATGAC
Organism: Deltaproteobacteria bacterium; assembly: GCA_017303575.1. Classification (GTDB taxonomy): domain Bacteria; phylum Myxococcota_A; class Polyangia; order Polyangiales; family Sandaracinaceae; genus JAFLCL01. The sequence goes on from JAFLCL010000229.1 coordinate 5,376, forward strand.
CAACAACCCGAACAAGCTCGCGCAGCTCGCGGAGCACGGCGTCCAGATCACGGGCCGGTTGCCGCACATCCTGCCGGCCAACGAGCACAACCGCTTCTACCTCGCGACCAAGGGAGATCGTTCGGGCCACCTCGGGCTCGGCAGCAAGCCGCGCCTCGTCGAGCAGTCCGACCGCGTGCTCGTCGAGGGCATGAGCACTGCCGAGGATTGAGCCTCCCCCTCGCGCACCCCGACGTCGCGCGTAGTACGGTCCGGCCATGGCGAAGCAGCGGTTCTCGGGAAAGGTCGTGTGGATCACGGGCGCGAGCTCGGGCATCGGCGAGGCGCTCGCGCTGCAGCTCGTGGACGAGGGCGCGCGCGTGATCGTGTCGGCCCGCCGCGCGGAGCTGCTCGAGAAGGTCAAGGCGCGCGCGTCGCGGCCCGAGGACGTGGCGCTCCTGGCGATGGACGTGGCCCAGACCGACCTCGCCAAGACCTACGTCGAGCAGGCGCTCGCGGCCTTCGGCAAGGTCGACGTGATGGTCCACAACGCGGGCATCGGTCAGCGATCGCTCGTGTCCGAGACCCCGCTCGACGAAGACCGCCGCATCATGGAGGTCAACTACTTCGGCGTGGTCGCGCTGACCAAGGCGCTCTTGCCCGAGATGAAGGCGCGCGGAGGCGGTCACTTCGTCGTCGTCTCGAGCGTGACCGGCTACGTGGGCACGCCGTTCCGCTCGGGCTACGCCGCGAGCAAGCACGCGCTCCACGGCTTCTTCGAGTCGCTGCGCGCCGAAGGCCACAAGGAGAACGTCGCTGTCACGATCGTGTGCCCCGGCTTCGTCGACACCGACATCGCGATCAAGGCGATCGAGCGCGCGGGCGGCGGCGAGGTCGAGAAGACGGCGACACGCGCCAAGGCCAACGCGCACGGCATCAGCGCCGAGCAGTGCGCGCGCGTGATGGTGGATGGCATCGCGAAGCGCTCACGCGAGGTCTACGTGGGCGGCAAGGAGATCGCGGGCATCTACGCGCGCCGCTATGCGCCGGGCCTGCTCGCGCGGATGCTGCGTCGCATCGAGACGGTGTAGCCGCCGGAATAACGGTGCTGCGCGATTCGTCTCGGCTCCGTGCCGCCTCGTCTGCTCGCGCGCATCCTCCCCGCCTTGGTGGCGCTCTCGGCGCTGGCCATCGCGCTCGTGGCCGATGCGCAGCCCGCCCCGAACGACCGCGCGCGCGCCCTGCGACGTGACCCCGCGCTCGCCGTCGCGCGCGAGATCCGTCGACGCGTCGCGACCTTCCCGAACTTCCGCGGGCAGGTACCGCACGGCGTGTTCACCGAGGATCCGGCGCGCGTCTTCGCTGTGCGCGCGACGCCGCGCTGTCTCGAGGAGCTCGATCGCATCACGGCCCAGAGCCCCGGCTTCACGCACGAGACCTTCCGCACCGGTCGCTCGCCGATCCCGAGCCCCGTGCGCCTCGAGGGCAACCTGCTCGGCGTCTCGTTCCGCAAGATGCGCGAGGGCGCGCCGTTCATCGTGAGCTGCGAGCTCGCGGCGCGTCTCCCGCGTGTCGCGGCGGTGCTGCGTGATCATCGGATCGCGGAGGTCCACGTGCTGAGCTCGTGGCGCCTCGAGCCGCGCACGAGCTTCCACACGATGGGGATGGCCCTCGATCTCGCCCGCTTCGTGCGCGACGACGGCTCGGTGCTCGACGTGGAGCACGACTACCCGATGCACCCCGATCGACCGACGTGCGAGGGCATCGACACGACGCCCGTGGACGATCCCGCGCACGCGCTCGAGGCGCTCGCGTGTGATCTCGCGGCGCGCGCCGGGCTCTCGACGGTGATCACGCCCGACTACTCCGAGGGCCACCGCGATCACTTCCACATCGACGTGCGCCCCGACGATCCGCGTCTGTTCGTGCGTTGATCGCAGCGCCTCTGGCATCATCGGCGCGTGGGTCGCTTCGCCTGCTTCGTGCCGATCGCGCTCGTGCTCTCTGCATGCGGGCGCATCGACTACCTCTCGAACGTCCGCGCGGACGGCGGCCTCGACGCCGATCTCGACGCGGACCTCGATGCGTTCACACCCGATGCGTTCGGTCCCGACACGGGAGCTCCGGACACGGGTCCGACGATCGACGCGGCGAACGACACAGCCGATCTCGATGCGGCGATCGACGCGTTCGCGCCCGACGCGTTCGCGTGCGCGGGCACCGATCGCATCGTCGACGGCCGCTGCGTCCCGTTCGTGTCGCAGCTCGACTTCGACGACGACGGCTTCGGCGATCTGGTGATCGGCGCGCAGAACGCGCCGCCGATGGCCGCGGGCGTGGCCTATTTCTACCGCGGCACGGCCACGGGCCCGGTGCGCGTGGGCGCGTTCCGCGCAGGCAACGCGGACGAGCGCGTCGGCTTCACCACGATCGACGCGCACGACGTGAACGGCGACGGCATCGACGACGTGATCGTCAGCGGCCACAACTTCAGCTTCGGGCAGGCGTACGCGTTCCATGGCGGCTCGAGCCCCATCGAGACCTCCGTCGCCACGCTGAGCTACCCGGAGGCCATGCAGTTCGGTCAGTTCATGACGGCGCTGTCGGGAGGCGCCGTCGTCATCGGCGAGGACGGCTCGAGCCGCGCGCACTTCTTCCAAGGGATCCCAGGAACGGGCCTGCCGACCCGACCGTCCATGACGTTCTCGCCGCCGAGCCTCCTCCAGCTCGCCTCCGGCGACGTCAACGGCGACGGCCAGCGCGATCTGATCGTGATCGGGGCGAACGGCGTCGACGGACGCGTGTTCGTCTACCACGCACCGCTGGGCGATCCGCCGGTGGCGACGACCACGATCGATGCGCCGGCGGGCGTCACCTTCACGGGCATCGCCACGGCACACCTCGGCGGCGTCGGGGAAGACCTCGTGCTCGGCACGAGCGCGGGCACCATGCTCGTGTACCTCGGCGCGGGCGACGGACTGACGGCGACCCCCACTGTCGTCGCCGCGCCCATCGGCGTGCCCGGCTTCGCGTCGGTCCTCGCGAACCTCGGCGACGTCGATCGCGATGGCGACGACGAGCTCGCGGTCGCCGCCGATCTCGCGGACGCGACGCGCGTCTTCGTCTACCTCGGACAACGGGCCTCGCCGTACGCGGTCGAAGGTCGCGCTGTCACCCTGCCCGCGGCCACCGGGCGCACGCGTGTCGCGCTCGGCGCCACCGACGTCGACGGTGATGGAGAGATCGAGCTCGTGATCGGCGATCCGCTGCGGCAGCACGTCTATTGGCACGATGACCTTCTCGGCGCGCAGACGCTCGAGCACGACGTGGCCGACCCGGCCTCGAACTCTTTCGGCTTCTCGATCGCGTCCCGCTGACACACGCCTGTTAGGCTCGCCGGCGCGATGCACCTCGAGCTCCTCCAAGCGAGCGCCCACGCGGGCTCCGCCGCGCGTGATCTGCCGGGCGGCTACGGCGCGTCGCTGCTCCAGTCGCTGCTCGCGCTCGCAGCCGTCTGCGTGCTGGCGTGGGTGGTCCTGCGCTGGAGCGCCTCGCGTGGCCTCGGCATGGGCGCGGGCCAGCGCATGAAGGTGATCGAGCGCGTGCCGCTCGATGCGCGCCGCTGGGTCTACCTCGTCGAGATCGGCGAGCGTGTGCTCGTCGTCGGCGCAGGCGATGGCGCTTCACCCACGCTGCTCGCCGAGCTGAAGAAGAGCGAGCTGCCCGATGCGCCTCCGTCACGATCATTCCTCGAGGTGCTCCGCAAGAAGGACACGAGCACGACCGCTGCGACGCGTGCTGTCGAGGCGGCGCCCGAGCCGATCCGCGAGCGCGAGGACCCGCCCGACGACGCGGCCTGACCCACGCTTCGGATCAGGGACGGATCGGTGACCAGCCGGCCCCGCGTGAGAAGCGCGCGAGGCCCTGTGCGCTCTCGGCGTACGGCCTCCCTCGATCATCGACGTGCACGAGGCGCGCGTCGCGGTCGATCTGTCCTCCGAGCGAGGTGGCGCGCGTGCCTTCGAGTCGATGGAGCACGCCGTCGAGCAGCGCGAGCGTGAGCTGCCCGTTGTGCGCGACCGACAGCGTCGCGCCGCTCGGCACGTCAAGCGTCGTCGGCGTCGTGCGCTCGGTCGGCCGCACGAGCAACAGCGGGCCCGGCCGCTCGGTGCCGTCGTCGGAGGGCGCGCGCACCGCGTACGCCGTTCCGTGCGCGCCGATCTCGACGTCGAAGAACCCGCCGCAGCCCTCGCCGTGGTACGCGCACTCCATGTCGTTCGACAGATCGGCGATCTGCGCTCCGCGTGCATCGACGATCGCGCGCCGCACCTGAACGGTGCCCCAGCAGCTCAACCCGAACGCCATCACGATCTCGACGCGCGGCGCGCGCTCCGTGCCGGTCGCCGAGACACGCGTCGCGCTCGACCACGCCCCGAGGGACCCGAGCTCGCGCACCGTCCCATCCGCCCCGCGCACGAGCACGACGGTGCGCGTGATCTCCTCGGGATCGGACGGCTCGCGGCTCCCGACGACGACGACGCTCCGACCGACGGACGCGAGCGCAGCGACCTCGGTGAGCGGAAGCGCCACGTGACCCGCGCCCACCTCGAAGAGACTCGGCGGCTCGGCATCGTTCGCGACGAAGACGCGCTCGTCGTCCGTCACCGTCACTGCCACCACACGCAGGCCGGTGTGCGTGAACGTGGCCCCGTCGTCACGCGAGATCGCGAGATCCTCACACCCGATCGCGACGATCGATCCATGCGTCGCGAGACACTGCGCCTCGACCGGTCGCGGCGCGAGGAACGCGACCAGGGCGATCACGAGGGACGAGACGACGTGCCACGAGCACATGCGAGACCACAGTACGCGTCGGACCACACCTCGTGTTCCCTCCGCGATCTCACGCCAGACCGCGACGTGTAGGATTCGCCGACGATGTGCGAGCTGCTCGGCATGGAGTGCAACGTCCCGACGGACATCGTGTTCTCGTTCACCGGTCTGCGGCGTCGCGGCGGGGGGACGGCGCACCACGCGGATGGGTGGGGGCTCGCGCTCTACGAAGGCAAGCGCGCCCGCACGTTCCTCGATCCCGAGCCCGCGGCGAAGAGCCCGCTCGCGGCGTTCGTCGCGGCGAACCCGATCAAGACGCTGCTGGCGATCGGACACATCCGGAAGAAGACACGCGGCCCGACGTCGCTCGCGAACACGCACCCGTTCACGCGCGAGCTCTGGGGGCGCGACTGGGTCTTCGCGCACAACGGCACCGTGCGCGGCGCGCGATCGCTCGCGCTCGGTCGCTACGTGCCGATCGGCACCACCGACAGCGAGCACGCGTTCTGCCACCTGCTCGAAGGGCTGCGCGCGAGCTTTCCGAAGGGCGCGCCCGATGCTGCGACGCTCTCCGAGGCCGTGGCAGAGCTCGGCGGCACGATCGGCAAGAAGGGCACGTTCAACTTCCTCCTCGGCGATGGACAGCGCCTCTACGCGCGCTGCGCCACCAAGCTCTGTCACATCATCCGGCGCGCACCGTTCGGGCAAGCGCGTCTGGCCGACGAAGACGTCACGATCGACTTCGCGCCCGTCACCACCACGCGCGATCGCGTGGCCGTGGTGAGCACCGTGCCGCTGACCACCAACGAGACGTGGCAGATCGGCGAGCCGAACACGATGTGGGTCTTCGATCGGGGCAGGCTCGCGCAGACGCACGCGAGCTGACCGACCTCACTCGCAGTCGAGCGGGATCGCCTGCACCTCGGCGAGCTCTCGGTTGCCTCGCACGAGGATCGCGATCGCGCCGTTCGCGGTGGGCACCAGGCGCGCACGATCCGCGCTGACGAGCGGCGTGGGCCCCTCGAGGAGGTTGCCCTCGTGATCGAGCGTGCCGACGTGCACGCGCGCCTCTTCGCCGATGCGTCCGCCCCGGAAGAGGAAGATCGTGTGCTCGCCGACGTCCACGAGCGCGAGACCGTACGCGAGGATGAAGAAGCCTTCCGTGGGGAGGATGTGGTGCTCGCCTTCGGGACGACCGTCGGGGAGCAGGCCCACGGTCTCGATGCGGATCGGCGCCTCGGCGGGACCGTTCGCGGCCTCCCACACCGCGCGCGTCGTCGTGGTGGCTACGCCGACCGGTGAGTCACCGATGCCCCAGCGCGTCTCGCCGATCTGCCGTGACGTGGGATCGAGCAAGACGACGCCGACACCGCCTCCGCTCGGGAAGTAAGGGATCGCCCAGCCGCCGTTCGCGAGCGCGAGCCGCTGCGGACGCAGCGTGAGCCACGGTCCGGAGGGAGTGAGCGTGCTCGTCTCACCGATCGCCCCATCACGCGAGACGTGCACGACGCGTGTCGGGAGCCCCGGCTCGACGAACGAGGGACCGAGCGCGTCGTCGAGGAGATCGTGGCAGCCCGCGGTGATCGTCGGCAGCGCGCGCGGCCGGAAGCGGATCGGCAGCGGATCGATGGGCACGAGCGTGCAGCGCGCCTCGAGGCCCATCGCATCGACGCGCTCCTCGAGCAGCGCGATCGGCGTGCAGCCCGCGGTGATCGATCCCTCGCTGCGTCGCAGCGGATCGTCGGTCTCGCCGATCAGATCGCGTGCACCGCGATCGACGACACGACCACGACCATCGAGCGTGACGACGCGCCACTGCTCCGCGCCGCCGCTCGCGAGGATCGAGCGACGCAGCACGATCGCGCCCGACTCGAACGGCGCCACGTCGAGGGCGGTGACGCTCTCGCTGCCTTCGGAGATCACGACCGCCTCGCCCGCGCGGAGCGAAGGGCACGAGAGCGGCGGCGGATCGGGAGGACGGCACTCGCGCGGAGGCACGTCGAGGTCGGACTTCGCGCCGCAGCCGACGGAGCCGGCGAGGAGCGTCGCTGTCACGAGCCCCGATCGCGCGGCGCGGCTCATCGCGACGTGTTCCACGCCCTCGCGTGCTGATCGGCGAGGGCGCGCGCCTCGACGACGTTGTCCTCGATCGAGCAGTAGGTCCACGACCCGTAGCGACCGATCGAGCTCACGCCGCGGCTCTCGAGCACCTTCTTCTTCTCGGCCACGTCGGCGAGCGAGGCGCGCGTGATGTGCACGTACGCCGGGTCCATCACGACGTGCTGCTCCGCGACGAGGCGATGGCCCTCGATCACGCCGACCTTCGCGAGATCGGCGAGCACACGCTCCTTGGCCCGCGCGATCTCGTGCTCGTCGATGTGCGCCGTACGCGGCCCTGCCCCCGACGGATAGCCGAGCTCCACGTAGAGGCTCATCTCGGGCGTGCCGAAGATGTTGTCGTAGAAGCCCACGCGATAGAACGAGAGCTCCTTCTGCGGGTAGTAGGCCCAGTGGATGCCTGGAGGTCCCTTGCGGTCGAAGCCGAGGTTGAAGACGAGCACCTGGTTCCACGTGTACGTCGACGGCTCGTACGCGAGGCCCGCGGCGTCGAGCAGCTTCACGAACGGCATGCTCGAGACGAGGTGCTCGAACTGGATCTCGCGCTGCGTGGTCTTCGCGATCTTGTTCGCGAGATCGATCGCGACGACGCGCTCACCCAGCGTGATCGCGCTCTCCTTCAGCTGCGAGGCGAGCGCGTGCACGTACTGGATCGCGCCGCCCTCGGGGTAGGTGAAGTGCGCGTTGTACGAGGCGTTGTTCGCCTCGCGCATGTTCCGCACGATGTCGCCGATGTCGGCGTGCGGGAAGAAGCGGCCCATCGCGTCGACGTCGAGCGAGCCGAGATCGGTCGCGTAGAGCTTCTCGTTGTAGGGGCGGAGGAAGCGCTCGGTGATGCCGCGGCCGAAGCGCTGGTAGAGCATGTCGAGGAAGCTCGCGGCCTTGTGTCCCTTGGCCACACCGCTGCGCTCGTCGCGCAGGTAGAGCTCGTAGAGGCAGTCGATGAAGTCCGCCTGCGGGAGCTGGTGGATGTTCTTCTGGAAGGGGAACTCGATCCAGTCCGTGACGGGACGATCGGCGCTCGCACCTCGCTGACCGCCGGGCCAGTGGATGCGCGAGTCCTTCGCGATCGAGAGCACCTTCTGCCCCTTCATGCGCGAGACGAGATCGCTCTCGATGTCGGCGTGCTTGAAGTGAAAGAAGTGGCCCGAGTAGTCCCACACGAAGCGCGCGAGGCGTCCCTCGACGTCGACCTCGCGCACGATCGTCTTGCAGTAGCCGCCGATCTCGGTGTCGGCCTCGACGACGAGGTAGTCCTCGCTCGCGCCGTGAGGCCCCTTCGCGATGCGATCCGCGTACGCGAGGCCCGAGATGCCAGCGCCGACGATGAGGTGACGAACGCGCTCCATGTGCGATGCCCTTTCGAGCGAGCGAGTGTAGTGTACGCGCCATGTCCGGCCCCACTTCGCGCCCGCGCTCGGGCACGCCGCTCGCGGCGCTCGTGGCGTTGTTCGTGCTCACCGTGCTCGGAGCCTTCTCGCTCGCCTCCCCGCGCGCCCACGCGCAGGACGAGACGGGTGACTTCGGAGCCACGAGCCCGCCGCCCGCGGCCACACCGGCCCCGGCCGCCGAGCCTGCGGCTCAGCCCGCACCCGCAGCGCAGACGACAGAGCCTGCGCCT
>JAFLCL010000023.1 GCA_017303575.1 Deltaproteobacteria bacterium
GGGCCCTGTCGACGCTGCCCACGGCCTCGAGCGCGTCGAGCACGCCGCGCAGCGTGTCGTCGTCGCCGTGTCGAAGGGCGATCGCGCAGATGGCCGCGCGTTCCTCGGGATCGCGCGATCGAAGGAGCGTCGCCACCTCCGACGAGAGGGGCGAGAGCGCGGCGCGATCCACACGCTGGGAGCGCGAGAGCGCGAGCAGCGCGGCGCGGCGCGGCGGCCCCTCGGGCCCCGTCGCCACACGAACGAGTGTCGAGAAGGCCCTCGGATCGTCCATGCGTCCGAGCAGCGCCACCACGCGCGCCGCTCGTCGATCGTCCGCGAGGCCGCCTCCGCCGTCGTCGTCGGCGAGCGTCGGAGGACCGAGCACCTCGGGCAGCAACAAGACCTCGACGGAACGAGGATCGAGCACACCGCGTCGCGCCGCCCGCTCGAGGCCGTCGATCGCCGCATCGACGGTGGTCGGCTCGCTGGCGCGCGAGAGCAAGACCACCACCGCCTCCTCGGTCGCGGGGCTCGGTCGCAGCGAGGCCTCGCGCGCGCGCGGCATGAACGCGCCCAGCGCCGCGAGGGCCATCGCGGGAGAGAAGGTGCCGTCCTCGAGCCCCACGAGCACGGGCCGCAGCAGCGCCTCGCCTCCCTCGAGCTCGTCGAGCTCCAGCATCGCGTCGAGCACGCGACCACGCGCGGGAGACGAGCCCCGCTCCGCGCCCGAAGCGAGGCCTGCAGCGAGCGCGCGCTCCATCGCTTCTGGCGCGCCCTCGAGCTGCGTGCGGATCGCACGCAGCGCGCTGCTCCGCACGATGCCTCGCCCGAGCGTGCGCACCAACGCCTCTCGGGCGCTCGGATCGTCGAGTCGACCGAGCGCGGCCACGACGGCACGCAGCTCTCGATCGTCCTCGCTCGCGCGTCTCGGCTCGCCCGCCTGATCGAGGATGCGCGAGAGCAGGGGCGCCGCGGGTGCATGCCGCGCACGCGCGAGGCCCACGATCGCGGCGACGCGCACTTCCGTTGCCTCGTCCGCGAGCGCCGCGATCAACACGGCCCCCACCCGTCCGTCGAAGCTCTCGCGATCGCCACGCGCCGCGAGCGCGTCGATGACGCGGACGCGCACCTCGAGCACGGGATCGAGCGACCGCGACAAGAGCAGACGCGCGGCCTCGTCGCCTGGTGTGCGACCGAGCGCGCCCGCTGCGACCATGCGCACCGTCGCGTCGGTGTCCTCGAGCGCGGTGCCGAGCGGTGAGGCGCACGCCGCGAGCTCCAGACGTCCGAGGGCCTCCGCCGCTGCCGAGCGCACGGCGAAACGAGGATCGCCGAGCGCGCGTGACAACGACGCGACGCTGGCGGCATCGCCGAGCACCCCCTCCGCGTGCACGGCGATCTCGCGGAGATCCGCGTCGTCCGATTCGAGCCAGGGTCGTGTGAGCTCGAGCGCCTCCGCGAGGCCGAGCTCCTCGGCCGCCGTCGCCGCGCGACGCCGCACCTCGATCTCCGGGTCGGCGAGGCCGAGCTGAACGAGCGGCCACGCTGCGCGCGGCGCGAGTGTCGCGATCTCACTCGCGGCGGTGACGCGCTGGGGCGTCACACCTTCACGCAGCTCGCGCGCGAGCCGCGCCTCCTGCCCTTCGAACGAGAGCGCGGAGGACGACCGCGCATCGATCGACACGAGCGAGATCGACAAGGCGCCGACCGCGAGACCCGCGCGGAGCCGCGCCTTCCAACGCGCGCGCGCTCGAGGCTCGCCCGCCGCGAGCGAGGCAGAGCCCGCCGCGGAGAGTTCCGACGGAAGAGGACGAGCCGACCGCGAGCGCACGACCCGTTTCTATCAGACAAATTGGCCGATCGCGCAGGTTACGAGGCGCGAGACCGCGAGCGCGGACGCGGGTCTCGGCTCATCCTCGCGCGCACGATGTCGTACGCGGTCAAAGAGATGTTCTTCACGCTGCAGGGCGAGGGTGCCCGCGCGGGTCGCGCGTCGGTGTTCGTGCGCTTCGCCGGCTGCAACCTGTGGAACGGCCGCGAGGCCGATCGGAGCACCGCGATCTGTCGCTTCTGCGACACGGACTTCGTCGGAACCGACGGCGATGGCGGGGGAAAGCACGCGCGCGCCGAAGATCTCGCCAAGGCCGCGCGGGCGCTGTGGGGTGAGCGCGGAGGCACGCCCTACGTCGTGTGCACGGGGGGTGAGCCGCTCCTCCAGCTCGATCGAGCGCTCGTCGATGCGTTCCACGAGGAGGGCTTCGAGATCGCGATCGAGACGAACGGGACCCTCTCGCCGCCCGAAGGCATCGACTGGATCTGCGTCAGCCCCAAGGCAGGCAGCGAGCTCGTCGTGCGATCCGGGCACGAGCTCAAGCTGGTTCACCCGCAGCGCGGCGCCGAGCCCGAGCGCTTCGAGTCTCTCGCGTTCGAGCACTTCTACCTCCAGCCGATGGACGATCTGCTGCGCAAGCAGAACACCGAGCGTGTCGTCGCCTACTGCATGGAGCACCCGCGCTGGCGCCTCTCGCTCCAGACCCACAAGATGCTCGGCATTCGTTGACTCCGAGCTGACTCCGAGCCGTTCGTCATGCCCACCACCGAGATCTGGCGCGAGATCACCTTCGAGGCCGCGCACCGTCTTCCTCACGTCCCCGAAGGCCACAAGTGCGCGCGCCTGCACGGCCACTCGTACCGAGTGCGCGTCTACGTGCGCGGCGAGGTCGATCCGCACCTCGGCTGGTTCATGGATCTCGGCGAGCTGCGCGAGCGCCTCGAGCCCATCCGCAAGCGCCTCGATCACTACTACCTGAACGAGATCGAGGGCCTCGAGAACCCCACGAGCGAGCACCTCGCGCGCTGGATCTGGGAGCGGGCCGCGCCCTCGCTGCCGGGCCTGTGTCGCATCGAGGTGATGGAGACCTGCACCTCGGGCTGTCGCTACGAGGGCTGACGCGCGAGGCGGGCGATCGCCTCGACGTGAGGTACACCCGTCCCGCAGCAGCTGCCGATGATCGACGCACCGCTCGCGACCCAGCGGCATGCGGTCTCGGCATACCGATCGGCGGCACGCCTCGGATCCTCCTCGAGCGCGCGCCACCCGACAGCGTCGTCGACGTGGCCCGCGTTCGCGTACACGCCGAACGGCACGCCCCTCCGCGCCGACACCTCGGCGAGCACATCGACGAATGGCTGCGCACGCTCGCTCGCCACGCAGTTCACGAGCACGGCCTGCGCACCACGTCGTGCAGCTTCGTCCGCCGCCTCGCCGATCTGTCCGGGCGACAGGAGCGCAGCCTCGGGGCCCGGGGTCAGCGCGAGCCAAGTGGGCGTGCCCGTGGACAGTGCAGCGTCGAGCGCGATGAGCGCCTCACCCGCGTGAGCGAACGTCTCCACGAGCAGCGCGTCGACGCCCAGGTCCGCGAGGTGACGTGCGAGCGCGTCGTGCTCTGCACGCGTGGCGACGGGATCGCGGTCGGCGGGGCTGAGATCGGGCCGGTAGCAGTCCTCGAGCGGTGCGATCGAGCCGAGGACGACGTGGTCCGCAGGCACGCCGTTCCGCGCGAGCCGCACGGCGCGGGACGCGAGCTCACGCCACCGTTCACCGACGTTGCGCGCCTTCGTGCGGAACGTGTTCGCGGTGTGGAGCGTCGCGCCAGCGAGCGCGTAGTCGCGATGGATCGCGCGCACCACGTCCGCCGCGCCCTCGTTCGCGCCAGCGCTCCAGAGCGGCAGCGGCGTGGGGACGCCGCGTCGGTCGAGCTCGGTCCCCATCGGTCCATCGAGCACACGCAGCGACGCGGCGACCATCACGACCTCACTCCGGCTCGCTCAGAGAGCGAGAAACAATCGATTCACGGCCTTAGAGGGACGCGGTGGTGGGGGGTCCAGGGCGAGTTCCGCAGGCCGAAGGCCGAGGATGTTTGAGCATCGGACCCCCCGCCGCCGCGGCCCGACTCGAAGCACGGGGATTCTTTCTCGCTCTCTCAGCCGAGCTTCGACTTCACGAAGTCGATGATCTTCGGGAGCACGACGTTCACGGCCGTCTTCGCCGTCGCTGCAGGCAAGCCAGTCTTCTGCGAGACCACGTTCGCGATCGTGTCGACGAGCTGCGGAGGAAGACCGCTCGCTCCGCCGGCCGGTGCACCACCACCTGCGAGACCACCGAGCAGACCTCCGAGGCCGCCACCTCCGCCGCCTCCGCCCATGAGACCACCGAGCGCGCCGGCGATGCCGCCACCGCCGAGAAGATCCCCGAGCCCACCGCTCGCAGCGGCCTGCGCCGTTCCTTCGGCCGTCGCGGTCACCGCACCCTGTGCCTGCTGGGGCGTGAGGCCCTGCTGCTGGAGCTGACCGAGCACCTGAGACGCTTCACCGGAGCCGAGGAACTGCGAGACGAGACCTTCGATCATGTCGTTCACCCGAGGGGCAAGAGAAGCGCGCATGGACGTCCGCGCGCGCGGCGCATTCTATGCGTTGCATCGCTGCGCGGGCCGCGCTTGTTTCGCGCGCATCGAGGCGCGTAGCCTCGCCGCGCAGCGCCGCCGACGCGGCACTCACCTCGGAGCCATCGCATGGAACGCACGCTCTTCACCTCGGACCACGAGCTCTTCCGCAAGTCGTTCCGACAGTTCCTCGATCGCGAGATCACGCCGCAGTACACGAAGTGGCGCGAGGCCGGCACGGTCGATCGCGAGGCATGGCAGAAGGCGGGCGCCGCGGGCTTTCTCTGTCCGTGGCTCGACGAGCAGCACGGCGGCCAGGGCGGCGACTTCCTCCACTCCGTCGTGATCATGGAAGAGATGGCGCGGAGCTCCGACCCCGGCTTCGCGATCGCGCTCCACTCGGACGTCATCGTCCCGTACCTCGCGACGTTCGGCGACGACGCGCAGAAGAAGCGCTGGCTGCCCGGGTGCGCGAACGGCACGATCATCACCGCGATCGCCATGACGGAACCGGGCACGGGATCCGACCTCGCGAACGTGCAGACGACCGCCAAGCGCGATGGCGATCACTACGTGCTGAACGGCAGCAAGACCTTCATCTCGAACGGTCAGCTCTGCGATCTCGTCGTCGTCGTCGCCAAGACCGACAACGCGCCCGGTGATCCGCACCGATCGATCTCGCTCTTCGTCGTGGAGGCAGGCACGCCCGGCTTCGTGAAGGGCAAGCTCCTCGACAAGATGGGCCTCGCTGCGCAGGACACGAGCGAGCTGTTCTTCGAGGACTGCCGCATCCCCGCGGAGAACCGCCTCGGCGAAGAAGGCGCTGGCTTCTTCATGCTCATGCAGAAGCTCCAGCAGGAGCGGCTCGTGATCGCGATCGGATGTCAGGCCGCCGCGGAGAAGGTGCTCGAGGACACGATCCGCTACACGCAGGAGCGCAAGGCGTTCGGCAAGCCGATCTCGAAGTTCCAGAACACCCAGTTCGAGCTCGCCAAGTGCGCGACGGAGGTCGAGGTCGGGCGCGCGTTCCTCGATCGCCTCGTGGCCGAGCACGTCGCGGGCAAGCACCTCGTGAAGGAGTGCTCGATGGCCAAGCTCTGGCAGTCCGAGATGATGGGGCGCGTCGCCGACGCCTGCCTCCAGCTCTTCGGCGGCTATGGCTACATGCTCGAGTATCCCGTGACCCGCGCGTACATGGACGCCCGCGTGCAGCGCATCTACGGCGGCACGAGCGAGATCATGAAGGTCATCATCGCCAAGCAGCTGGGGCTGTGATCGCGGCGGCGGAACCTGTGGCACCCTTCGCTCCCATGATCACGCGCGCGCTCGCACTCACGATGCTGATCGGGGCCCTGGCCTTCGTCGGCTGCAACAACGAGACGATCACCGCCGACGCCGCGGCGAGCCCGGACTCGCCCGTGGTCTCGGGCTGCGGGTGGAGCACCGACGTCTCGCGGTTCCAGTGCGGCACGAACGCGCGTCCTCCGATGGGCGAGCCCAACGTCGCGTGCACCGGCGACGAGTGCACGTTCACGGATCCGGACGCGATGTGCCTCATGGAGACCTGCAACTTCGCGACGGGCGAGATCACCCTGTGCCAGTACCGCTCGGGCGCCTGCCCCTGCGAAGTCACGGCGTGCGACTGAGACCGAACGCGCGATGCATGCGTACGTCCGAGTTCGTCTGCCGAACGGTGATCTCGCCGAGCTGGGCCACGGCGATCTGATCGGGCGCCTCGTGACGGCGCGCCTCGCGATCGACGATCCGCGCGTGTCCGAGGCGCACGCGCTCGTGTCTCTGCGTCGCGGCGAGCTCGTCCTGCTCTCGCTGCGGCGCATGTTCTCGATCCGCGGCAAGCCCGAGTCCGAGGCTGTGCTCGTCGAGGGGATGGAGATCGAGCTCGCGCCCGATCTCGCGCTCGTCGTCGAGGAAGTGAAGCGGCCCGACGCCGTGCTCGCGATCGAGTCGAGCTCGCTCGGTCGTCGCACGCTGCCGAGCCTGATCAGCCTCTCGGCCGGGCCTCCTCTCACGCTCGCGACGCGCTTCGAGCCCGAGGCCCAGGCGCACGTGTGGTGGAACGGCGACGGCTGGCGCGCGCGCCTGGGACGCGGCGCACCGCGCGGTGTGAGCCCCGGCGACTCGTTCAAGGTCGGCACCGAGGAAGTCCGCTTCGTGATGCTGGGCCTCGAGAACAGCGCGACCACGACGGGCGGGCTCGATGCACCGCTGCGCATCATCGCCTGGTACGACGGTGTGGAGATCCACCGCCAGGGCCGGCCCGTCGTCACGCTCGGCGGCGTGGGCGCGCGCATCTTCAGCGAGCTCGTGGCAGTCGGTGGCCCGGCGGAGTGGAGCGTGATCGCGCGCGAGGTGTGGAAGGGCGAGACGCTCGACGCGCACGAGCTCCGACATCGTTGGGACGTCAGCCTCGCGCGCTTGCGCACGCGGCTGCGCGACGCGGGCATCCGCGCCGATCTCCTGCGCTCCGACGGCAGCGGCTACGTGCAGATCGTCACGACCTCGTCCGACACCGTCGAGGACAAGACCTGATCGTTCGCGCGATCGTCAGCGAGCCGCGCGCCGCGGCCACGACGCGAGCACGACCACGAGGCACGTGCGGCCCTCGTGCTCGACGCGCGCGACCCCGACGTCGGTGAAGCGTCGATCACCGAGCGCCGCGCGGTGGGAGGGGCTGGCCACGAGCGCACGCCACGCGCCGCGCTCGTCGGCCGCGCGCGACACCACCTCACCCACGTGCCTCGCCTCGACGTGCGCACGACGCAGCCGCTGCTCGGCGTTGCCCTCGTCTGCGATCTCGTGCGCGACGTGCCCGGTCGCGCAGACGCGCTCTGCGTGCTCCTCCGCGACCTCGGCGAGCAGACGGTTGGGACGAAGCGGGCCCGACTCGGCGCGCGCGCGGAGCAAGGTGATCACGGTCGGGTCCTCGGGCAGCGAGTCGACCACCTCGCCCTCCCCCACGCGCAGCTCCGCCACCGGGCGTGGTCCCTCGGGCCCCGTCGCGACGAGCTGGAGCTGGGCCGGCACCTCGACCTCTCCAAGATCGATCTGCGCGATGCCCTCGCGCACGGCGTACGCGCGGGGCTCGGCGTCGCGGCTCCGCACGTACACGACGGGCTCGGCGAAGCGCGGCGAGAGTGTGACGCGAAGCGCATGCCCGTCGATGACGAGCGAGCCCTGCGCGGGCGCTGCGACCACCACGCGGCTCGTCTCGAGCAACGCCTCGCCACACACCAACGGGCCCAGGCCCCGTGAGGCCAGCGTGCGCATCCATCGCGCGCGGCCCGCGAGGTCGTCGTCGGACAGCGTGATCACGTGCAGCGAGGGATAGCTCGCACCGTCACGACGGGCGCGCGCGAGCAGCTCGGTGGGCGTCACGTGATCGAGCGCGTGCACGGCCGCGAGCGCGGAGAGAGCGTCGTCGTCGCAGCCCTCGGACGCGGCCGACTGAGCCTCGGCGCGCGTGGTGACGAGCGCGAGCGCGAGCCCGAGGATCACGCTGATCGAGAAGGACGAGACACACCACCGCGAGGCCATGCCGCGACGCTCACGCCGCCCGCGATGCGGGTCAAAGAAACGGTAGACTCCGCGCGATGCAGACCATCGCCGATCTCTGGGCCCTCGCCGAAGACCGTGTCCGCAAGGGCGACGTGCCTGGCGCGCTCCACGCGTATGCCGCCGTCGTCCAGCTCCAGCCCACGAACCTCGACGCGCGCCAGCGCGTGGGCGACGTGCTGCTCGCGATGGGCCACGCGCAGTCCGCCGCTGTCGTGTGGACGGCGCTCGCCAAGCTCGCGGCCAACGGTGGCTATCCGCTGCGCGCGCTCGTGGCGCTGAAGCTCCTCTCGGCGCTCGAGCCTCAGCTCGCGGCGCTCATGGGATCGCTGGGAGAGCTCTACTCGGTGGAGAGCGCGCGCCTGGGCAAGGGCGTGCGCCTCGCGCCCGGCGATCCCGCGCAGGCCTTGCCGCCGACGCTCGATCTCTCGCGCCCGCCGCCGGTCGAGCAGCTCGTGCAAGGCGCCGAGAAGGTCGCCTCGGATCTCACGGGCGCGCAGTACTCCGAGCGCCTGCCGCCGATCCCGGTGTTCAGCGAGCTCACGTCTTCCGCGTTCGCGGCGATGCTCCCCGCGCTCAAGTTGGTGCGCACGCCCGCGGGCAACACGGTGATCGCGGAGGGAGAACCCGGCACGTCGTTCTTCGTGCTCGCGTCGGGCGAGGTGCGTGTCACCAAGAAGCGCGTGGGGCCCGACGGTGGCGATGTCGTCGAGCTCGCGAAGCTGCACGAGGGCGCGATCTTCGGCGAGATGGCACTCGTGTCGGCCGCACCGCGCAGCGCGACCGTCACGGCGCTGCGCGACTCGGATCTGCTCGAGTTCGATCGCGAGGCGCTCGGCTCTCTCTCGCGCGAGGTCGCGCCGCTCGCGGCCGCGCTCGACAAGTTCACGCGCGAGCGTCTGCTCAACAACCTGCTCGCGACCTCACCGCTCTTCTCGCCTCTCGATCGCAAGCAGCGCCTCGATCTGGTGCGTCGCTTCACGGCGCACGACGTCGCGCCTGGCACGCTGATCATCCGAGAGAACGAGCCCGGCCGCGGTCTCTTCATCCTCCTGGCCGGCGAGGTGGACGTCTCGAAGGTCGACGGCGACAGCAAGGTGCTGCTCGCGTCGCTCAAGCCAGGCGACGTGTTCGGCGAGATCTCGCTCCTCGACGAGAGCCCCGCGACGGCGACCGTCACCGCCGCGCGTACGAGCACCGTGCTCTTCCTCGAGAAGTCCATCTTCACCCGCCTCGTGCAGGCGTTCCCCTCGATCCGTGAGTACGTCAGTCAGCTCGGCGAAGACCGCCTCATGGACACGCGCCTCTTGCTCGAGGCCGGCGTCGACGAGGTCGAGCTCGGCGACGACGACCTCGTCCTCGTCTGATCGAGCTTCACTCTTCCGAGATGCCCGGGTGCACGCGGAAGTCGACGCCATCGCTCACGAAGAAGAGGCCGAAGCTCACGCCGAGCGCGACGGCGGCGAGGATGCTCGTCGCGATGGGCACATCGACCGAGCCCATGCTGACGGCGTCGTCGAGGAAGTCGTACGCGCTCACGCCCAGCGTGATCAGGCTCGCTGCGAGCACGATCCAGCCGATGCCTCGGGTGAGGGCGTTGTCGACGTAGTGGAGCTCGATCGTCGTGGGCTCGGTCAGACGGATCGGCTCGCTCCACCAACGCGCGCCGATCGCGTCGCCGACGCCGAGACGCAGCCCGCCTTCGGCGAGCCAGCGCGCGCACGGGGCCTCGCAGACGTCTTCGATCTGCCCGCGTCGTCGCTCACGCACGAACATGTGCCGAGACTCGTCCGCCTCCAGCACCACCGCCACGTGACCCGGTCCGGGTGACGGCGGGAGCTCCGTTCGTGATCGTGCGCGCGGAACATCGCGAAACGGGCTCGCGAGATCACGCGCCTGCGCTTCGATGCTCCGCGGGGCGCTCGCACCGATCACGAGGATCACCGCGATGGCCCAGCCAGCGAGACGCATCGTCCAGCGGCTCATGCGCGCCCCGCGCGGCCGGTCGTGCGCAAGGACGCCCGCACGCCCTCGAGCGTTCGACACATCGCATCGACCGCCGGCGTGACGCTCGGATCCTCGCGATGCGTCACACACCATTCGAGGGCGGGCGCGAGATTGCCGAACGTCCTCTTCGGACACGAGCTCCGGCTCATCATGTCGAGACCGGCGACGATCGCGCGCACGGTCGCGCCCTGGAACCCACCGAGCTCGATGAGCGTGGCCTGCGCCCGGATCGCGGCGCCGAACTCACTCGTCACACCCGCCGCGGCCTTGCGCGCGTCCTCGTCCATCGAGAGCCCTGCCTCGGGCAGAACCCACGTCAACGTCGCGAAGCCGCGCGGCGCGCGCTTGCTCATCGCGGCGAGCGCAGGCCGCGCGAGCAGCATGTCGGGCTTCGTCGGTCGACCGAAGAGGATCATCGCCCACACGCCCGAAACGTCGCCGTAGACGGCCGCCGCTCCGCGTTCGAGCTCCGCGAAGTCACTCGCCATGCGGCACCAGCATAGCCGCTCGGGCCGCCCTGCGACGCGGCATCGTCGAGGTTGGCGCCACGGAAGCGGCGGGGCATGCTCGCGCGCCATGCGACCCCGAGCCCTTCGCTTCGTCGTCTCTCTCGCGCTGCTCGCTGCCGGCGGATGCGCCATCGTCCCGCGCTACCAGCGCGAGGCCTTCGCGAACCCTGCGATGGACTCGCAGGCGACCGCGCTCGAGGACCGATCCCTCGGGAAGCTGCGCGGGTCGCGCGAGGTCGCCGCGGGAGGCGATGGTCGCGCGGCGGGGGGCGGCTGTGCGTGCTCGAATTGATCGGCGGCACGTCGCATCGGCCCTCACGCTGATCGCGCTGCTGAGCGCGCCCGCGCTCCTGCTCTCACAGGATCACATGCGTGATCCGACCGACCTCTCGGGGTGGGAGGTCGAGCAGATGGCGTTCCGCTTCGCGATCTTCCAGCAGGAAGGTCAGGGCCTGCAGTCGCAGGCCGAGATCGATCGCGCGATGGGCGCGCCGATCCAGCGCGGCAGCGAGCACGCGTGGATCTTCCAGCCCATCGTGTCGGCGCTCATCCGACAGGATCGCGACACCACCCACTCCCTCACGCTGCCCATCGACATCGTGACAGCGGCCTCGCCCGACGCTCTCAACCCCGACGTGCAGACCAACGCGTCCCGCGAGAACGAAGCAGCGGGCCTCGATCTCGTCACCACGGTGCGCGACGACGATCAGTTCAGCTACCAGCTCCACATCGGCTTCCACTTCGAGGAGTACTGGGGATCGGGGATGATCGGCGGCGCGATCATCCACCGCTTCGCCGACGACAACGCCACGCTGCGCCTCGGCATCGAGACCATCTTCGACTCGTTCGATCCCATCCAGCCCGATGGTGTCGACCCCGGCCCGGTGGTGAACCGTCTCGGCGTGGCGGCTACGGCCTCGATCTCGCAGCTGCTCTCGCCCACGACGATCGCGAGCGCGAGCTACACGTTCACCGCGCAGTTCGGTCACCTCGAGACCACCTACAACTCGGTGCCCGTGGAGGGCGGCGGTCGTCTCGCGGACCGCTACCCGCGCAACCGAGGACGGCACACGCTCACCGGCGAGATCCGCCAGGCGATCCCCGAGACCGACACCTACTTCGCGCTCTCGTATCGCCTGTACGCCGACACGTTCGACGCGATCGCGCACTCCGCGATGCTGACGGGGACGCAGTACCTCGGTGACGTGTGGGTCCGCGCGCACTACCGCTTCCACCATCAGGACGCGCCGTCGTTCTGGATGGCGAGCGCTCCGTCGGCGGACGTGCCGGAGTGGTCACTGCGCACGGCGGACTCGGACCTCGAGACCCTCGACGCGCACGAAGGCGGGCTGAACGTGCGCTGGTTCTTCGAGCGTCGCGGCGCGCTCACGGCGCTCTCGAGCTACGTGCAGCTGGGCTACGTGGGCTACGTGCGCAGCAACTCGCTCGTCATGCACGTGGGCTCGTTCGACTTCGGCTTCGGCTTCTGATCGCGGCCTCGGATCGGGGCCGCGTGCTAGATCGCCGGCCCATGCAGGAGCCCGCGCCGTACAAGCCCAAGAACCCCGTCCGCATCGTGAGCGCGGCTGCGCTCTTCGACGGTCACGACGCAGCGATCAACGTGATGCGTCGCATCCTCCAGGCGACGGGCGCGGAGATCATCCACCTCGGCCACAACCGATCGGTCGAAGAGGTCGCGCTCGCCGCGGTGCAGGAAGACGCGCAGGGCATCGCGCTGACGAGCTACCAGGGCGGTCACGTCGAGTACTTCACGTACCTGCGTGAGCGCCTGGACGCGCTCGGCGCCAAGCACACGCGCATCGTGGGCGGTGGCGGCGGCGTGATCGTGCCCAAGGAGATCGAGACGCTGCACGCGCGCGGCATCGATCGGATCTTCTCGCCGGAGGACGGCCGGAACCTCGGCCTCCAGGGCATGATCAACCTCGTGGTCGAGCGCTGCGACTTCGCGCTCACCGAGCCGCTCACGAACGTGAGCGACGACATGGCGCTCGCGCGCACGCTGACGCGCGTGGAGAACGGCGCGCTCGACGTCGCCTCGCTTGCGGCGCCGAAGAAGAACGCGCCCGTCATCGGCCTGACGGGCACGGGCGGCGCGGGCAAGAGCTCGCTCACCGACGAGCTCGTGCGCCGCTTCGTCCACGACTTTCCCGGCAAGCGCGTCGGCGTGCTCTGCATCGACCCGACGAAGAAGAAGACCGGCGGCGCGCTCCTGGGCGATCGCATCCGCATGAACAGTCTCGGCCACGGTCGTGTGTTCATGCGCTCGCTCGCGACGCGCGGATCGGGCTCCGAGGTCAGCGCGTCCGCGAAGAACGTGCTCGCCGCGATGCAGTCGCACGGCTTCGATCTCATCCTCGTCGAGACGGCGGGCATCGGTCAGGGCGACAGTGAGATCGTCGACATCTCGGACAGCTCGCTCTACGTGATGACCGCGGAGTACGGGGCGCCGAGCCAGCTCGAGAAGATCGAGATGCTCGATCACGCGGACTTCGTCGCGATCAACAAGTTCACGCGCCGCGGCTCGCTCGATGCCCTGCGCGACGTGCGCCGACAGATCGTGCGCAACAAGAAGCTCTTCACCATCAAGCCCGAGCAGCTGATGGTGTTCGGCACGAGCGCGGCGCACTTCGCGGACTCGGGCGTGGACGCGCTCTACGCGCACCTCGTCGCGCACGTGAGCGAGAAGCACGACCTCGGCTGGAAGAGCCGCTACGCCGTCAGCGACAAGCGCACGACCGACACCAGCAAGGAGATCGTGCCGCCCGGTCGCGAGCGCTACCTCAGCGAGATCGCGGAGAGCGTGCGAGAGCACCATCGGTGGGCCCGCGAGCAGGCCGACGTCGCCGCCGAGGTCGAGGCGATCGAGAAGGCGATCACCATTCTCGGGGGACCGACGACGCGCTTCGAAGCGTTCGGCGCGAGCATCACGGGCTCGGCGGCGGTGCAAGATCTCGCGAAGGAGCACGACGCACGTCTGTCGCGGCTCGAGCCTGCGCACGCGACGATGCTCCGCGGCTGGGACGCGTGGGCCGCGCGCTACGCGGCGCCCAAGTACGAGTACGAGGTCCGCGGCAAGAAGGTCTCGGTCGACGCGCAGCGCACCACGCTCTCGGAGCTGACGGTGCCCAAGGTCGCGCTGCCGCGCTTCCTCGGCGCAGGCGATCGACTCTTCTGGCGCCTCACCGAGAACGTGCCGGGCGAGTTCCCCTACACCTCGGGCACCTTCCCCTTCAAGCGCACGGGCGAAGATCCCACGCGCATGTTCGCGGGCGAGGGACCGAGCGAGCGCACGAACCAGCGCTTCCATCTGCTCGCCGCGGGACAGCCCGCGGCGCGCCTCTCGACGGCGTTCGACTCCATCACGCTCTATGGCGAGGACCCCGACGAGCGCCCCGACATCTTCGGCAAGATCGGCGAGAGCGGCGTGTCGATCTCCACCGTCGAAGAGGCCGAGCAGCTCTACGCGGGCTTCGATCTCTGTCATCCCGCCACCAGCGTCTCGATGACGATCAACGGGCCCGCGCCCACCGTGCTCGCGTTCTACGTGAACACGGCGATCCGCCAGCAGGCGCGCCGCTTCCTGCGGGAGAAGGCGCGCCTGGCGATCACCAAGGAGCAAGAGCTCCAGCCCGATCGCCTGCGCAACGCGAGCTGGGCCGAGGTGAAGGCGCTGCTCACCGAGGCGGAGCTCGCGGACATCCGTGCGCGCACGCTCACGCAGGTCCGCGGCACCGTACAGGCCGACATCCTCAAGGAAGATCAGGGCCAGAACACCTGCATCTTCTCGACCGAGTTCGCGCTGCGCGCGATGGGCGACGTCCAGCAGCTCTTCATCGACGAGGACGTCCGCAACTTCTACTCGGTGTCGATCAGCGGCTATCACATCGCCGAAGCGGGCGCGAACCCGATCCATCAGCTCGCGTACACGCTCGCGAACGGCTTCACGTACGTCGAGTACTACCGCTCGCGCGGCATGGACGTGAACGCGTTCGCGCCCAACCTCTCGTTCTTCTTCTCGAACGGGATGGACCCCGAGTACACGGTGATCGGCCGCGTCTCGCGGCGGATCTGGGCGCTCGCGATGAAGCGCCTCTATGGCGCCGACGCCCGCTCCCAGATGTTGAAGTACCACATCCAGACGAGCGGCCGATCGCTGCACGCGATGGAGATCCAGTTCAACGACATCCGGACCACGCTGCAGGCGCTGCTCGCGACGTACGACAACGCGCAGAGCCTCCACACGAACGCGTACGACGAAGCGATCACGACGCCCACCGAAGAGAGCGTGCGTCGCGCGCTCGCGATCCAGCAGATCATCAACAAGGAGTTCGGCATGGTGTTCAACGAGAACGCCACGCAAGGGAGCTTCTTGGTCGAGCAGCTCACGGACCTCGTGGAGGAGGCCGTGCTCGCCGAGTTCGATCGACTGACCGAGCGCGGCGGCGTGCTCGGCGCGATGGAGCGGCAGTACCAGCGCGGTCAGATCCAAGACGACTCGATGAAGTACGAGCACCTCAAGCACTCGGGCGCGCTCCCGATCGTGGGCGTGAACACGTTCCTCGCGAAGAACGCCGGCGAGGCGTCGACACCGCGCGAGATCGAGATCCGCCGCGCGAGCTACGAGGAGAAGAACGACTGCATCCGCCGACTGCGCACGTTCCACGCGGCGCACGCGACGGAGGCGCCCGGTGCGTTGAAGCGCCTGCAGGAGGTGGCGCTGTCGGGCGAGAACCTCTTCGCCGAGCTCGTGCGCGCGACCGAGGTGTGCTCACTCGGGCAGATCACGCGCGCGCTCTACGAGGTGGGCGGGCAGTATCGGAGAAATCTCTGAGGCTGACTCCACGGCCTCGCTGACTCACTCCCTACCCCTCCCGCTGGCGGGAGGGGGGCCCGTGCGACCGGTGTCCTCATGTCTTCTCCTCTCTCGAAGATCGCTTCGCTCGGGCGTCCATTCTGGATGCTCTGCACGATGGAGATGTGGGAGCGGCTCGCGTACTACGGGCTACGCGTCGTCGTCGGCGTCTACATCGCGCAGGCCGACGTGCCGGGGGGCCTTCACTGGACCCAAGCGGACCGCGCGCAGATCTTCTTCTGGTGGTCGATCTTCCAGTCGGTCTTGCCCACGTTCACTGGCGGCATCGCAGATCGTTATGGCTACAAGCGAACGATCTTCGTCTCCATCACGCTGAAGCTCGCGGGCTACCTCGTGATGGGCAGTCAGCGTGAGTACTGGCCGTTCTTTCTCGGCGCGATGCTGCTCGCCACGGGCACTGCGCTCTTCAAGCCAGGCATCCAAGGCTCGCTCGCGCACAACCTGAAGAAAGAAGACTCGAGCCTCGGCTGGGGCATCTTCTATTGGCTCGTGAACGTGGGCGCGATGATTGGCCCGCCCTTCGCGGGCTGGCTCCGCGGCGAGAACAGCTGGCCTCAGGTCTTCTACGGCTGCGCGGCGATCGTGTCGCTCAACTACGGGATGCTGTTCACGTACCGCGAGCCCGAGAGCGGCTACGACACCTCGAAGAGCTTCGGGTCGGTGATGGCCGACACGTTCTCGAACTTCTTCGAGCCGCGCCTCCTCGCGTTCCTCGCGATCATGACGGGCTTCTGGCTGATGATGTACCAGCTCTGGGATTTCCATCCGTTCTTCATCACGGACTGGGTCGACTCGCGCAGCGTCGCAGACACGCTGTCGATCCCCGACTCCTGGATCGAGCCCGGCAGCACGCGCGGGAGGCAGATCGGTCAGGAGCACATCCTCAACCTCAACGCCGCGCTCATCGTGCTGCTCGTCGTGCCGATCTCGTGGGCCGTGCAGAAGCTTCGGACGCTCGAGGCGATGCTCGGCGGCATGGTGATGGCCACGATCGGCATCCTGGTGTCGGGCCTCACGACGAGCGGATGGATCCTGCTCCTGGGTGTCCTCGCCTTCAGCCTCGGCGAGATGCTGACGGGGCCGAAGAAGAGCGAGTACCTCGGCGCGATCGCGCCGCCTGGCAAGAAGGGCCTGTACCTCGGCTACGTGAACATCCCCGTCGGCGTGGGTCAGGCGATCGGCGCGCAGCTCACCGCGTGGCTCTATGGGAACTGGGGCGAGAAGGCGATGCTCGCGCAGCGCTACCTCGCGGAGCATCCGGATCTGCTCGGTCGTGACGTCTCGTGGGACGGCGACGTCTCGACGCTCGAGGCGGCGACGGGCGTGTCGCGCGAGACCGCGATGACGACGCTCTGCGATCGCGCGCACCTCGACGCGCAGGCCGCGACAGACCTCTTGTGGACGACGTACTCGCCGTGGGTGGTGTGGCTCCCCATCGCGGCGATCGGCCTCGTGTCGGTCGTCGCGCTCGTGATGTTCAACCGCGCGGCCAAGCGCTGGTCGGACATGAACCCGTGAGCGTGGTCTCGCCCGCCGATCACCGCGCTTTCATGCAGCTCGCGATGGCCGAGGCGGAGAGAGCGCGCGGTCACACGGGCGACAACCCTTGGGTCGGTTGCGTGATCGTCGGGGTGAACGGCGAGCTGCTCGGCAGGGGCTACACGCACGGGCCCGGCGAGGATCACGCGGAGATCGACGCCGCGCGCGACGCTGCCTCGCGTGGTCTCTCGATCGAAGGGGCGACCTTGTACTCGACGCTCGAGCCCTGCGCGTTCCATGGCCGCACGCCAGCGTGCGCGCACGCGATCGTCGCGAGGAAGATCGCGCGCGTGGTGATCGCCCTCCGTGATCCGCACCCGCGCGTCGATGGCGCCGGGGTACGCATCCTCCGCGAGGGCGGCGTCGACGTCGTCGAGGCCATCCTCGAAGACGACGTGCGGCGACAGCTCGGTGGCTGGGTGATCGCACAGCACCCGCACGAGCCGCGCGCGTGGGAGAGCGCGAGCGGCCTCGTCGGCGAGGCGCTCGAGGCCGCCCGCCGCGCACGCTACGGGTTGTGAATTGGTCTGAGAGAGCGAGAAGAACCCCCGCTTCGCAAGCGGGCCGCGGCGGAGGGGGTCCGATGCTCAAACATCCTCGGCCTTCGGCCTGCGGAACTCGCCCTGGACCCCCCACCACCGCGTCCCTTCAGGTCGTGAATCGATCGTTTCTCGGTCCCTGAGCTCGGCGCGGGCCCGAGGGCGCGGAAGGCATCATGCGTCTGCTTGCCCCTCGAGCCTCCTGCCCGCCACGATGGAACGCATGCGCGCCTCTCCCGCCTCGCTCGTGCTCGCCGTCAGCCTGCTCGCGCTCGCCCTCCCGTTCGCGCTCGTGGCGCGAGCGCAGCAGCAGCAGGTGCCTTCCACGCTGCCCGGCGCATGGCGCTATCCGCACCCCGACGCGCACGGCATCGCCATCGTGCGTGCGGCGATCGAGCCGGCGATCTCGCAGATTCCTTCGATGTTCCAGGGCCTCGCGCGCGAGCGCCTGGCGTCGCGCACACGCATCGCGAACCGCATCGAGATCGCGACAGCGAGCGAGCGCGTCCAGGTGTCGAGCCACGGCGAGCGCGACTTCACCGTCGACCTCGCGCTCGGTGCTTCGCCTTCGACGATCCGAGGGCCCGAGGGCAACGAGGTGCGCGCACAACATCGCCTTGCGGGCGGGTGGCTCGAGCAGTTCTTCGCCGGCGAGAACGGCGACCTCCGTGTCCTCTACTCGACCGAGCCCGACGGCCGCACGATGCACGTCGACGTGACCATCACGAGCGAGCGCCTCTCGACTCCGATCCGCTACCGGCTGGACTACGTACGCGTGCAGTGAGCTCATGCCCGAGGGCGACACGCTCCACCGCATCGCGCGCAAGATGCAGCCGCTCGTGGGCCAGACGCTGACGGCCTTCGTGTTGCCCCGCAGCACACAGGCCACCTCGCACCTCGTGGGCAAGCGCATCGAGCACGTCGAGGCGCGCGGCAAGAACCTGCTCGTGACCTTCGAGGGCCGCTGGGTGCTCCACACGCACCTCCGCATGAACGGCGCGTGGCGCATCCGCGCGCGGCGCGTGGAGAGCGGTGCGTTTCCGTTCGGCACCGTCGTCTACTTCGCGACGTCCACGCACGAGGCTGTGTGCACGAACGCGCCGACCGTCACGCTCGCGCGGAGCGGTTCGATGCGCTTCGATCCACTGAAGTCGCTCGGACCAGATCTCCTCGCCGACGTGATCGACGTCGAGGCGATGGTCGCGCGCCTTCGGCAGGCCGACGCGCTGCCCATCGGGGTGGCCGTGATGGATCAGCGGCTCGTCGCAGGCATCGGCAACGTGTGGAAGAGCGAGGGCCTCTTCGCGCGCGGCCTGGATCCGTTCGCCCCCGTCGCGAAGTTCACCGACGACGAGCTCCGCGATCTCCTCACGCACGTGCGCGCGCTGATGCAGAAGAACGTCGACGGCACGGTGCACCGACGCGCCCTCGTTCCGGCTCGAGGCGGTCCGCGCGTCACGCGGCTCGAGGTGGGGGGTGCCCTCACCGGCCACGCGATCTACGAGCGGAAGGGTCTGCCGTGTCCGAGGTGCGGCACGCGCATCGAGCGCGAGAGGCAACTGACGCGTACGACGTACGTCTGCCGCACGTGTCAGCCCTCGCGCGCCCTTCTCGGGTCATGATCGCGGCGATGACGGACGACCTCGCAGCGCGCGCACGGCTCACACACGAGCCGATCTCGATCGAGGTGGTGAGCGCGCTGGTGTCGCGCGCGAGCGCGGGCGCGATCGATGTGTTCGTCGGCGTGGTCCGGGATCACGCGGAAGGTCGTTCCGTGAGCTCGCTCGAGTACTCCGCGTACGAGTCGATGGCGCAGAAAGAGATCGCGCGGATCGTCACCGAGGTGGAGGCACGAGTGCCGGGGGCGCGCTGCGCGGTGCATCACCGGCTCGGGCTCCTGAAGGTCGGAGAGCTCGCCGTCGTGTGCGCCGCGAGCACGCCGCACCGAGGCGAGGCGTTCGTCGCGTGCCGCGCGCTGATCGAGGCCATCAAGCACGACGTGCCGATCTGGAAGCGCGAGCGAGGCCCCGACGGCGAGGCCTGGGTCGGCTGGGTCGACGCGCGATGTGCCCGAGTCGGGCACGGCGAAGGGCACGCACACGGGGGTGACGGACCAGCTCACGAGTAGCTCGGGTCGACACGCCCCAGGGACCATCGTCCTCGGCGCGGGGAGCGCGGTCTCCGCGCGACCGGGCGCTCTTGGCACGATCGGGGCCCGATCGGCGCTGAATCTCTTGCTGAACGTCGTTCAGCGGCTGGTCGCGACACCCGACGACCGCGGTATGCAGGTTGCGTTGTGTGCGGGCCATGCGCGCCATCACCCTCGGACTCGTATGCCTCGCGCTCGTCGCGGGATGCGCCAACGGTCGACTTCGGTCCCGCGAGCTCGAGCCGGGGGAGAGCGACCCCACCGAGCGGCCCGACCCGGCGACGATGCCCGAGCCCGACGCGTGGCTCGTGTCCGTCGACTCCTCAGCCTCGGATCGCTACCTCGCTCGCAGCGAGGCCACGGCGTCCATCCGAGGGGTGGTCGAAGCGAACCTGGGCGCCGATCGCGCCGAGGTGGATGGCACCGATCTCGTGCTCGACGGCAGCGATGGTTTCTCGACGACCGCGCCGATCCCCGAGGGTCTCAGCCTCGTCGAGATCCACGGCTTCGACGTGAACGACAACGAGGCGCGCGGCGATCGGGCGCTCCTGCGCGCCGACTACCTCGAAGAGGGATCGCGCGACGCAGACGCGATCCAGATCGCCGTGAACGATGCGCTGCTCTCGGGCCTCGCTGCCGGCGCGCTCGGCGGCGCGGGGCTCGAGACGTTGTCGCTCGGATCGTTCATCACGCCGGGCACCGCGATCGTGAGCGGCGACCCCTGCACCATCTACGTCGATCAGATCACGAACGGCACGCCGCGGATCGCGCTCGGCACGACGGCCGACGGTCGCCTCCGCGCCACCGCGACCGTCCCCGACATCACGGTGAACATCCACGGCCAGTGCCGCGCGCTCGGCTACGACGTGGGCATCCGCGACGGGAGCCAGGTCGACGAGACCGACGTGCAGATCACGATGATCCTCGAGCCGATCTTTCCTGCGCCGGGCGAGTGCGCGACGGGCCTGCGCGCGAGCGAGCCCACGGTGGAGATCACGCGCTTCGACATCGACCTGCGCCTCTCGGGATCGCTCCTGCTCTCGCTCGCGGGCGAGCTCGTCGGTGAGCTCGCCGAGGGCTTCGTGCGCGGGATGCTCGAAGACCAGGTGCAGGAGATGATCGGACCCGCGATCGGACCTGCGCTCGAGGACGTCTCGCTCCTGAACACCACGACGACGATGGACTTCCTCTCGACGCCCGTGGAGATCTCGCTCTGCATGACGGGCCTCGACACGCGCGACGGGGTGCTCGTCGCGACGCTGGGCACCATCGCGCAGGGACCCGGCGGAGAGACCGACGCGCCCGGTGCACCGCGGCTGCCTGCGACCTCGGGAACGCTGACGAGCGGCACGCTCGCGATCGATCCCGCCCTCGTCGGACAGATCCTCTTCAGCGCATGGAGAGGGGGCGCGCTCCACCTCGACTCGCTCGGCGGCAGCGGGAGCGGACCTTCGCTCACGATCGATCTCCTCGGTGGCGTCGTCGCGGCGCTGCGTCCGATGATCGGCACGACGATCCCGCGTGGCTCGGCGCTCGAGCTGGGCATCGACGCACCGATGGCGCCGCTCGCTCGCGGTCCGACGCCGATGGAGGCCGCGGCTGGCGCGCAGTTCATGCTGGAGATCGGTGATCTGCGGCTCTCGCTGGGCGCCGCGGGACGCACGCTCTTCGTGCTGTCGAGCACCGTGCGCTTGGGCCTCTCACTCGAGCCGAACGCCGAGGGTGCGCTCGTCCCGACGCTGGTGCCCGACGCGACCACGGCCTCGACGCACGTCGTCGAGACCACGGTGCCCGGCGTCACGATGCGAATGGCGGACTCCCTCTCGAGCCTCGTGAACGGCATGGTGCCCACGCAGATCGGCCCGCTGCTCGAGGGCGCGGCGATCAGCCTCCCGGACATCGGCGCGCCGATCACGATCACGGGCGTAACGGCCGATCCGGGCGGCACGCTGCACGTGTCGATCTCGACGGGGCCCTGATCAGCCTGCGCGCGTGTAATCGCCGGACTTGCCGCCGGTCTTCTTCAGCAGGACGACGTCGCCGATGGTGATCGCGCGATCGACGGCCTTGAGCATGTCGTAGACGGTGAGCGCGGCGACGTTGGCGGCGACGAGCGCCTCCATCTCGACGCCCGTGCGATCCGTCGTGCGGGTCGTCGCGATCACACGGACGGCGTGGCGCGTCGCATCGAGCTCGAGGTCCACGCTGACGCTGCTGAGCGCGATCGGGTGACAGAGCGGGATGAGCTCGCTCGTCTTCTTGCTCGCCTGGATGCCTGCGATGCGCGCGGTCGCGAGCACGTCGCCCTTCTTCGTCGCGCCCGACGCGAGCAGCGCGAAGCAGTCGGCGCTCATCGTGACCACGGCCTGCGCCACGGCCTCGCGCGTGGTCATGGCCTTCTCACCGACGTCGACCATGCGCGCCTGTCCGCGCGCGTCGAGGTGCGTGAGCGTCGCGGACGTCGTCGCGGTCGCCGTGGTCGCCTCCGCCGTTCCGATCGTGCGCGAGGAGCGCGTGAGCTTCGCGAGGTGACCGAGCTCGGGGATCACGATCTTCTCGAGGCCGAGGCGCACGGCGTCCGGGCTGCCCGGCAGCATCACGATCACGGCGCCCTTCATCGTGCCGGCCGTCGCGCGCGACATCATCGCCGCCGCGCCGACGTCTGCGTACGAGAGCGAGCGGAAGAGCTCCCCGAAGCCATCGAGCGTCTTGTCGAAGCGCGAGGCCAGCGCCTCGTAGGTCGAGTCGCGCGCGGCGATGCCGGTGCCGCCGTTGGTCACGATCACCTCGGCGGTCGAGGTGAGCCGCTCCACGCACGCGCGCACCTCGAGCGGCTCGTCCCTCACGATCTCTCGCGCGACGATCTCGTGCCCTCCCGCCTCGAGCAGGTCGTTCGCCAGCGCACCGCTCACATCGTCGCCCTGCGTGCGCGTGTCCGAGACGGTGACGATCGCGACACGCACGGGGCGCGCGCCCTCTCGTCGGTGGGCATCGACGGGCTTCATGCCCCGACCCTAGCAGCGGACCGCCCTTGTCGTGGGGTCGGCTCTCGTGAGATCGAGCGCTCGATGATCCTCGCGCGACGCCATCTCCTCGCCTTCGGCTGGCTCTGCCTCGCCATGGCCGCGCTCGCGTCGTGTGATCGTGCACCGCGCACGATCCGCATCGCGACGGGTACGCGCGGAGGCACGTTCCTCCCGCTCGGCGAGACGCTCGCACGAACCTTCGCGCGCGACGTGCCCGAGCTCGACTTCGTCGCGATCGAGAGCGCAGGCGGGCAGGCCTCGATCGACATGATCGCCAACGGCGAGGCCGACCTCGCGCTGCTCTCGAACCACGTCGAGGGATCGAGCGCGCTGCGGCTCGTGGCACCGCTCTACCAAGAGACGCTGCAGATCGTCGTGCGACGCGACGTCGGCATCGGCACGGTCATGGACCTGCGTGGGCGCACGATCTCGATCGGGCCCGCGGGCAGCGGCACCGAGTCCATCGCGCGCGCCGTGCTCGGTCACTTCGGGCTGCGCGGCGAGGACGTCACCACGCGCAACCTCACGCTGACCGAAGCACGGGAAGGTCTCGAGCGAGGAGACCTCGACGCCGCCTTCATCGTCGCGGGCATGCGCACGCCAGTCGTCGACGCGCTGCTGTCGCGCACCGACATGCAGCTGCTGTCGCTCGGCGATCCCGACGAGAGCGGCTCGGCGCTCGAGGGCATCCGCATCGACGCGCCATTCTTCATCGTGAGCGCGGTGCCCGAGCGCGCGTACGGAACGCAGCCCGAGCACGCGGTGGGCACGCTGAACGTCGAGGCCCTGCTCGTGTGCTCGGAGCGCCTGGACCCGAGCCTCGTCTATCGCCTCACCGAATCGCTCTTCGCGCACAAGGCCGAGCTCGTGCACGAGCAGCGGCTCCTCGCGCGCCTCGACGAGCACTTCGATCTCTCCGTCTCACCCTATGGGCTCCACGACGGAGCGGACCAGTACCTGCGTCGGCACGAGCCCACCGTGCTCCAGCGCTACACCGATCAGATCAGCCTCTTCATCACGCTCGCCGCCCTGGGCTGGTCGGCGGTCAGCGCGTTCCGCGCGGCGCGATCACGGCGTCGCAAGAACCGGATCGAAGAGCGCTACGGCGAAGCGCTCGCGATCTCGAGGCGCATGCATGCGGCGAAGGGTGACGAGCGCGCGAAGGAGATCGCCGCGTTGCACGCGCTGCACGACTCGGTGCTCGCGGATCTCGCCGAGGAGCGCCTCGACGCGAACGAGGGCTTCACGGTGCTGCAGCGGTACCTCGAGTCGCAGCTCGCGCGCGTCGAGGGCCCTTCGTCCGGAGGAGCGAGCGAGCGCTCCGACGAGAGGCCCTCGCGCGAGGCGAGCTGATCAGGCGCGCGCGACGAACGAGTCGCAGCCGCCGTTCGGGTCGACCGGGCCAGGGAAGAGCTGGCAGGTGCCGCAGCCGTTCTGGCCGCCGGTGTAGAGCGAGCATGCCGAGCAGCGACGCGCCGGATCGGGGCTCGCGGGGACGTAGTGCAGCGTGGTGCGCATCGTGGTGTCGACACCCGTGGTGTCGTTGCAGCTCGGGCCGCTGCTCCCACAGCCCACGGCGGCGAGCGCGCCACCGGCGCCGAGGATCTGGAGCATCACGCGACGGGAATGGACCGGCTTGGACATCGAGACCTCCAGCCGCACGAGCGCGGCGCGACCTTCCTACCCGCGAGCCTCGGAAACGCAACGCTTTGCGAGTCGTTCTCGCTCCCGGGCGTGAGCGGCTTCACGCGACGCCTCCGCAGAGGCAGCCTCGTGCGGTGCACCTCTACGAGCTCGAGGACCTCGACGCATCGCTGCCGCTCGTCCCGCTCGCGGCGCGGCGCGCGCTCGATCGCGCGGAGATCAAGGTCGGGCTCGAGGCCTGGACCGCGCTCGCGCTCGACACCCGATGCGCGATCACCACCGAAGGTTCGCGCGAGGTCGTCGACGCTGCGAGAGTGCGCGCCCTCCTCGCGGGCGTGCCGAGCGAGTCCCACGACGCGTGGCCCGAGCCCTCCTCCCAGGAGTTGCCCCCGCGCATTGCCGAGGTCTTGCCCGCACTGACGCTCGCGACCTGGTCCTCGCTTCGCGGGCTCGATCGTTGGGTGGTGTCGAGCTTCGTGCGACGCGACAAGCACGATGCGCTGCGTGCCCTCGCGCGTGAGCTGCGCGAGCCGCAGCTCACCCCCCGGCGACGGGAGGAATGAGCGCGATCACCGCGCCCTCGTGGAGCGGCTCGTCGTCCTTCGCGAAGCGCTCGTCGACCGCGAAGCGCACGGCGCCCAAGCGTCCTTCGAGCAGTGCGCGGTTCGACTCGAGCCACCGACGCAGCGCGCCGACGGTCTCCGTGTCGGGATCGATCACGACGTCCTCGCGATCGAGGCCGACGAGATCCCGCACCGCGGCGAAGTAGAGGAGCGTCACGCGCACGCGTGCATGCTCGCACAGGCTCGGTCGCTCGCGGGGATGTCAGCGCAGGTGGAGCACCACGTCGCCGGCGTCGCGATCGCGCGCGCTCGCGCGCACGTCCGCGAGCCCACCGCCACGAAGGCGCAGCGCCGTCCCCGATCGCAGCGATGGGGTGCGCACACGAACACGACGCTCGACGGACTGAACGCCGAGACCGTCGCAGTGAGGACACGGCGCGTGCACGTCACGACCGAAGAACGTCTTGCCGACCACGACCTCGCCATCGCCCGCGCACCACGGGCAGGTGCGCGCGGCCCAGAGCACGAGCGGGATCCACGCGTTCCTGCGCACGCGACGCGCGTCGATCGCGACGCTGCCCACGATGTCTTTGCCCATCGCCACACACCGCACGCGGATCGGCTTCGTGATCGGCTCGAGCGGCGTCCGGGCATCCGTCGCGTGATGGATCAGGAGCGCATACGCGCGCTGCGCCGCGAGGAAGCGCTCGACGGCGCTCGGGTCCTGACGGTTGCGATCCGGGTGGTGCGCGAGCGCAGCGCGCCGGAACGCGCGGCCGAGCTCGCTGGTGTTGAAGTCGTCGTCGAGGCCCAGGGCCCGGGTGGCGTCTTCGAAGCGCATGGAGCCGTGACAGCATGCACGTCCGGAGGTTCCCGCGCCGTGCGTGATTTCGATTCACAGCCACCACCCTCCCGGACCGTCTCGTCGCGCCGTGTTGGGCCACGCCTCTTGGATCGCCCACGAAACCGGGCGATCGTTGGTGGCACTGCCGTTGCGTAGGAGACACGTCGGAGGTCACGTCATGACGTTCTCGAAGGTCGGTGCAGCCAAGGTCGGTGGGCTCGTGAGCGCGGGCGCGAGCTCGCTGGGTGTCCTCTTGCTGTTCGGGTGCGGGAGCCTCGGCACGCGCGCCATGTCGGGCTGCCCCGAGGGCGAGATCTGCAGCGAGGCCACGCCGAACGGCCTGCGGTTCTACGGCGCCAGCCTCGACGGAACGCTGAGCAACGGAGCGAACACGATCGCCGTCGGTGGCACCCAGCGGCTGCGCTGGGAGGACGCGAGAGAGACGAGCCGCGCGTTGCCCGATCACGTGTCGAGCTCGGACACGCCCAGCGTGATCGAGCTGACCAGCGCGAGCCGCGGCGCCGCCACGCTCACAGCACGTGCGAGCGGGAGCGCGAGCATCCGCATCACCGAGCCGAGCGGGCCCTTGCTCGATCGCATCACGGTGAGCGCCGCGCCGCTCGATCGCGTGCGCCTCGCACCGGGCCTCCTCACCAACCCGATGCGCGAGGTCGCCTACCTAGAGGGCACACGCGAGGTCGGCGTGGCGCTGCTCACGTCCGACGGGCGACGGCTCGTCGACGACAGCGCGGTGATCGAAGGTGCGGACGTCGAGGTGACTCCGGTCGTCAACGGCTGGGATCGTGTGTCGGTCCCGCTCCCCGCGGGTGGCGCGACGCTGAGCGTGACCACCGTCGGTCGCACGTTCGAGGTCGAGATCCCCGTCGCCCCCGCGATCGACGGGATCGCGATCAACCCCTACTTCCTCGGCTCGCAGGCGATCGAGAGCCTCGAGCCGCTCCGCGTGTACGAGGGCGGCGTGGTCTGCTTCGATTTCCTTTGGGGCGAACGCGCCGTCGTGGGCGTCGAGGAGGCCTTCACCTACGTGATCGCGGGCGAGCGCGAGGAGGGTGACACCACGGCCCCGTGCCTCGTGGTTCCCGCGGGCTCCACCGGCACGCTCCAGATCGAGGTCTCCGTCGCAGGGATCACCCGTTCGTTCAGCGCGGAAGTGCTCCCGAGCGAGGGCTCCATGTCGCTCGTGAGCGACGAGCCGTTCACGCTCTCGGCGCCCTCGCGCGGCGCGTTCGGTGAGCGTGCCTCGCTGCTGCGCGGGCTCGCGCTGCCGACCTCGATCGGCAGCGTCCGCGGCCTGTGATCGCATCGCTCCCCTACCCCTGTGCGCGGCTTCTCGATCGGGGGCGCGCGGCGTAACGTCGCCGCATGCCGCGAGCGAGCGAGCCGCGTCGCAAGACGCGCAAGACCGATGTCCTCGCGGGCTTCCACGAGGCCACACGGACCTGGCTCGCCGAGACGTTCGAGGAGCCGACCGAGGCGCAGGATCGCGCGTGGCCGGCGATCCATCGGGGCGAGAGCACGCTGCTGCTCGCGCCCACGGGATCGGGCAAGACGCTGGCCGCCTTTCTCGTCGCGATCGATCGCGCGCTGTTCCGCACCGACGCGAAGGACGGCGCGCGCGGCAGGAAGGTGCTCTACGTCTCGCCGCTCAAGGCGCTGGCGGTCGACATCGAGCGCAACCTGCGCGCGCCGCTGGCGGGCATCGAGCGGTGCGCCAAGCGCCTCGCCACCACGACGCGCACGCTCGACGTGGCGATCCGCACGGGCGACACCGACGCGAAGGAGCGCGCACGGCAGGCCAAGCACGCGCCCGACATCCTGATCACCACGCCGGAGTCCCTGTTCTTGATCCTGACGTCGAACGCGCGTGAGGCGCTGATCGACGTCGACACGGTGATCGTCGACGAGATCCACGCCGTCTTGCCGAGCAAGCGCGGCACCCACCTCTTCCTCTCGCTCGAGCGCCTCGAGGCGCTGCGATCGGAGCGACGACCCGACGCGCCCGCGCTGCAGCGCATCGGTCTGTCGGCGACGCAGCGCCCGCTCGAAGAGGTCGCGCGTCTGCTCGGCGGCGGCACCCTCGATCCGCAGGGCCGCTTCGTGTCTCGGCCCGTGACGGTGCTCGACGCGCGCGCGCCCAAGGCGATCGAGATCCGGGTCGAGGTGCCGGTCGAGGACATGAGCCAGCTCGGCGATCGCAGCGAGGGCCCCGAGGCCACCAACGTCACGCGATCCATCTGGCCGAGCATCCATCCTCGCCTCGTGGAGCTTGTGCGCGCGCACCGCTCGACGATGATCTTCGTCAACAGCCGTCGCCTCGCAGAACGCCTCGCCGCCGATCTCAACGAGACGGCGGGCGAGGAGCTCGCGCTCGCGCACCACGGCTCTCTCGCGCGCGAGCAGCGCGTGGTGATCGAGGATCGACTGAAGAAGGGGACGCTGCCCGCGATCGTGGCGACGAGCTCGCTCGAGCTCGGGCTCGATCTCGGCGCTGTCGATCTCGTGATCCAGATCGAGGCTCCGCCCTCGGTCAGCTCGGGCCTCCAGCGCATCGGGCGCGCGAGCCACCACGTGGGCGGCACCTCCCGCGGCATCTTGTTCCCCAAACACCGCGCCGATCTGCTGGCGAGCGCAGCGCTCGTCCCGCGCATGCACGGAGGCGAGGTCGAGAAGACCGCCTATCCGCGCAACCCCGTCGACGTGCTCGCGCAGCAGCTCGTCGCGATGATCGCGGTGGACGAGCTCACCGTGGACGAAGCCTACCGGCGCGTGCGTGGCGCGGCGCCGTTCGCCGAGCTCTCACGCACCATCTTCGAGGACGTGCTCGACATGCTCTCGGGTCGCTATCCCTCGGATGCGTTCGCGGAGCTGCGGCCTCGCATCACGTGGGATCGTCACAGCGGCACGCTGCGATCGCGCGAAGGGGCCAAGCGCCTCGCGATCATGAACGCGGGCGTGATCCCCGATCGCGGCCTCTATGGCGTGTTCCTCGCCGAGAGTGCCGCGGGCTCCAAGCCCAACACCAAGACCAAGGGACCGAGCCGACGCCTCGGCGAGCTCGACGAAGAGATGGTGTTCGAGTCGCGCGAGGGCGAGGTCTTCCTCCTCGGCGCCTCGAGCTGGCGCATCGTCGAGATCACCCGCGATCAAGTGCTCGTCGCGCCGGCGCCGGGGGAGCCCGGCAAGATGCCGTTCTGGCACGGCGATCGGGTGGGCCGGAGCGCCGAGGCCGGCGAGGTGGTCGGTCGGCTCGTGCGCGACATCGCGCGCCGCAAGGACGACGCGAACGTGGAGGTGCTCGTTCGCGATCACGCGCTCGACGAGCGCGCCGCCAACAACCTCGTGCGCTACGTGCGCGATCAGCACGAGGCGATCGAGGCGCTGCCGACCGACAAGACGATCGTGATCGAGCGGTTCCAGGACGAGCTCGGCGACTACCGCCTCTGCATCCTCTCGCCCTGGGGCGCGCGCGTGCACGCGCCGCTCGCGACGGCGATCTCGACCCGCGCGCGCGACGAGCTCGGCGTGGAGACCGAGGCCCTCTGGACCGACGACGGGATCGTGCTGCGGTTCCCCGAGACCGACACGCCGCCCGACGTGCTCACGCTCTTGCCCACCGCGGACGAGGTCGAGGGGCTCCTCGTCGCGGGCGTGTCGGCGACGGCGCTCTTCGCGGCGCGCTTCCGCGAGTGCGCGGGCCGCGCGCTGCTCTTGCCGAGGAAGACCGTCGCGAAGCGACAGCCGCTCTGGGCGCAGCGCAAGCGGGCCGCGGATCTGCTCTCCGTCGCGTCGCGCTTTCCCTCGTTTCCCATCGTGCTCGAGACGTACCGCGAGGTGCTCGAGGACGTGTTCGATCTCGCATCGCTGCGCGAGCTGCTCGCCAAGATCGAGAAGCGAACGATCGAGATCGTGCTGGTCGACTCCGATCGCCCTTCTCCCTTCGCCGCGTCGGTCCTCTTCTCGTACGTCGCCAACTTCATGTACGACGCCGACGCGCCGCTCGCGGAGCGACGCGCGCAGGCGCTGTCGATCGACTACGCGCGCCTGCGCGAGCTGCTCGGCGAGGTGGACCTCTCGGAGATCCTCGGCCTCGACGCGATCCTCGCGGTCGAGGAGCGCCTGCAAGGTTTCGGTGCACGGCTCGAGCACGCGGACGCCGTGCACGATCTGCTCTTGTTGTTGGGCGATCTGAGCATCGACGAGCTCTCGGCACGTGCTCGCCGCGAGGACGAGACGATCGACACGGCGCGCGCGCGCCTCACGCCGTTCGTCGACGCGTTGCGCGCGGCGCGACGGGTCATCGTGCTGCGGCTCGCAGGCCAGGAGCGCCTCGTCGCGATCGAGGACGCGTCGCGCTTCCGTGATGCCGTCGGGTGCTCGCTGCCCGTCGGACTACCTGCCACCTTCCTCGAGTCCGCCGCCGAGCCGCTGCTCGATCTCGTCGGTCGCTACGCGCGCACCCACGGTCCGTTCTACGCGTCGCAGATCGGCGCCCGCCTGGGCCTCGCGATGGAGGACGTGATCGCCGCGCTCGATCAGCTCGAGCAGCGCGGTCGCGTCGTCCGCGGCAACTTCCTTCCCGAAGATCGCAGGCTCGTCGGCGACGCCGGTGCCCACGGCGAGCGCTGTGACGCGGACGTGCTCAAGCAGATCAAGCGGCGCTCGCTCGCCGCGCTGCGCAAGGAGATCGAGCCCGTCTCGCACGAGGCGCTCGCGCGTTTTCTGCCGCGCTGGCACGGCATCGGCGACGAGTCGCGCAAGCTGCGGGGGCATGCCGCGCTGAGCGGCGCGATCGAGCGACTCGAGGGCGTGCCGATCCCGCTCGAGGCGCTCTTGCGCGACGTGCTCCCCGCGCGCGTGGATGGGTTTCGTCCCAGTGATCTGGATGTGCTCGTCGCGAGTGGCGAGGTGGTGTGGCGCGGCATCGACGCGGCGGGGGGCGGCAAGATCGCGCTCTACTTCACCGATCGCTACGCCCTGCTCTCGCCCGTCGAGGGGGTCGCGGAGGGCGATCTCGAGACACGCCTCCTCTCGCTCTTCCGCGACAAGGGCGCGCTCTTCTTCCACGACATGAGCCGCGCGCTCGGGGGCACGTTCACGCCCGACCTCGTCGAGGCGTTGTGGTCGTTGGTGTGGAAGGGCCTGGTGACGAACGACACGCTCGTTCCGCTGCGCGCGCGCCTCGCGCCCGAGACCCCGAGCAAGCGTCGATCACGCCTCGCCGTCTCGCGATCACGCGCCACGCCGGGCACCGAAGGCCGCTGGTCGATCCTGCCGCCGATCGAGGCGAGCGCGACCGATCGGCGCGCCGCGCTCGTGCGCACGGTGCTCGAGCGGCACGGCATCCTCACGCGCGAGTCGACGGCGGTGGAGATCGACGACGCGTCGTTCGGACGTTGCTACGAGGTGCTGCGCGGCCTCGAGGACGCTGGGCGCATCCGTCGCGGCTGGTTCGTCGAGGGCCTCGGCGCGACGCAGTTCGCGGCGCGCGGTGCCGACGAGATGCTGCGCGGCACGCGCGAGCCCTCGAGCGATCCGAGCACGCTCGTGCTCGCCGCGACCGATCCCGCGCAGCCTTACGGCGCCTCGCTTCCGTGGCCTGCGCGCGAGGGCGCCAAGGCGCAGCGCGCGAATGGGGCGCAGGTGATCCTGCTCGAGGGTGCGCTCATCGGCTGGATCGGCCGCACCGAGCAGAGCCTCCTCACGTTCCTCCCCACGAGCGAGCCCGCGCGTGCTCGCACGGTCGACGCGCTGGCGGACGCGCTCGCGGGCCTGGTTCGATCGGGCGCGCGACGGGTCTTGATGCTCGCCAGCATCGATGGCGAGAGCGCGATGCGATCGCCGCTCACCGAGGCCTTGATCGCGCGCGGGTTCCGTCACGGCCTGCGCGGTCTGCTCCTGCGCGCGGGCGACGCAGTCCGCGGCCCTCGAGGCCCGAGCACGGTGCTCCGATCGCAGGCGAGCCGCCCCGTCGTCGCCGAGACGGACGACTGGGACGACGATCCCTTCGAGGACGACACGGTAGGCGAGACGAGCCCCGACCCGTGATCAGCTCGGCTTTCGGCGCGCGAAGAGCGCACCGCCGACGGCCAAGAGGCCCACCGACGAGAGGCAGCAGCAGCTGCCGCTGCCGATCGTGCCCCACATGATCTGCGAGACCGCCTCGATCTCGGCGGCCGTGGTCTGCGGCACGTCGTCGAACACGAAGAAGCCACCGATCACGATGACCGTCCCGAGGAGCCCCGCGACGATGCCTGCCATCGTCAGCCCGACCGCGCCGACCGTCGTTCCGTCCATGCGTCCTCCTGCCTGTCGCGGAACCTACGCGATGCGCGGTGCGAACCGCACGCTCGGTGTCCTGACATCGCATGACACGCGTCGATCACGCGGGCACCATCGCGGACCGTGAGCCTGATCTTTCGTCGCAGCTCGCTCCTCTCGATCGCGCCCGACGTGAGCATCGATGATCTCGATCGACTCGTCGCGCGCTCGGCCCCGCTCGTGCGCCTGCTGACGCTCTTCTCCTACGTCCGCACGGTCACCGTCGATCGCAAGCGAAAGGTCGCGCACCTCGAGACGCGCTTCCTCTGGTTCCTCACCACCAAACGAGCCATCCGCTTCGACGAGATCTCGCACCTCTCGTACGCGTACTCGTCCCTGCCCACGTCGTTCGGGTTCACGGGCGTCACGGATCGCGTCGAGGACTTCCGCGTGGGCTTCGTGATGCACGACGGAAGCGAGCAGCACCTCTTCACGTTCGCTGGTGAAGGCCAGGGCGCCACCGGCCTCGTCGGCGTGCTGCTCGACGGCGACTCGTTGATCGACTGGGCCGGCACGCAAGAGCAGTCGAGCCTCTCGTACGTCGAGCTCCTCATGAAGGCCACGGGCAAGGGCCTCTCGAAGGATCGGCTGCCCGCCCATCGCCTCGTACCCACCGCGAAGAAGTGCACAGCGTGCGGCCAGTCCTCGGTGCCCTCGCGAGGCCGCTGCCTCTACTGTGGCGAGCTCATCACGCCGCGCAGCGGATGATCGCGATCCCCCGCCGGCTGGCTCCCCAAGGTTCGACTACGCCGGGTCCGAGAGGGTCAGCACGATCTTGCCGACGTTCGCGTCGTCTTCCATCGCGCGGTGCGCCTCGGCGATGGACTCGATGGGCAGCACGCGATCGACGACGGGCAAGAGCTCGCCGCGCGCGAGCCAAGGCAGCGCCTCGCGGGCGAACCGCTGTGCGAGCGCGATCTTCTCTTCGAGCGGACGACTCCGGAGCACGCTGCCGACGATGCGCGCGCGCTTGCCGAGCAAGAGGCCCATCGGCAAGGAGCCCTGCGCGCCCGCGAGCAGACCGAGGCACACGATCGTTCCGTGCGGCGCGAGCGAGCGCACGTTCTCCTCGAGGTAGCCGCCGCCGACCGTGTCGACGATCACGTCGGCGCCGCGACCCTCGGTGAGCGCGAGCACTTGCGACGAGAACGCAGGCGCGATCCCCTTCTGCGAGGCGACGACGAGGCCGTGCTCGAGGCCGAGCCGCTGCTCACAGCGCGCGAGCTTCTCGGCGCTGCGCGAGGTGCCGATCGGCCGCGCGCCCACGCGCCGCGCGATCTGGAGGACCGCCGTGCCGATGCCCGAGCCGACCGCGTGGACGAGCACGGTCATGCCCGGTCGCAGCGAGGCCTGGACGAACAGCGCATCCCACGCCGTCATGAAGACCTCGGGGATCGCCGCCGCGTCCGTGAAGGACATCGCGTCGGGGACCCGCACGAGCTCACGGGCGTGCACGAGCACGTGCGAGGCCATCGCGCCGCCGCCCACGATCCCCATCACACGATCGCCGACCTTCCACTCCACGACACCTTCGCCGATCGACTCGACGACGCCCGCGTGCTCGAGGCCCGGCACGTCCGCAGGCACGCCGTGCGGCGCGGGATAGAAGCCCTTGCGCTGCATCACGTCCGCGCGGTTGAGCCCCGCCGCGTGCACGGCAACGCGCACCTCGCCCGGTCCGGGATCGCGGATCGGTCGCGCGACGAGCTCGAGCACGGACGCATCGCCCGGCTCCCGAATCCGAACGACGCGCCCTTCGATCACGACGTCACGCGAGACCCGGATAGATCGTCTGCACGTCGTCGTCCTCGTCGATCGCCGCGAGGAACGCCTCGACCTCGGCGCGCTTGGCGTCGTCATCGAGCGTCACCGGGTTCTTCGGACGCCACGCGAGCTTGGCCGCCGTCACGTTCCACTTCCGCTCGGCGAGCTGCTTCGCGACGGCGTCGAGATCGGTGGGCTCCGTATAGAAGACCGAGCCGCCTTCGCCGTCGGTCTCGACCTCCTGCGCGCCCGCCTCGATCGCGGCCTCCTCGGGATCGACGTTGCCCGCGGGCGGCATCGCCTCGATCTGTCCGACGCGGTTGTAGTCCCACGACACCGAGCCGCTCGCGCCGAGCTGGCCCTTGCGGAAGAGCACGCGGATGTTGGACGACGTGCGGTTCTTGTTCTCCGTCAGGCACTCGACGATCACCGGCACCTGGTGCGGCGCGAAGCCTTCGTAGAACACGGTGTCGTACTGGAGCGATCCATCGAGCTGGCCCGAGCCCTTCTTGATCGCACGCTCGAGCGTCTCCTTCGTCATCGAGGCCTTCTTCGCGGCCTCGATCGCCATGCGAAGGCGCCCGTTGGTGTTGGGGTCGGTGCCGTTCCTCGCGGCCGCGGCGATCTCGCGCGCGAGCTTGTCGAAGATCTTGCCCTTCGCGTTCGCCGCCGCCTCACGACCCTTCTGCTTCCACTGTGCTCCCACGATCGCTCCTCGATGCGCGTGTCGCGCTACCTGCTGCCGAGCTCGATGATGCCCGGCTCACGCATGGTCGATCCAGGCGTGACGTCTTCGTAGCGCAGCGACGTTCCGTCGATGCAGTAGTCCCAGCGGCGGCCGAGCGTGGCCGACACGATCTGGTTCGACTCGAGCGTGTATCCGTCGGCGTCGTCGA
The DNA here is from genome assembly GCA_017303575.1 of Deltaproteobacteria bacterium. GTDB lineage: Bacteria > Myxococcota_A > Polyangia > Polyangiales > Sandaracinaceae > JAFLCL01. The sequence goes on from JAFLCL010000023.1 coordinate 34,711, forward strand.
TCGCGTAGACCTGTCGGGCCGCGCAGCGACAATTGCCCGACGCCTCCGTCACGCACTCGGAGTCCACGGTGGCCATGCGCACGAGATCCTCGATCGCGTCGCAGCCGCCCACGAAGTCCGCGCAGAGCGAGGGCACGAAGAGCTCGACCACGACCTCGGACTGCGCGACGCGACGCGCGAACGCTCCGTCGAACGTCACGCGGCCGCGCGCGCGGCCTTCACGTCGCGTGACCGCGGCGCCCGGACATCGTGAGAGATCGTCTTCGATCGGCAGCTCGAAGCAGCCGCCGGTCACGTCCCACGTGCCCTCGACGTCGCCGCCGCAGGCATCGAGCGGCGGGCACGCGGAGCCGTCCGTGATCACGTCGAGCTCGACCCACGCGGGCGCACCGAGGCCACCGTCGTCGTCGAACGGATCACCGCCGTCGTAGGTCGGCAGGATCGTCCCGGAGTCGGAGCCGCTCGGCGCGTCGGAGGCGAGGTCGCCGTCGAGCGCGCGCGGCGCATCGTCGGGGGCGGAGACCGCATCGACCGCCGGCGCGGCGTCCACGAGCGAGGCGGCATCGAGGCTCTCGATCGGCGCATCGAGGCCCGCGTCCTCGACGACGGTGCCTCCACCACAGCCCGAGAGCGACGCGAGGAGGATCACGAAGAGAGAGGTGCGTGTGTTCATGGGGAGGCCGTGGCGCGACGCCGTCGTTCTTCTGAAGGACCGAGAGAGGAAGCTCACGCGCCTTCGGTGCCGCGGTACTTGGCGTTCCGATCACGGATGCCGGCCGCGAGCATCTCGAGCGCCTGCGCGATGCGACGCGAGCGGGTCTCGGGCTTCTTGGCCTCGGTGATCCACGACACGTACTCGCGCTTGTGCGAGGGAGAGAGCGCCTTCCACGTGGTGTTCGCCGCCTTGTTCTTCTTGAGGCCGTCGTTCAGCTCGTCGGGCACCACGAGGTCGGTGCTCGGTCGCTTCACGCCGCCGCTCGAGCTCGCGGTCTTGGTGCTCGGCGCCTTCGTCGTCGGCGCGGGCACCTGCCGCTCGATGCTCTCCTCGGGCTTGAAGCGCACCGCGCTCCACGTGGCGTCGAGCGCCACCTGCGCGACAGGCCCCCAGCCGCGCGACCGCAGCGGCTGCCAGCCCTCGTCGCGGCTGAGATCCGAGGACACGCCCGAGGTCTTCTTCGGGTACGCGAACCAGAGCACGCCGTCGGGCGCGAGCGCGGCCAGCGCCTTGGGCGCGTGATCGCCCAGCCCCTTGCCGCTCGAGACGAAGATCAGCACCACGTCGAACGGACCGCGTGCGGTGTTGCTCGTGGTGAGCTGCACCCCCGCGGGCGGCGCGATCGCGTCGGCCACGATCTGCGGTGCACGCAGCACGAGGACCTTGTGACCGGGCTTGATGAGGAGCTTCTTCGCGAGCGACATCGATGGGCTCCAACGGCAGAGGGCAGAGAAGCGGAGTGCGGGCGGGGAAGCTCAGAGGAAGGACTCGATCGCGTCGACGGCGATCGCGCTCGACCACTGTCGCGCGCCGTCGACACGCATGCGGATCACACCGCGGCGATCGACGATCCACGTCTCGGGGTACATGCGCGTGCCGAAGCGACCGCGCACCACGGCGCGGTCGGGATCGAGCAACACGCGCAGCGGCGTGCCCTCGGGGATGACGGTGCGCACGTCTTCCCAGGTCCGATCCGTCGAGATGGTCACGAGCTCGACGTCGTCACGATCCGCGAGGATGCGCGAGAGCTCCACCAGGCTCGGCATCTCTTCGATGCAGGGACCGCAGGTGACGGTCCAGAAATTCAGGACCACGACCTGCCCTCGCATGTCCGACATGCGGAACGCCTGGCCATCCTGATCGCGCAGCTCGAAGTCCGGCACCCGTCGGTCGTTGCCGAGGTAGTGCACCTCGGTCGATCGACCCCGCGTGAGCGCCTCGTACGCGGCGTCGCCCAGCATCGAGCGCAGGGGCGTCTCGCGACGGCGCGTCTCTCCATCGGCGAACGCGCTCGCGAGCATGTACGCGAGCGGCCCGCCGAGGACGAGCACGATCAGCGCAGCGCCGATGTCCTGTCGCGAGAACGGCCTCATGCCTCGAGTCTCATGGGTGGGCCGGCTCTATCACGGCACCGCGGAAGGGCACGAGCGGATCGGCCACGCGCGGCGGTCGAACGCTCCGCGCGCCGACGCGCAGCAGCACGCCGTCGGCATCCTCCTCGAGGTGATCCTCGAGGCTCATCATCGCGACCGACGTGAGCCCGCAGGGCATCGTGCCGCCGCGCGCGTCGCAGTAGAGCGCGCCGTCGGGGCCCTCGCGCAGCGTCGCGAGATCGACGCTCTCCTCACGGCCGTCCGAGAGCTCCACACGGAGCGACGACGACGCGGCGTCGAGCTCGAGACGACGACCGAAGAGCGGCGGCCCTTCGATCGCGACGTAGGCCCAGTTGATGTCGTTCTTCAGGCAGTAGCGGCCGTCCTCGGCGCGCTCGACCCAGCCATCGAAGGCACGCGCGAGCGCGTCGTGCGTGATCTGCACGCCGTCGTTCCACCACCGACCCTGCGCGTCGCGCCGGATCTTGGTCTCACGCGAGCGGCCCTCGACGGGGATCTCGATCACGTGCGCGCGATCTCCCACCACGACTCGAGCCAGCGCAGCGGCTTCTCTTCTTCCGCGGTGATGGTGTCGCTCGCGGCGATCTTCACGAGCACGTCGTGGATCGCCTTGCGCGCCTCGACGCGGGTCACGGCCTTGGCCGCGGTCTTCAACACCTCGTTGGTGGGGAACTTGTCCGTCGCCTCGAGCATCGCCTGCGTGAAGCGATCGGTGCCGAGCGCGGTGCGCACGAGCGCCACGTGCTCGCGCTCGGGGTTCGAGAACTCGCCGTCGGCCTGGATGACGACGCGCATGAGGCCGACGAGCACGAGCGTCTCGTCGGTCGTGAGTTGAGAGAGCTCCATGGGCCGGGAGGATATCCCGCTCGGCGCGCGGCTGCCCGGGGGTTTGCGTGTCCCTCAACCGCAGCCGGGGCCCTCGAGACGACACCAGAACCGCGCGATCTCGACGTTCGTCTCGGCGAAGCGACGGCCGTCCTCGGTGCGGATGTCGAAGTCGAAGCGCGCGACCTCACCCGGCGCGAACACGTGGAAGACGATGGTGCCCTCCGCGACGTCACAGGGCGCGTCGGTGCTGCCGCACACGCGGGCCTGTCCATCGCCCGCGAAGTCACGACCGAGCTCGTAGACGGTCTCGGGCGACGCACGCTCGAGGGCGTGCCACACGCTGAGCTCGATCGAGCCATCGAGCGGCTCGTCCGCGCAGGTCTCGCGCGAGGTGGTGAGCGTGATCGTCCACGCCGGTCCGTCGGTGGGCGCGCAGTATCGATCCGCCTTCGCTGTGTCGTACGCATGCGTCGTCACGCACGGGCCGTAGGAGCGGATGTCGGTGCCCGCGAGGTACGCGTTGCAGTCGAAGACGTAGTCGACACCATCGCAGCCGCACGCAGGCACGCCGCCAGGGTCGAGGCACTCCGTGGGACGCGGACGGCACACGCCGGTCGAGTCGTCGCCACCGCAGAACGAGCCATCGGGGTAGTCGCAGTACTCGGTCTCGAAGCAGCCCCCGACCTCCGCGAAGCCACCGCAGCTCCGATCGCAGCGCGCGTGCTCGGCGAGGCACGCTTCGGCCGTGGCCGCGAGCGCGCCGCAGTCCTCGCCCTCGCAGGAGCAGCCCGAGATCGACCAGCACGAGTCGCCTCTCCACACGTAGCCGAGCTCGGCCTCACACCCGCCCACCCCGCGCGCATCCTGCGGCTCGCAGCTCGGATCGACCCACGCGTCGGTCGGCGGCCCGCCATCGACGCACGCACACCCATCGCGTCCGATCGGCGCAGCGTCGAGGGCGGGCGGACCCGCGTCCGTCTCGTCGCCGCGCGTGTGCGACATGCAGCCGACCAAGAGCAGCGGCCCCATCGGCAACGAGAGAAGGAGGAGAGGACGAACCGAGCGAGCGCGCATCATCGAGAGCTCCGACGGGCCAGCGTGTGCCAAGCAAGAGAGCGAACTGCCCGTGCCCGACGACTCAGCACGCACCATGCCCGAGGCGTACCCCGGCGCACGATCGGCGGGCTACCATCGCGCGCGATGCCGCGATTTCCCGAGGTCGCCGAGAGCTCCGTGGGGCTCTCGGATGCCGTGTTCTCGAAGCTCGTCGCCCGCGCCCGCCAGAACACCGAGCGCAACGGCAGCGGGAATCTCTACGCGCTCCACGTCGGCGACACGTACCTCGATCCCTACGAGGGCGCGCGCGCCGAGGCGATCCGCACGATCGATCACGGCCGCCTCCACAACTACTCGCCCGTCCAAGGCGAGCCCGTCCTGCTCGATGCGATCCTCGCGCACGTCGCGCGCCGCTCGGGCGTGACCCTCGATCGCGAGCTCGTGCAGGTCGTGTCCGGCGCGACCGCCGGCATCGCCGTCGTCGTCGACGCGCTGTTGTCTCCCGGGGACGAGCTCTTGCTGCTCGCGCCGTTCTGGCCGCTCGTGCGAGGCACCACGCAGCGTCGCGGCGGCCGCGCGATCGAGGTGCCGTTCTGGGATCGTCTGAATGTGCTGACGACGGTCGCGCAGCTCGAGGCGCACCTCGAGTCGTTCGTCACACCGAAGACGGCCGCGATCTACGTGAACACGCCGCACAACCCCACGGGCTCGATGTTGTCGGCGGCGCACCTCGACGCGATCGCGAACGTCGCCGAGCGACACGGCCTCTGGGTGATCGCGGACGAGGTCTACGAAGAGCTGTGGTTCGAGGAAGAGCCCGCGTCTGCGTGGACCCACCCTCGCCTGCGACCGCGCGCCGTCGTCGTGCACTCGGTGTCGAAGGCGTATGGCCTCGCAGGCGCCCGCGTGGGCTTCGTGCACGGCCCCGCCTCGGCGATGCAGGCGATCCGCGGCGTGCAGACCTTCATGACGTACTGCGCGCCGCGTCCGTTCCAGCTCGCGGCGGCGCGCGTGCTCGTCGAGGGGCGCGACTGGATCGCGACCACGCGCGCGCACTACCGAGAGCTCGCGCACCGCGCGGCCGATGCGCTCTCGGTGCCGAGGCCGCCGGGTGGCACGTTCCTCTTCGTCGACACGCGCGGACGCCGTCGTGATGGAGAGTCGCCCCTCGGCTTCCTCGAGCGCTGCGTCGACCAGGGCGTGCTGCTCACGCCCGGCACCGCGAGCGGCAAGGACTACGAAGACTGGGTGCGTCTCTGCTTCACCACGCTGCCACCGACCGAGCTCGACGAAGCGCTCGCGATCCTCCGACGCATCCTCGAGGACCGATGATCTCGGCTCGATCGGGCGCACTGTGGATCACGGGAGCACTCTGGCTCGCAGCGGCGACTGGCACCCTCGGGTGCGAGTCCCGCGTCTCGTTGGGTGGCGACTGCAGCGCCGACACGGACTGCCAACCACCTTTTGTGTGCGGCGTCGGTGGCCGCTGCCGTGTGGAGTGCACGACCAGTGAAGACTGCAGCGCGGGCGAGCGATGTCTCGTCGACGTGAGCGTGGGAGTGCGCGCGTGCTCGATCGCGCGCGAGACCTGCGAGACCGACTGCGCGGCAGGCCTCCAGTGCGTCGCCGATGAGTGCCAGTCTGGCTGCACCTCGAGCGCTCAGTGCCCCGACTCCGTGTGCACCGTCGAGGGCTATTGCCTCCCCACCACGGCGAGCGTTGCCGACGCCGGAACGCCCGATGCCAGCACGGATCCCGCCGAGGATGCCCCCACGGATACCGGCACCGATGCAGGCGACACGTGCGCCGTCGGACCCGGTGTGGTCGACGTCGCGGTCGGTGCCACCGAGACCTGCGCTGTCACGAGCGATCACTACGTGTACTGCTGGGGCTACTACCCACTCATCGCCGACGCCGGCACGGGCGTGGACTGCTACCACGGCCCCGGCAACTGCCACCCTCGCCCGGTGCGCATCGATGGCCTCGAGAACGTCGAGGAGATCGTGCTCACGGGGCGCTCCATCGCGTGCGTCCGCCTCACCGGCGGTGAGGTGCACTGTTGGGGTGACGCAGCGGGCGTCATCGATCGCACCGTCCGACGCATCACCTCGTCGGCGGACGGCAGCCCGATCTCGGCGACGCGGCTGGTCGCAGGCGATCAGCACGTGTGCGCCCTCGAGACGAGCGGTCGCGTGTCGTGCTGGGGACGTCGCTCGCTCGGATGTCTCGGCGATGGCGGAGACGACGACGCGTGGATCGAGTCCGCCACGCCAGCGACCGAACTCGGGCCCGTGGACGACGCCGAGGGCACGCTGGCCACAGGCTACGAGGCCACTGTGGCGCTCGGCGACGACGGTCAGATCCGCGGCGTCGGCGCGAACGAGTCAGGGCAGCTCGGCGCGACCCCGTCGGCGAGATCGTTGACGGGCGTGCCGTTGCCGCGCTCCGGCGCGACGCACCTCGCTGCGAGCGGATCCAACACCTGCGTGCTCGTCGCTGGCCAGCCTCGATGTTGGGGGCACGCGAACGCATTGCTCGGGGCATCGCCCACGGATCTCGAGGACTGCTTCATGCGAGGGACGGAGCGCTGCACGCCTGTGCGTCAGGCGCTCACGAGCCCCATGCCGCTGGCGCAGCTGGCCGGCGACACGACCGGCGACTCCATGTACGGCATCACGAGCGACGGGATCGTCTTCGGCTGGGGCTCGAGCGACACGAGGCTGCTCAGTGCTCAGAACGTCAGAATCCCCACGCCGCTCGAGGCGCTCGGGGGACGTCGCGCGCACGTGGTCTCGGTGCGCGGCGGCACGGCGTGCGCGATCCTCGACGCGGGCGCCGAGCTCGTGTGCTGGGGCCTCGACTCGGACGCGCAGCTCGGTCGCGGCGTGCCACACCCCCGCGGCGACGAGGATCCGTCGCTCGCCGTGGCGCAGCCTCCGTGCTGGTGACACACCGCGGCCGATGAGCGAACGACATCCAGGCACCGACGATCTCTCGCTCGCGACCGCCCTGACGCGCACGGCGGACGACAGCTTCCTCTGGAACGTGCCGAGCGGGTGGGAGCAAGGGCGCGGTGTGTTCGGCGGCTTGGTGGTCGCGGCCACGACGCGCGCGGCGATGCACGCCGAGCCCGATGGCGATCGCATCGTGCGCGCGATCTCCTGCGAGATCCTCGCGCCTGTCTCGGCGGGTCTCGCCACGGTGAGCGCGGAGTCGCTGCGGCGCGGCAACGGCGTCTCGGCGTACGAGGTGCGTGTGATCCAGAAGGACCCGACTGGGCACGACGAGGTCCGAGCGCGCGCGACGATCACGCTCGCCAAGGATCGTCCGAACGATCGCGATCATCAGAGCGTCGAGGCGCCGACGCTGCCCGCCTTCGACACGCTCGAGCGCGCACCGCTCGGACCACCGATCGCGCCCACGTTCACGCAGCACCTCGACTTTCGTCCGGTGGGATCGCTGCCCTTCTCGGGCGCGACCGTGCCGAGCGCCGAGGGCTACGTCCATGCGCCGGGGGCGTCGTCGTGGGGACCCCCCGAGTGGCTGGCGCTCGTCGACTCCTACTGGCCCACGCTCATGGTGCTCGAGACGGGGCCACGACCGCTCGTGACCCTCACGTTCCACGCGCAGCTGCTCGACACGCCTGCGCCGGGACCCTTCTCGTACCGAGGTCGCGCGCTCGCGACGCAGCACGGATTCTCGAGCGAGCTGCGCGAGCTCTTCGACGCTCGCGGACGGCTCATCGTGTCGAACGTGCAGACGATCGCCGTGGTGAAGTGAAGCTCGGCGCTCGCCGTCGGTCGCTCCATCCGCGCCACGTCCAGCTCGCGCGCTCGTCGAGCGGTGCTCGTCGTCGTGCCCGGACATGGGGCGATCTTGCGACGGTCGACGGACGAACGCTTGCGTCGACCGCGTGGCGTGCGAAGGAGCGCGCGTGAATTCTCCTTCTGCTTTCTCCGATCTGGGCCTCCTGCCCGAAATCCTCGAGGCCGTCGCGCGCGAGGGCTACACCGTCCCCACGCCGATCCAGCTCAAGGCCATCCCTCCCGCGCTCACCGGGCGCGACGTGCTGGGCTGCGCGCAGACCGGCACCGGCAAGACCGCTGCGTTCGCGCTGCCGATGCTCCAGCGGCTCTCGGCCAACACCAGCGACGACGTGAAGCTGCGTGGCCTCGTGATCACGCCGACGCGCGAGCTCGCCAGCCAGATCGGCACGAGCCTCACGACCTACGGCGAGGGCCTCGACCTCTATCACACCGTCATCTTCGGCGGCGTGAGCGAGAAGAAGCAGATCGACGAGCTCCGTGAGGGCGTCGACATCCTCGTCGCCACGCCCGGGCGTCTCCTCGATCTCATGGGCCAGCGCGCCCTCCACCTCCGCGACGTCGAGTACTTCGTGCTCGACGAGGCGGATCGCATGCTCGACATGGGCTTCCTCCCCGACGTGAAGCGGATCATCGCGGGGCTCCCCAAGAAGCGTCAGTCGATGTTCTTCAGCGCGACGATGCCGCCCGACATCCGCAAGCTCGCGGACTCGCTCCTGATCGATCCGATCAGCGTGGCCGTCGCGCCGCCCGCGACCACCGCCGAGCGCATCGAGCAGCGCGTCTACTTCGTCGACAGCAAGGCCAAGCTCCCGCTGCTCGTCGAGCTCCTCAAGGACCCGAGCTTCGCGCGCGTGCTGGTCTTCACGCAGATGAAGCACGCGGCCAATCGCCTGGTGGAGAAGCTCGAGAAGGCCGGCATCGGCGCCGCGGCGATCCACGGCAACAAGAGCCAGAACGCGCGTGACCGCGCGATGAACGGCTTCCGCGACGGCTCGCTCCGCATCTTGGTCGCGACCGACATCGCGGCGCGCGGCATCGACGTCGATGGCCTCTCGCACGTCATCAACTACGAGCTCCCGAACGTGCCCGAGACCTACGTGCACCGCATCGGCCGCACCGGTCGCGCGGGCGCCGCGGGCATGGCGATCTCGCTGTGCAGCAAGGACGAGCGACAGTTCCTCGCCGACATCGAGAAGCTCACGCGCGTGAAGGTCGATCGCGTCGAGGACGAGCTGCTCACGCGCGCCCTCGCCTCGGTGCCGCCGCCCGGCAGCGAGCCCGACGACGACAGCCGCAAGAACCGCTTCGGCGGTGGGCGTCGTGATGGCCGTGGACCGCGACCGCAGGGCCGATCGTCAGGCGGTGGTGGTGGTGGTGGCGGGCGTCCGCCGAGCAGCGGTGGTGGCGGCGCGCGCCCTCAGGGTGGTGGCGGTCGTCCGGCGCAGAGCCAGGGCGGTGCATCACGCGGCGGCGGCGGTGGTGGATCGCGCGGCGGCGGTGGTGGCTCGCGTGGTCCCTCGCAGGGTGGCCCGCGGAGGTGATCGATGGTGCTCTCCAGTCGTGAGGTCCTCGAGCAGCTCGTCTCGCAGCTCGCCCTGGAGCGCGTGGAAGAGAGCCTGTTCCGCGGGCAGAGCCAGGACCTCGGCTGGGGCACCGTGTTCGGTGGGCAAGTGCTGGGACAGGCGCTCTCGGCTGCGGTGCAGACCGTGCCGCGAGAGCGTCACGTGCACTCGCTCCACGCGTACTTCCTGAGGCCCGGCGACGTCAGTCGTCCGATCGTCTACGACGTCGATCGCATCCGCGACGGTGGCTCGTTCACCACCCGACGGGTGCGCGCGATCCAGCACGGTCAGCCGATCTTCAACATGAGCGCGTCGTTCCAGGTGCTCGAGGACGGCTTCGATCACCAGGACGCGATGCCGGACGTGCCCGCGCCCGAGACGCTGCCCACCGAGCAGGAGCGCCTGGCCAAGCGCGCGCACCTTCTTCCTGCGGGCATGCGAGAGCGCGCGCTCGCTGTGCGTCCCTTCGAGCTCCGCGCCGTGGATCGTGACGACGAAGACTTGCTCGGTCACGGCCCCAAGGCTCCTCACCGCGCGGTGTGGCTGCGCACGATCGAGAAGCTCCCCGACGATCCCGCCCTCCACTGCTACCTGCTCGCGTACGCGTCGGACTACTCGTTCGTCACGACCGCGCTGCTCCCTCACGGCGTGACGTGGATGACGCCCGGCATGCAGGTGGCCAGTCTCGATCACGCGATGTGGTTCCACGAGCCGTTCCGCGTCGACGAGTGGCTCTTGCACGTGATCGACAGCCCCGCCGCGCGCGGCGGCCGAGGCCTCGTGCGAGGTCGCGTGTTCACACGCGCAGGCAGGCTCGTCGCGTCCACCGCGCAAGAAGGCCTGATCCGCCAGAAGCCCACGAAACAGGGCTGATCTGCGTCACGGGCGCACGTCGAACCCCACGTCGCGCGCCACCGCGGCCAGTCGGATGTCGAACGCGACGAACACTCGATTCTTCGGTTTGCCCCTGACGAGCGAGAGCGCTGCCGCTAGCTGAAGCGCGTCGCCTGAGCGAAGCGGGTGGTCGTCGACGAGGACAGAGGCCAGATCGAGCACCTCGCGCGCGGGCTCGACGAGGCGCGAGACCTTCTCGATGCGTTCGTATCGCTGCCACGCGGCCGTGCGACCCGGGTCGTCGATGACCTGCTCGCGGACGAGGCGCGCGAGCGCGGACCGGACTTCGAGACGAGTGCCCCACCAGAGCACACCGGGCGGCGAAGTCCGCCGGACCGCCAGCGCGCGGCTGGCGTCGCGCTGAGGCACGCAGAGCAAGACGATCCCGCTCGTGTCCCAGAATGCGAGATCGCGGCCGACCACGGAACGGTCGTTTCGATCAGTCCTCGTCACGGTCTGCCAGCACGGCCTCGAGGAGCTCGTTGCCCTTCAGCCTGGGGGCCGGCATGCGATCGAACGCGGCCCAGTCCGCAGTCTCGGTCGGCCGCGTGATGAGGCCGCGTGCGACGAGGTCGTCGAGGCCGTCCGCGCTCTCGACCGACTCGTAGGGCACGAGTCGAGCGATCGGCACCGTTCGATCGAGGACGACCACCTCGCCACCCTCCCGCACGAGAGCCAGATGCGCGCTGAGCTGATCCCGCAGACGGCCGATCGTGACGCGCTTCGGCGCGCTCACCTCGCGGACCGTCGCGGTGCTTCGTCGTACCATGTCGCCAAGTTAGCCAAATCGGCGAGGGTGTCGAGCACCGCGTTCACGGGGTCTCGCAGGGGCACGCGAGGTCGGGCTGCGAGACCCAGCGGTGGCCGATGTCGCGCATGACGAGCGCGTGATCGATCACGACGCTGCCGCGCGGGAAGCGGACGCCGTCTTCGAAGAACGAGGCCTCCAGGCGCTCGAGCGCGAGCGCGGAGACGGTCCACGTGTCGGTGACGAGCTGCATGCCATCGAGGCGCGAGGGATCGTCGGTGCGCGAGTAGCCGAGCGCGCCGCCCTCGAAGAACGCGGAGGCCTCGCGCAGATCGGCGAAGACCGAGCTCGCAGGAAGCGTGTCGCTCTGCACACCGTCGACGGCGATGGCGAGGCCCTCCTCGCCCCGCATGCGGAAGCCGATGCGAGCGCCGTCGTCGTTCACCTCGAAGCGCGCGGCGCCGTGTCGCCCCGGAAAGATGCGACCGCCCGCGAGCTGGTTGAGCCACGAGTCGCTGTCGCGTCGCTCGATGAACACACCCTCGCGCGTGCGCCCTTCGGCGTCGTCCCACTCGACGGCGATGCGATGCGCCGCGTTCTCGCTGGTGATGCCCGGCAAGCACGGGAGGCCCTGCGGCTTGATGTCCTCGAGCCGGATGAGGCACACGCCCGCGATCGCGTGCCCGCCCTGCAGCTTCGGCCTGAGCGGCGCCGGCACCCACCGCGCGGCGACGTCGGGATCCATCCGGTAGTTCGCGAGGATGCGACGCCGCACCACACCCGAGAGCACGGGGAGCTTCATGACGCGATGATGCTCGTCTGCACCCGCAGGGTCGAGGTGAGCGCGCTCGTCCTCGTGTGACCGACTCGCTCTCGCGTCCCCTCACCCTCGTCGCTTCGCGACTCGACCTCTCCCGCCGTCGCGGGAGAGGTGCAGAGCTCCGATGCTCGGGATCGGGAGCGCGCGCTCCTGTGCGGCGACCTACTCCGTCGCGGGAGAGGTGCAGCACCGCGGCTCTCGGCATGGGAGAGGGCTCGCTCAGCGAGATGCGGCGAAGACGAGCACGAAGCGCGCTTCGACCGCGCCGCCTGCGGGGGCGGGGACGATGGGGCGTAGGCGAGTGAGGAGTGACGTGAGGCACACGCTCGTCGATGCGCCTTCGACGGAGCCGTCTTCCTGCACGCGGAGGTACGCGATCGCGCTTTCCGGCTCGGGCGCACACGACACGAGCGGCAGCGCGCGGACGCGCTGACGCAGCACGATGGGATCCATGTCGCCCAGAGGCCCATCGATCAGCGTGCGCTCGACCTGCGGCTCCACGTCCACGCCGAAGCGTGCTCGCAGCGCGGCCTCGATGCGCTCGCGCGGTGTCGCGCAGCCCACGCGCGCGAGCACGCGCCTCGCGACGCCGAGCGCCCAGGGACGATCCGCGAGAGACGGCACCTGCACGTGCGTCGCGAAGTCCACGTCGGTCACGCCGTTCTCGTCCCAGTCGTCGTACTCGAGCATGGCGACGAGACGATCCCGCGCGAGCTCGCGGATCGCGGGATCGCGCGCCTCGTCGATCAGCCGCGTCGCGAGCGTCACCGCGGGCGCGTAGCGCGACGCGCGACGGAGGATCTCGAGCAGCAACACGCGATCGACGTCGCCGTGCACGTCATCCACGAACGCGCCGAACCGATCGACGAGCGCCTCGACCGGCGGCGGCATGCCCTCGCGATCCATCGAGTACGTCAGCGCCACGAGCGCGTCGCGCCCCACGTCGCACGACGCGAAGAGCGCACGGTCGAGCGCGGCTGCGTCCTCCGGACACGTGGCGGGCGCAGGCGCGCCGCAGGCCTGCATCAACGCGCCGAGCGCACACTCGGGCTCGGGCGCGATCGGAACGAAGTGAGGCTCGGGCCAGCGACCCATGTCGCAGTCCATCTCGTCGAGCACGATCACCCGCGGCGTGCGACGTCGCGTGGCACGCCGCTGCGCCTCCGTGGGCGACGACCACGCGGACGAGACGAGCGCGACGAGCGCGATCCCGATCGTCGCGATCGTGAGCACGCGCGGGCTCACTCGGAGTCGCCGCGCTTGAAGGGGCTCTCGCCCATCACAGCGTCCATCTCGTGTCGCATGTACGCGGCCTCTTCCTCGCAGAAGACCTCGACGGCCGCGCGCAGGCGGGGATCGGCCATGAAGTGAAGGCTGTGCACATCGCTCGGCACGAGGCCGCGCTTGAGCTTGTGGTGGCCTTGGGCGCCGGCCTCGAAGCGTGTCTGACCGCGCGCGATCGCGTGCGCGATCAGCTGGTAGTAGCAGCACTCGAAGTGGAGCATGTCCTGCTCGACGGTGGTGCCCCAGTAGCGGCCGTAGAGGTGCTTGCCCTTCTCGAAGTTGAACGAGCCCGCGATCGGCTCGCCGTCTTGCTCGGCGATCACACCGAGCACGCGCGAGGCGTGGTGCGCGCGCAGGTGCTGGAAGAACGGTGGCCTCAGGTACGCGAACGAGCCGTGGCGCGCGACGTTCAGGCGGTAGAAGACCTCGAGCGCGTTCCACTGCTTGTCGGTCAGCTCGGGACCGGGGATGGCGCGAACCACGGCGCCGCTCTCCGCCACGATGCGACGCTCGCGCTTCACCTGCTTGCGCGCCGAGGAGCGGAAGGACTCGAGGAAGTGATCGAAGTCGCGGTAGCCCGCGTTGGTCCAGTGGAACTGGAGCGAGAGCCGAGCGGCGAAGCCCCCGTGGCTCAGCGCGAGCGAGCGCTCGTCGTCGTCGAGGTAGAGGAGGTGCAGCGACGAGGCCTTGCGCTCGCGGACCGCCTCGAGCGCGCCTTCGACGAGCGCGTGCACCACCGCCGCGCGATCGACGCCCTCGCGCACGAGGAAGCGGCGCCCCGTCGCGGGCGTGAACGGCACCATCGAGGTGAGCTTCGGGTAGTAACGAATGCGCGCTGCCTGCGCGGCGCGCGCCCACTGGAAGTCGAAGATGAACTCGCCCCAGCTGTCGTCCTTCTCGTAGAGAGGCAGCGCGCCCACGACGTCTCGACCCTCCATCGCGAGCACGTGCGTGGGCAGCCAGCCCGTGCCGCGTCCCACCGAGCCGCTCACCTCGAGGCCGTGGAGGAACGCGTGCTCGACGAACGGGTCGTCGTCGCCGACGAGCGCGTCCCATTCGACGGCGGGGACATCGGCGATGCGCGCGATGCGCCGCGTGGAGAGCCGGGACGTGACCACGGGCGGATCCTTGGGGATCGACCCTCCGACACGCAAGGACGAGCAGGCTCTCGTTGCGCGCCTCGCACCTCGTCGCGTATCGTCCCCTCCGGAATCACGAATGGCCGATCTCGACGCACCTGGACGCCTGATCGTCGGCAAGTACGAGCTCGTCTCGCCCGCGGGCGAGGGCGGCATGGCGATGGTCTGGAAGGCGCTCGTCCGGGGTGCCGGCTCGTTCCAGAAGCTCGTCGCGATCAAGCGCATCCAGGCGGGCAAGAACGCCGACCCCTCGTTCATCAAGATGTTCGAGGAGGAAGCGCGCGTCGGCTCGCAGCTGCAGCACCCGAACGTGGTGCAGATCATGGACTTCGGACGCGACGAGGAGGGTGGCTACTACCTCGTCATGGAGTGGGTCGAAGGCCTCGACATGTTCCAGTGGGTGCGGAGCTACCACCGCGCGATGAAGGTCACGCCGTGGCCGCTCGTCGCCGCGATCGGCATCGAGGTGCTGCGAGGGCTCAGCGCCGCGCACGACCGCACCACCGACACCGGTGAGCCGGCGCCCATCATCCACCGCGACGTCTCGCCGTCGAACATCCTGCTCGGCACCAACGGCACCGCGAAGCTCACCGACTTCGGCCTCGCCCGCGCGATGGATCGCGCGTCGATGACGCGTCCCAACGTGATCAAGGGCAAGCTCGCGTACTGCGCGCCGGAGCTCATCACGGGCGCCAAGGCCAACGCGCGCACCGACATCTTCGGGCTCGGCGTGGTGATCTGGGAGGCGCTCGCGCAGAAGCGCCTCTTCACGGGCAAGAACGATCTCGAGGTGCTGCTCGCCGTCCGCAAGGGCGCGATCCCCTCGCTGACGGCGGAGCGCGAGGACATCCCGGCCGCGCTCGACACCGTCATCCAGCAGTCGCTCGCGGCCAATCCCGAGGAGCGCTACCAGACCGCCAAGGAGATGGCGCGCGCGCTCGCGTCCGTGCTCCGCTCGACGACCGAGCACACCGACGCGGAGCCGCTCGGCGCCAGCGTCCGCGCAGCCCGCGCGCGTCTGGGCAAGGAGCCGGCGACGTCGGCGGGCGGGACTGCAGCACCGACCGCGGGCGCACCGAACCTCGCCGCGCCCCAGCCGGACATCGATCGCGGGATGGAGGAGCCCGAGAAGAGCTCCGAGGATCTCTCGATGTCGGACGTCGAGGTGGTCGAGGTCGAGCTGCGGCAGAAGAAGCCGGTCGATCGGGTGCCGACGCAGCCTCTGCCCATCGAGCCCGCGGTGCGGGGCCTCTGGGAGGGCGACGACAAGAGCGTC
This sequence comes from Deltaproteobacteria bacterium, assembly GCA_017303575.1. Taxonomy (GTDB): domain Bacteria; phylum Myxococcota_A; class Polyangia; order Polyangiales; family Sandaracinaceae; genus JAFLCL01. The sequence continues at coordinate 50,254 of JAFLCL010000023.1, forward strand.
GCGCTACCGCTCACGCGTAAGAAGGACGAGTAGAGCCCTCTCGTCTCGCAGGAAGCGGGCTTCTCGTTCTCACGTGGAGCGTTGGCCCTTGCGCGACGCACCCTCGGCGGCCAAGGTCGGCGCTTCCCTTTGGAGGACGCTGATGCTTTCGAACCGTGGATGGTTGGTCGTGGGATCGCTCTTGGGTGTGGTGGGCGTGGGCTGCGGCCCGGCTGCCGAGGCGACGGATGCTGGCAATGCCATGGACACCGGCGCCGTGGACACCGGCGGCGGCGGAGCGCCCGACGCGAACCGTGACGCAGCGATGCGCATGGGCGATGCGTTCGCGGCCTACAGCGACGCGATCACCGCGGCGCGCACGCAGGAGTGCGAGTGCCGCTGGATGGACGAGGGCTACAAGACGCTCGCAGCCTGCGTCGAGGATCAGCTCGCCACGGGCGATCTGCTCGAGTGCGCCGAGGAAGGCTACAACGCAGCGCGCTCGGCCTCGGCCGCGCACTATGACTGCGTCTCGCCCGCGCTCGAGACGTACGCCTCGTGCCGCATGACGGCGGGCTGCGGCGAAGCGGCCGGCGATGCGATCACCGCCTGCGTCGAGACCGTGAACGCCGCGATCCAGGCCTGCGCGGAGCTCCCGGAGGAGGCCACGACGGTGTTCAACGAGTGCTTCCAGCGTGAGGTGATCGGTCCGGCCAGCATGTGCCCGGAGCCGGGCGCGGCGTGGATGGGCCTCGGCACGTTCATGGGCACCACGACGCTCGGCGGCAATGACTCGAACCCCGACGCGACCTGCTTCCCCGACGGCATGATCCCCGACACGCTCGAGATCTCGCCGGAGCGCGCGTATCGCTGGGTGGCGCCGGGCGCGGGCACCTTCGTGTTCGACACGGTGGGCACCGAGCACGACACGATCCTCTACGTGCGCTCGAGCTGCACCGGCGCCTTCGTGGCGTGCAACGACGACATCGACACCGAGATGGGCAACATCGCCTCGCGCGTGTCCGTCACGGCGACGATGGCGGGCCAGGAGTTCATCGTGGTCGTCGACGGCTTCGCGGCCGAGGCGAGCGGTGAGTTCACCGTGAACGTGACGATGGGCACGACGCCGGACGCCGGCCCGTCGACGACCGACGCGGCCGTGTCGATCCCCGACGCCGGTCTGCCGGACGCGCCGATCGCGCTCGACGCCTTCGCGGGCTGAGCGCCACGCCAGTGCAGGAGCGAGAGGCCGTGCGGAGAACCCGCGCGGCCTCTTCGCTTTCCGTCGTCTGTTCCGAGACGGTGGCACCGTCGGCTATGCTCGTCGTCGGCTTCGCATGACATCACGGCTCCCCAGTCGCTCGCTCGCGCTGATCCTCGCCTCGATGGCGCTCGCGATCGGCCTCGTCCTCCCAGGCTGCGGAGAGGCGACGTCGATCCTCGTGCGCGTGACGTCGAGCACGCTGACGCCACCGACGGACGTCGACACGCTGGAGTTCACCATCCGCGGCGAGACCACGGGGCACGTGGAGAACCGCAGCTTCCCGCTGACCACCGAGTGGCCGCACAGCCTCTCGATCCGGCCCGGGCCCACGGAGGCGAACCGCGTGACGATCACCGTGCGCGCGCTCCGCAGCGGTCGCGTGGTCGCCGAGACGATGGCGACGGAGTCGTTCGTTCGCGGACAGGACATCATCCTCGACCTCGTGCTCGGCGGTGGACCACCGCCGGACGCAGGACCTTCCGACGCGGGCGACGGCGGATCGCCCGACGCAGGCAGTGATGCAGGGCCGACGCCGATCGACGCGGGCACCGACGCGGGCATGGACGCGAGCCAGGACGCCAGCGCCGACGGGGGTCCGGGCGATGGCGGGCGCGGCGACGCAGGCTGCCTGCGCACCACCGACTGCGACGACGGCGTCGCGTGCACCGTCGACGACTGCGCGGGCGGTGCGTGTACGAACGTCCCCGACGACACGTTCTGCGCGGACGGCACGACGTGCACGCTGCCCGACGGCTGCCCCGCCCGCTCCTGCGACACGGCCGAGGACTGCGACGACGGCCGCTTCTGCAACGGCGTCGAGACGTGCGGCGGCGACATGAGCTGCGGTGTTGGCACCGACCCCTGCGACGACGGCACGGACTGCACCGACGACACGTGCGACGAGGTCGCGGACACCTGCGGTCACACCACGCGCGACTTCGACGGCGATGGTGCGGGTGATGCGATGTGCCCGTCGATCGGCGGTGTGCCCGCGACGGACTGCGACGATCGCCGCGCCGACGTGCTCCCCGGCGCACCCGACGTGTGCGACGGCCTCGACAACGACTGCACGGGCGGCTGCGACTCGCGATCGACCTGCTGCCGCGGGACGACCGACATGTGCGTGACGAGCTGCGGCACCACGGGCGAGCGCACCTGCGGCGCGACGTGTGGTTGGTCGATCTGCTCGCCCCCCGCGGAGACCTGCAACGGCGTGGACGACGACTGCAACGGCGCGTGCGACGACGGCTTCGCCTGCTGCGTGGGCAGCACCGGGACGTGCACCACCACGTGCGGATCGAGCGGCACGCGCACGTGTGGATCGAGCTGCACGTTCGGCACGTGCACCCCGCCGGCCGAGACGTGCAACGGTCGCGACGACGACTGCGACGGCACGTGCGACGACGGCTTCGGCTGCTGCGCGGGCGTGGCCTCCACGTGCACGACCGTGTGCGGCAGCACCGGCACCCGCAGCTGCAGCGCGGCATGCGTGCCCGCGGCCGCGTGCACGCCGCCGGTCGAGACCTGCAACGATCGCGACGAGGACTGCGACACCGTCGTCGACGAGGGCTTCTCCTGCCGCAACGGCGCGATCCGCAGCTGCACCACGACGTGCGGCTCGAGCGGCACCCAGCGCTGCGCGAGCTGCGAGTGGGAGGCCTGCGCGCCTCCTGCCGAGATCTGCTTCAACGGTGTCGACGACGACTGCGATCTCATGGTCGACGATGGGTGCCCGACGTGCGGCACGTGCGCGGGCGCGACGCCGGTCACCGCACCGGGTGGCCGCTTCACCGTCACGACCAGCACCTCGACGCACAACGGATCGTGCGGCGGCGCGGCGGGCGCCGAGGCCACGATGACGTTCTCCATCGGCTCGACGTCCGACGTGTTCATCACCACCCACCAGTCGCTGCTGGACACCGTGCTCTACGTGCGCCAGTGCGCGTGCACGGGAGGCCCCGAGATGGGCTGCAACGACGACGCGAACGGCGTGACCTCGAGCGCGCTCACCCTCAGCGATCTCGCGCCTGGCACCTACAACGTGTTCGTCGACAGCAAGGTCGCGATGAGTCAGTCGATCACGGTCGACGTCTACATCAACGCCGCGACGGGCCCCAACGATCGTTGTGGTGAGCCGTTCTCCATCGAGCCCGGCCTCACCAACCTCACCGGCACGACGTGCCCGTTCGGCCCCGACTACGACCTTGTCAACACGCCGGGGATGACCGGCTGTCCGTTCACCAACGGCGGAGACGGCGCGGAGGCGGTCGCATACTTCGTGGTGCCGACGGCGCGCACCATCACGATGACGGGCTGCACCGGCACGCTCTACGACTCGGTGCTCTACATGCGCAACGTGTGCACCGATGCCAGCGCGCCCGCGCAGCTGAACTGCAACGACGACAACTGCGGGACGGTCTCGGGCATGTGCGACTCGACCGTGGCGTCGGGCTTCTCGCAGTCGCTCTCGCCCGGCATCTACTACTTGTTCATCGACGGCTACACGGACGCCGGCTGCGGCTGCGGCAACTTCAACCTCTCGTTCACCGGCCTCTGACGCTCCGCGACGTCCGCGTCGCGAGTCTTCGCGCAGCCCGGCCGACTCGCTGTGTGCGAGACGTCCGACGCAACGCGAGCATGCGGTGCCTCACGGGCGTCGACCTCGCGGTGCACCTCGGGGTCCGCGTCGAAGAGGACAGAGAGCGCAGACGCGAGCACGCGGTGCCTCACGGCTGCAGCCTCGCGGCGCGCACCTCCACGTCGCCGATCGCTTCGCGACATGAATGCACGTGAGCGAGGGTCGCGACGGGAGTTGCTGTTTCAGACTCTCGAGATCGAAGACGAACGAGGAGGCACGCGTCGCGAGTCTTGGTGCGCAGCGTGGCCGACTCGCGGGGTACGAGACGTGAACGCAAGGGCGAGTGCCTCTCGGGCGTAGACCTCGCGGCGTACCGCGACGTCCGCGTCGAAGAGGAGAGAGGCGGACGCGAGCAGGCCGTGCCTCACGGATGTCCCGTCGCGGCGCGTACCTCGACCTCTCGATCGATGTTCGACACGAATGCACGTGAGCGAGGGTCGCGACGGGAGTTGCTGTTTCTGACTCTCGAGATCGAGACGAACGAGGAGGCACGCGTCGCGAGTCTTCGCGCGCAGCGTGGCCGACTCGCGGTGTGCGAGACGTCGACGTGCGCAACGCGCGTGCGCTGTGCCTCTCGGGCGTAGACCTCGCGGTGCACCTCGGGGTCCGCGTCGGAGAGGACGAAGAAGGCAGACGCGAGCACGCCGTGCCTCACGGCTGCAGCCTCGCGGCGCGTACCTCCACGTCGCCGATCGCTTCGCGACATGAATGCACGTGAGCGAGGGTCGCGACGGGAGTCGGCCGTTTCAGACTCTCGAGATCGAAGACGATCGCCGTCGCGGCGCGTTCCTCGACCTCTCGATCGATGTTCGACACGAATGCACGTGAGCGAGGGTCGCGACGGGAGTTGCTGTTTCTGACTCTCGAGATCGAAGACGAACGAGGAGGCACGCGTCGCGAGTCTTCGCGCGCAGCGTGGCCGACTCGCGGTGTGCGAGACGTCGACGTGCGCAACGCGAGTGCGCTGTGCCTCTCGGGCGTCGACCTCGCGGTGCACCTCGGGGTCCGCGTCGAAGAGGACAGAGAGCGCAGACGCGAGCACGCCGTGCCTCACGGCTGCGGCCTCGCGGCGCGTACCTCCACGGCGCCGATCGCTTCGCGACATGAATGCACGTGAGCGAGGGTCGCGACGGGAGTTGCTGTTTCAGACTCTCGAGATCGAAGACGAACGAGGAGGCACGCGTCGCGAGTCTTCGCGCGCAGCGTGGCCGACTCGCGGTGTGCGAGACGCCGCTTTCAGACTCTCGAGATCGAAGACGAACGCCCCCCGCCGCGGCCCGACTCGAGATCGAAGGGATTCGCTCTCTTTCAGAACGTGACGAGTGGGAGGTTCACGTTGCCGAGCGTGCCGTCGGGCGAGCGCGGCTGAGACACCGCGACGCCGACGCCGACGCCGACGCCCGCGCCGACCACGACGACGCCGATCAGCGTCCAGAACCACCACTCGCCCGTGACGTCACCGCCGCCACCACGGGGTGTCTCTTCTTCTTCGAGCTCGGTGGGCGGCACCACCTGCGCGACGACGGGCGCGGCGGCCGCGACCTCGATCTGGAGCGGCTCGGTCGCGGAGCCCAACGTGCCGATGCTCGCGCCCGAGGGTGCGAGCGCCTCGACGTAGACCTCGAACGCCTGCACACCGGGGTCGGCGCCGAGCGGCAACGTCGTGCTCGCAGTCCCGTCCGTCTCCGGCTGGACGACGAGCGCCGTGAAGCGCGGCGTGCCTCGCAGGCGCACGCTCACGCGCAGCTCGTGGACACGATCGAGCCCCTCGCCGATGCGCAGCGAGACCAATGGCTCGCTGCGACCGAGGTAGGCCGCCGACGTCGTCTCGATCGAGACGCTGCTCGGCGTCGCAGCCTCACGCGCACGAGCGAACGCACCCTGCACGACGGGGCTCGCGTCCGGATCCGAGAGGCGATGCCCCGGATCGCGCGTGTAGAGCGTGCTGAGCGAGCGCGTGGCGCGCGCCTCGTCGCGTCGGGCGAGGCTGACGATCGCGTCGATCTCGAGCGCTTGGTTGCGCTGCGTGGCGGTGAGGTCCGTGCGCTGGAGGTACGTGTCGACGGCAGCGGCCGCGCTGCGAAAGCCCGCGTGTCGCAGGTCCTCTCGGATCGCAGCGAGCTGCGCGTCGGCCGAGGCGTCCTGGGCCTGCGTGGCCGCGGGGAGCATCGAGAGCACGACCAAGACCAAGGCGAACCAGCGCCGCACGCACATGCTTTCGAGGATATCCCAACCCTCGTATGCTTCCCACCGTGAGCTCGGCTCCCGACAAGCCGAAGGCCCCGACGACGAGCGGGGCCGATGGCGCAGCGCGACCGCGTGTGTTCCCAGCACCGAGCGGCGGCGTCACGCGTCCGCCACCGACTCGCTTGCCTGCCAGCGCGGGCAAGCTCGCGAATCGACCGATCCCCGAGCTCAGCGGCGTGGTGCAGGGCGCGCGTCGGCCCGACGAGCCTCAGGGCGCGCCGCCGACGCCGGGCCTGCCTTCGTTGCCGCGCCCCGACGAGGGCGGCCTGGCGAACCTCGACCTCGACGTGGACCTCGACGTCGACACCAGCGTCGCACCGTCGCCGATGGCCGATCGCTCGCTGCTCAAGCCCGCGATCCACGCCAACCAACTCCCCGCGATCTGCACCTACGGCCGCTACGAGATCCTCGGTCGCATCGCGTTCGGCGGCATGGCCGAGATCTTCCTCGGTCGCGAGAACCTCTCGGTCGGCGCGACGCGCATGCTCGTCATCAAGCGCATCCTGCCGCAGGTCGCGGACGACGCGGCGTTCGTCGAGATGTTCCTCGACGAGGCGCGCCTCGCCATCCAGCTCGCGCACCCGAACATCTGCCACATCTACGAGTTCGGCGAGATCGAGGCCACGTACTTCATCGCGATGGAGTGGATCCACGGCGCCCCGCTCGGCAAGGTGATCCGCCGAGCGCGCGAGGGAAAGCACATCGCGCCCGAGCTCGTGGTGAAGATCCTCGTGCAGGTCGCCGAGGCGCTCGACTACGCCCACAACGCGCGTGACTCGACGGGCAGCCCGCTCAACATCGTCCACCGCGACGTCACGCCTCACAACATCATGGTGAGCTACAGCGGGCAGGTGAAGCTGCTCGACTTCGGCATCGCGAAGGCCAGCTCCGCGTCGACGAAGACCGAAGCCGGCGTGGTGAAGGGCAAGTTCGCGTACATGTCGCCCCAGCAGTGCCTGGGCCGCGACATCGACGCGCGCTCCGACGTGTTCGCGCTCGGCATCTGCCTCTACGAGGCGCTCACCGGTCGCTCGCTCTACCAGCGCGAGACCGACTACGAGACGATGAAGGCCGTCATCGAGGAGCCCGTGCCTTCGATCCGCAGCGTGCGGCCCGAGCTCCCGATGGAGCTCGACGCGATCGTGCAGCGCGCCCTCCAGAAGTCCGTCGACGAGCGATGGCAGAGCGCGGCGCAGATGCAGATCGCGCTCGAGGACTGGCTCGCCTCCACGGGTCGTGCGGTGTCGGCGGCGCGTGTCGCGCAGCTGATGACGGATCTCTTCCACGACGAGGTGCGGCGTGGACCGCTCGTCGACTCGACGCCCTTCGGTCAGTCGTTCAAGCGCGTGCGCAACGAGCAGACCGCCGCAGCGACTCCCTCAGCCGCGCGCGCGCTCGTCGTCAGTCCGGGCGGTGGGCCCGTGCAGTACGCGCCGCTGAACGCTCCGACGCCCGCGCCGCTCGAGTCGCGCATGACCGATCCCGACGCCATCGCGCCGATGGGCATGGCGACCGAGGAGCGCGGAGGCTCTTCGTGGCTCGTGCGTGTCGCGATCGCGCTCGCGGCGGTGATGGTGCTCGCGGGAGTCGGTGGCGTGGCGTGGTACGCGGGCCGCAACGGCTCCGACGCGGGCGCGAGCACGATCACCGTGACGCCGCTCGCGCCCACGACGAGCGATCCGACG
>JAFLCL010000230.1 GCA_017303575.1 Deltaproteobacteria bacterium
AGGGACCTCTGGCCCCTCGAGCTCCCCCGGGTTCTCCCGTGCTCGCTCACTTCGTGAGCTGCGCGCGTGTCCGATCGCCGGTTCGATCGTCGAAGACTCCTCCTCACTCCCGCTCCAGGGGTCTGCTTCGCAGACCCCGTCGCGCGGCGCCCCAACCAATCCGCGACCGAGAGCGATTCGTTCTGGGTCCCTCAGTTTCTGCACCGGAGAACCAGATGAAAACGAACAACACCAGACCACTGATCGATGGCGCCGGGCACGTGGACCCGCAGTTGGCGGAAGGTCTCCGCGAGCGCGCGGCGCCGGAGGCCGCACCGCGCGAGAGCGGGTTTCTCGACTCGAGCGTTCACAGCCTGGACCCGCTCGCCGAGCAGATGGGCGAGTCGGTGATCGAGTCCGTCACCTCGGGCGAGGACGCCGAGCCCGACCCCGCGGACGACTCGCTCGAGACGCTCGCAGACCGCTACGCCGAGAGCGGAGTCGACGCCGAGCCCGGAGACGACGACGACACGCTGCGCCTCCGACGCGCCCTCGCCACGGCCGGCACCGCGCGCGGCAACCGCGAGTGACGGCTGGCGGCCGGAGGTCCTCGACCCAACGACGCAGATCGTCGTCGACGTCGGGAAGGCGCGTCTTCGTCGCTCGATTCGTTGGGTTATGGGGCGATGCGCGTCAGTCGCGCGCGTTACGCCTCGTCTCCGCCGTATGTGCGCCCTAGGCTCGCCGGTCTCGATGGCCGCACCTCGATACGAGCTCCGCCCGACCGACCCGCTCGCTGCGGGGGAGCTCGGTCGTGCGCTCGGCCTCTCGCCCTCGATCGCACAGGTGCTGCTCCACCGTGGCATCACCAGCGTGGAGGCTGCGCGCGAGTTCATCGATCCCAAGCTCGCAGGTCTCACGGACCCTCGGCCGATGCGCGATCGCGACGTCGCCGCCGACCGACTCGCGCGTGCCATCCGCGCAGGCGAGCGGATCGCCGTCTTCGGTGACTACGACGTGGATGGGACCACCGCGACGACCATCCTCTGCGGGATCCTCGAGCGCCTGGGCGCGGACGTGGTCGCGATGGCCGCCCACAGGTTCGAGGGCGGCTACGGCTTCAGCGACCCCGCGCTCGCCAAGGTGAAGGAGACGGGCGCGCGTGTGCTCGTGACGTGCGACTGCGGCTCGGCGGACCACCCGCGCGTCGAGGCGGCGATGCGATCGGGCATCGACGTGATCGTGGTCGATCACCACCTCGTGCCCAAAGAGACGCTGCCCGCGCTCGCGTTCCTCAACCCTCACCGCGGCGACTGCGCCTTTGCGTACAAAGGGATGGCCAGCGCGGGCCTGGCGTTCTCGCTCGGCGCGGCGGTGCGGCAGATCGTGATGCCCAAGCTCGATCCGCGAGAGTTCCTCGATCTCGTCGCGCTCGGCACAGTCGCCGACGTCGCGCCGCTCGACGGCGACAACCGGCGCCTCGTGCGTGCCGGTCTGGGCAAGCTCGCTGGCGGCGATGCGCGGCCCGGCGTCGTCGCGCTTCGCGAGATGGCGAAGGCCAACGGCGCGATCGGTGGCACCGACATCTCCTTTCGTCTCGCCCCACGCCTCAACGCCGCAGGCCGGCTCGCGGACGCGGCGCTCACGCTCTCGCTCCTGCGCGCTCGCACGATCGACGAGGCGCGCGTGCTCGCCGCGCGCGTCGAGGAGATCAACGGCGATCGCAAGGCGATCCAGGAGCAGAACACCGAAGAGGCCGCGCAGGCCGTGCGCGACATCTACCTCCATGGCGGCAGCGGCACCGAGATCGAGGGGGGCATCGTCGTCGCCTCGAGCGAGTGGCACCGCGGCGTGGTGGGCATCGTGGCCGCGCGTCTCACCGAGCTCTTCGAGGCGCCCGCGATCGTGATCACGCTCGAGGGCGGCCACGGTCACGGATCGGGCCGGACGGTCGGAGGCTTTCCGCTCTTCGACGCGGTGAAGGCCTCGAGCGGATCGTTGATGGGCTTCGGCGGACACCAGGCCGCGCTCGGCGTGCGCATCGAGGCCTCGCAGATCGAGACCTTCCGCGCGGACTTCGATCGTGCGTGCCGCGAGCTACGCAAGGACGCCTACGGCCCTCGCGTGCGTCACGTCGACGTGATGCTCGATGGGGGCGCGTTCCCGCTCCCCAAGGCGTCGGACCTCGCGGCCCTCGAGCCCGTGGGCGCGGGCAACCCCGAGCCTCGTTTCCTCGCGCAGGCCGCGAAGATCGAGGACATGAGCTCCGTGGGCACAGGGCACCTCAAGCTCTCGCTGCGCCTCGGTCGAGAGCGCGTGCACGCGTTCGGCTACGGCATGGGCGCGGAGGTCGAGCGGCTCGGCGACACGGCCAACGTCGTCGGCACGCTTCGGCCCGACACCTGGCGAGGTGGTGATGCCGTCGAGCTCAAGATCGACGCGTTGATCTGACGGGAGAGAGTCGCGCCTCGGCGACGCGACGTGCGCGCGACACGCGAAGGACGACCCCTCATGAAGACACGACCCCGAGCCCTCGCCCTCACGACCTCGATGCTCCTGTCGTGGACGCTCGGTTGCGGCGGAACCGAGCGCCTGCCTGCGCGCGAGCCGCCGGTCTCACCGACGTCGACCTCCACGCCGCCGACCACGAGCACAGCGGTCACCGAGTGCACGACCGACGACGCGTGCATGATCGGCACCCCGCGCGATTGCTGCACTTCGTCGTGCCCCGAGGATCGGGTGCCATGGACTCGCGCGGCGTGGGCCGAGTATCAGCGCGAGTGCGCGCGCACGTCGTGCGAGACGAGCGAGACGCTCGCGTGCCGCGGGGTCGAGCTGCCCGAGGTGGTCGCCGCGTGCGTGAGCGGTCGCTGTGAGCTCGTCGCGCGACCCTGAGCGGTGTCGCGCGATCCCTACCCGGTCAGCCTCCCACGTCGTGGGCGTGGCTCCGCGGCCTCACTTCGCGAGCGACTTCTGGAGGAGGCTGTGGCGGCGCCCGTACCCGAAGTAGATGACGAAGCCGATGACGAGCCACACCAAGAGCCGCAGCCAGGTGTCGCCCGGCAGGCCGTACATCACGTACGCGCAAGACAGCGCGCCCAGGATGCCGACCACCCAGGGCGCAGGGACCTTGAACGGACGCGCCTGGTTGGGGTTGGTGCGACGGAGGATCGGAACGCCGAGGCAGACGAGCACGAACGCGAGCAGCGTGCCGATCGAGACCAGCTCGCCCACGAGGTGCATCGGCATCGAGCCACCCGCGATCATGACGAACACCGCGGTGACGGCGGTGGCGACGTGCGGCGAGTTGTAGGTCGGGTGCGTCTTGTGGAACCACGGCAGGAGGCCGTCCTTCGACATCGCGTAGAAGATGCGGGTCTGCCCCAGCATCATCACGAGGATCACGCTCGTGAGGCCCGAGATCGCGCCGAGCTTCACGAAGAAGGTGAACGTGGACGCGGCGGTCGGGTCCCACTCGCGCAGCTCCACGATGCGGTTGATGCCGACCGCGATGGGCGCCGGCACGCCGAGCTCGCTGTAGTGGACGACGCCCGTCAGCGTGAGCGCTACGAGGATGTAGAGGATCGTGCAGATGACGAGCGAGCCGAGGATGCCGATCGGCAGATCACGCTGCGGGTTCTTGGCCTCCTGCGCGGTGGTGGAGACAGCATCGAAGCCGATGTACGCGAAGAACACGACGCCCGCGCCCGTGAGCACGCCGCCGATGCCCCAGCCGTAACGCGACTCGCCGTCGACCATGGTGGGCTCGGGCACGAGCGCGAGCAGACCGCTCGCGTGCTCGTTCACGAAGAGGTTCTCCGGCATCACCAGGCCGATGCCGAGCAAGATGAAGACGCAGACGATCAGCACCTTCACGACGACGATCAGGTTGTTGACCCACGCGCTCTCGGTGATGCCGCGGTAGAGGATGCCGCCGCACACAGCGGCGACGATCGTCGCGGGGACGTTCCAGAAGCCCGTCACCGTCTGACCGTTCGAGAGCGTGACCTCTTCGAACGGGCCCTTGGTGAGGAGCAGGATCGAGTCCGAGAGGTGGAAGACGCTCTGCGTCGCGTCGCCGTTGGGACCCGGGAACACGTGCGTGAGCGAGTCGAAGACCTGAACGAGGTAGCCGCTCCACGCGATCGACACGACGACAGCGCCGAACGCGTACTCGAGCACCAGGTCCCACCCGATGATCCACGCGACGAGCTCACCCATCGTCGTGTACGAGTAGGCGTACGCCGATCCGGCGACCGGGATCATCGAGGCGAGCTCCGCGTAGCAGAGGCCCGCGAACGCGCAGAGGATGCCGCCGAGCACGAACGAGTAGACGATGCCTGGTCCCGCATAGTTCGCGGCTGCAGCGCCGGTCAGCGAGAAGATGCCGGCGCCGATGATCGCGCCGATGCCGAGCATCGTGAGGTGGAAGGCTCCGAGTGAACGCTTGAGGCCTTGATGGCCCTCGGCGAGCTGCGGGTCCGTCGCTTCCTTGACGACGGTCGCGAGATCTTTCTTGGCGAACAGGTTCATGCGTGGTCCCGGAGGCTCGGAGTTCGCGCGCATCATCGACGACCCTCTCTCTGGCGCGCAACCCCGCCGACGGGGGCCTCGGAGACGGGACGGCGTCCGCTCACGCTTCGTCGATGGAATTCCTCGCGGCCCGGGCAGTCGTTGCTATCGTCGGCGCCCCCGAGCCCCCCGGCGTTCTCGCTGCGGCCTCGGATCGACCGGATGATCGACAAGTTCCTCGCCGACTTCGCCGACTTCGTCACGCGGCAGCGCGTCGCGGTCCTGATCGTCATGGGGCTCCTCACGCTGGGGGCGCTGGCTGGCGTGCCGCGCCTCGAGACCGAGAGCTCACCCGAGAACCTCATCATCTCGTTCGGCGGCTACGAGGAGCGTGTGCGCGCGTTCCGTGATCGCTTCGGCGACACGGACAACGTGATGATGCTGCTGGTCGAGGCCGACGACGCCACGAGCCTCGAGGCCCTGCGCTACCAGCACCTCATCGCGACGCACTTCGCCGCCGAGCCCGAGGTGCTGCGCGTCGATGGGCTCACCGTCACGCCGCTGCCGCGCGGGCAGGGCCACGAGGGCGAGGACTCCGACGCCTCGCTCGAGGATCTCGAGGCGCTCGACGCGGAGGCCGAGGCAGGCGAGACCGACCCCGAGGTCGAGGCCGCGCTCCAGACGCTGATCGCGTCCGAGCCCGATCGTTTCCCCGCCGGCATGTACGACGTCGCCGAGCGCGTCACCGACGCCGATCGCGAGCCGATCGTGGCGGGCGAGGTCGAGGCGCGTCACGTGGACGTGATCCGCGCCGCCGTCGCGGAGTCGCCGCTCGTCGTAGGTCGCTTGATCAGCGCCGACGGCACGCTGGGCGGCGTGGTGGTGCGTCTGCGTGAAGAGATCGGCACGGGCAACGAGCGCGTGGCGTTCATCGATCGCGTCGATGCGTGGCTCGACGCGACACCGCCGCCCGCAGGCATGCGCGTGTACCGCGCGGGCCTGCCGCACCTCCGTACGGCCATCGTGCGCCACATGGCGCGCGATCAGATGGTGCTCGTGCCGACGACGATCCTCGTCTGCGTGATCCTCCTCTTCGCGTCGTTCCGCTGGATCCCCGCGACGATCCTGCCGCTCGTCGCGGTCGGCATCTGCGTCGTGATGATCATCGGCGCGATGGCGTGGATCGGCGAGCCGCTCACCATCCTCTCGAACGTCCTCCCGACGCTCATCATCATCATCGAGCTCTCGAACGCGGTGCACCTCATCACGCGGTGGGAAGAAGAGCTGCGGCGCATGAAGCGCGGCGACTCGCGCGAGGCTGCGGCGCGCGCGCTGCGGACGATGGCCGCAGCGTGCTTCCTCACGTCGTTCACCAGCGCCGTGGGCCTCGGCTCGCTCATGGTGTCCGAGACGCAGATGCTGCGTCGCTTCGGAGGCCTGGCCGCCGCAGGCACCATCCTCGCGTACACGGTCACGATCTTCGTGATCCCCGCGCTGCTCACGTACCTCAAGCCGCCCGCGCGCCTCGGTCTCTCCGCGTCGTCGGAGGAGAACAACAGCAAGAAGCGCGAGCCTGCCGGCATCATCGAGCGCGGCATGGTCCACGGCACCCGCGCGGTGCTGAAGCGACCGTGGACGGTGCTCATCATCACGTCGATCTGCGCGGTGCCCACGCTCTATGCGGCCGGCCTCGTGAAGGTCGACACGAACCTCACCGACACGTTCGAGCACGACGATCCCGTCGCTGTCTCCACGCGCATGATGGACGAGCGGATGGACGGCATTCGTCCGCTCGAGGTCTTGCTCGTCTCCGATCAGCCGCACCGTCTCGAGGAGCACGAGGTCGTCATGGCGATCCTCGACTTCGAGCGCTGGACCGCGCAGCGCGAGGGCATCCTCCGCGCGACGTCGTTCCCCGACTACCTGCTCTCGGCGTGGCAGCGCCTGGGCGGCTTCCCGCGTCCCCCCGACGACGCGCCTCCGCACGAGCGCGAGGCCGCGCTCCGCGACGTGCCGCTCCGTAGCGGCGAGCAGATCGTCGCGCTCCGCACGTTGCTCTCACGCGTCACGCCCGATCCCACGGCGTTCTACCTGACGGCGGACGGCACCGCGGCGCACGTCGAGATGCGCTTCGCCGACATCGGCGCGCGTCGATCCAGCGCGCTCATCGACGAGATCCAGGCCGAGGCGGAGCGTCGCTTCCGGCCGCTCGGCCTCGAGGTGTCGGTGACGGGCGAGGCCTACATCGGCAGCCGTGGCATCGAGTCCGTGGTGCGCGATCTCGTGGGCAGCCTCGGGCTCTCGGTGGTCCTGATCTTCGCTACGCTCGTCTTGCTGTTCCGCAGCTTCCGCTTCGCCGCGATCGCGGTGCCGCCGAACGTGCTCCCGCTCATCGCGACCATCGCGTGGATGGTGGTGCGCGGCATCCCGCTCAACGCAGGCACGGCGGTCGTGTTCTCGATCGCCGTCGGCGTCGGCGTCGACGGCACGATCCACGCGCTCGCGCGCTTCCGCGAGGAAGAAGCGCTGGGCCTGGGGCGCAACGCCGCCATCGTGCGCACCGCGCGAGGCACGGGCCGCGCGATCGTGATCAGCGCGCTCACGCTCATGCTCGGCTTCGGCTCGTTCCTGCTCAGCTCGTTCGTGCCCATCCAGCACTTCGGCGAGCTCATCGCCGCCGCGATGACGGCGTCGTTGATCTCGACGCTCGCGATCCAGCCCGCCCTCGTGAAGCTCTTCGGCGGCCCGCCCCCCAAGCGTGCGCCCGCGAAGCCGGCCTGACGCGAGCGGTGAGGTCAGCCCATCTCGCTCCACGTGGGGGACGCGGCGAAGGCTGCGTGGATCACGCCTGCGTGCGAGTAGGCCTGCGGGAAGTTGCCCCACATCGTGCCGTTCTTCGGATCCACGTCCTCCGCGAGCAGGCCGAGCGGTGAGACGACCATGCCGCGCGTGCGCTCGAACACGCGGCGTGCCTCGTCTCGGCGGCCCGTGATCGCGAGCGCCTCGACCAACCAGTACGTGCAGAGAGAGAACGCGACCTCGGGCACGCCGAAGTCGTCGGGCGCGCTGTAGCGACGCAGCCAGCCGTCGATCTCGAGCTCGCGCCGCACCTCGTCGACCGTCGCGATCATGCGCGGGTCCTCGGCGGGCAAGAGGCGCAGCGTGATCGCCTGGAGCAGCGCGGCGTCCATCGTCTTGCCGCCGTGATCGGCGACGAGCGTGTTGCGCTGCGGATCCACGGCCTGCGTGAGGATCATCTGACGGATGCGCTCGGCCTCACGGCCGAAGCCCTCGGCGCGCGCGGGGCGATGCCGGATCGCGATCCGCTGTGCCCGGTCCGCGGCGGCCCAGCACATCAGCGTGCTGAAGGTCTGCGGGCGCCACGTGCCTCGGTACTCCCAGATGCCCGCGTCGGGCTGACCCGCGACGCGGATCGCCTTGTCCGCGAGCCGCTCCACGAGATCGAGGAGGCTCGGCGTGATCTGATCCGCGAAGCGCTCGTCGACGAACATCGGCAAGAGCGCGAGCACCATCTCGCCGAAGACGTCGTGCTGGAGGTGCTCGGCCGCTTGGTTGCCCACACGCACCGGCTTCTCGCCGCGGTAGCCCGCCCAGTCATCGAGCACACGCTCGTCGAGATCGACGCGCCCGTCGATGCGGTAGAGCGGCTTGAGATCGAGGTCGGGCGTGCGCGAGGCCACGTCGACGAGGAAACCCAGGAACTGCTCGCGCTCCTCGAAGTGGCCGAGCAGTCGGAACGCCCCGAGCGTGTAGTACGCGTCGCGCAGCCAGCAGTAGCGGTAGTCCCAGCAGCGGCCCGAGCCAGCAGCCTCGGGGATGGAGGTCGTCGTCGACGCGACGATGGCGCCCGTGTCCTCGAAGCAATGGAGCTTGAGCGCGAGCGCCGAGCGGATGACCTCGTGCTGGTAGAGCGGGGGCACGTCGCAGTGCTTCACCCAGCCCTGCCAGTACCGCACGGTGTTCGCGAGGAAGCGCTCACACAGCGGCGCGAGCGGCTCCTCCACCGGCTGCCCGAACGAGAGCACGAAGTGCTTGCGCGAGGTGAGCGCGAACGAGTCCGTGGAGAGGTACGAGAGCGGCACGTCCGTCGTGAGCCGCACCTCGCCGCCGTAACCGAGGAACGACACGTGGTGCGAGCCGAGCTGCCGGCGCGGCAGGTCCTGCGACCACCCGAGCACGGGATCGCACTGCACGTGGATGCGCGGCGTTCCCGAGATCGGCTCGACGATGCGGATCAGCTGGGTCGGGCGGAACGTGCGCTCGTGCTGGACGAAGCGCGGGAAGAAGTCGATCACCCGGAAGGACCCGTCCGAGCCCTCGAAGCGCGTCTCGAGCACGTTCGTGTTCGGTAGGTATCGCTGGACACCGGGCGCGCCTGACGCGGGGGCGATCGCGAAGCGCCCGCCGCGCGACTCGTCCAGGAGCGAGGCGAAGAGCGGCTCGGCGTCGAGCCGCGGCAGGCAGCACCAGACGATCGAGCCATCGCGCGCCACGAGCGCCGATGCCTGGCAGTTCCCGATCAAGCCGAGGTCTTCGAGCGTCTGCATGACCGCTTGCTAGCAGACGAAGGTTGGATATCCAAGGATGGTCTGCTAGGTCCGTCTCATGCGCACACTCGCCGTGTTCTTCACTGCCCTGATCGTGTGCCTCGCGGCCCTCTCGCTGGCCGGATACACCGCGCTCGATACCGTCACGCGGGAGTGGTTCGAGCGGGACCTCGCGCTGCGGGAGGAGCTCGCGATCCGCGCTGCCGAGCCCGGTCTCGAAGAGGCGTTCGCGCGCGCACCCGCGTCGTTGTCGCGGATCCTCGATGGCATCACGCGCGACGAGCGCATCCTCGGCGCTGCCGCGTGTGACCCGAGCGGGCGTCGTGTCGCGGCCACCGCCGCGTACCCATCCGAGGTGGGCTGTCGGGCGATCCACGAGGCGGCGGCCGCGGTGGGCGCTTCACCGTCGGCGGGCTGGTCGAGCTACGAGGATCTCGAGAGCGGCCCCGTGCACGTGCGCGCGTTCGCGATCGAGCAGAACGGCGTCGGGATCGGCACCGTGCTCCTCGTGCACGATCTGCGCTACCTGGAGGGCCGGCAGGGGACCACCCGCGACGTCGTGCTCGTCCTCTTCTTCCTCGTGAGCGCGCTCGCGGCGCTGGTGACGGTGCTCGCTGCGCGCCTCGCGCGACGCGACTGGACGCTCGGCCTCCGCCGCGCGCTCGATGGACGGGCTCCCGAGGCCTCGCACGAGCTCGAGCCCCTCTTGCGCGACGTGCGCGCGCTCGTCGAGCAGCTCGCGGAGGATCGTGCGCTCGAGGGCCGCGGTGGACCCTGGAGCGCCGAGCGCCTCCGCGCGACGCTTCGCTCGCACCTCGACGGAGATCGCATCGTGCTGCTCGCGAACCGCGAGCCCTACATCCACGTGGAGAAGGGGGAGGGCGTCGAGGTCCTCCATCCTGCGAGCGGTCTCGTCACCGCGCTCGAGCCGGTGATGCGCGCGTGCTCGGGCACCTGGGTCGCGCACGGCAGCGGCTCGGCCGATCGCAAGACGGCGGACGCGCACGGTCGCGTGCTCGTCCCACCGGGTGAGCAGTCCTACACGCTGCGGCGCGTGTGGATGACCGAGGAAGAGGAGAACGGGTACTACTACGGCTTCGCGAACGAGGGCCTGTGGCCGCTCTGTCACGTGGCCCACGCGAGGCCGATCTTCCGCGCGAGCGACTGGGATCACTACGTGCGGGTGAACCAGCGCTTCGCCGACGCTGTGTGCGAGGAGGCGAGCTCCGACGATCCCATCGTGCTCGTGCAGGACTATCACTTCGCGCTCGCGCCGAAGCTGATCCGCGAGCGCATGCCGCGCGCGACGATCCTCACCTTCTGGCACATCCCCTGGCCCAACGCGGAGCGCATCGGCATCTGCCCCTGGCGTGAGGAGATCCTCGAGGGGCTGCTCGGCTCGAGCATCCTCGGGTTCCACACGCAGCAGCACTGCAACAACTTCTTCGAGTCCGTCGACGCGTACGTGGAGAGCCGCATCGATCGTGAGCGTCGCGCGGTGGTGCGCCGCGATCGCGGCGAGACGCTGGTTCGACCGTACCCCATCTCGATCGAGTGGCCCGTGCGGTGGATGGATGGCGTCGCGAGCGTCGAGGTGTGTCGACGCGCGGTGCGGGAAGAGCTCGGGCTCGCGCCCGATGCGCTGCTCGGTCTCGGCGTCGATCGTATGGACTACACGAAGGGGATCGAAGAGCGTCTCGAGGCCGTCGACCTCCTGCTCGAGCGCGCGCCCGCGCTGCGTGGCCGCTTCACCTTCGTGCAGCTCGCCGCCCCGAGCCGGCAGCACATCGAGCGCTACCGCGATCTCGACGAGCGGGTGCGGCGGCTGACCGATCGCATCAACGCGCGCTGGGGCAGCGAGGGCTACCTGCCCGTGATGCTGAAGGTCGCGCACCACGAGCCGCCCACCGTCTTTCGCTACTACCGCGCGAGCGACGTCTGCTACGTCAGCAGCCTCCACGACGGTATGAACCTCGTCGCCAAAGAGTACGTGGCCGCGCGCGACGACGAGCAGGGCGTGCTCGTGCTCAGCCAGTTCACGGGCGCGGCGCGCGATCTCACCGAGGCGCTCATCGTGAACCCCTACGACACGCGTCAGGCCGCGCAGGCGCTCGAGGTCGCTCTCGCGATGCCCGCGAGCGAGCAGCGCCTGCGCATGCGCGCGATGCGTCGCCTGGTGTCGGAGCTCAACGTGTACCGGTGGGCTGGGCGCATGATCCTCGACGCCGCGGAGCTGCGACGTAAGGAGCGCCTCTCGGGCCTGCTCTCGATCGTCAGCGAGGGAAAGCTCTCGCTCGATGGGCTCCTGCCGCGAGGCCCGGCGTGAGGCACCTCCTCACCCGCGCGGGTCGCGAGCTCCTCACGCAGATCGCCTCGTCCGACTGCCTCTTGGCGTTCGACTTCGATGGAACGCTCGCGCCCATCGTGACCTCGCGCGACTCCGCCGCCATGCGCGCCTCCACGCGTCGACTCTTCGAGCGCGTGAGCGAGCGTTATCCCGTGGCCGTGATCTCCGGGCGTGGCCGCAGCGACGTCGCGTCGCGCCTCGGAGAGGCGCGCGTACCGTGGGTCGTGGGGAACCACGGCCTCGAGCCGGGCGGCGACATGAGGCGGTTCGAGCGTGTGGTCGCGCGCGTACGACCGGCGCTCGAGGCGGCGCTCGCCGAGGTGCGCGGCGTGGACGTGGAGGACAAGCGCTACTCGCTCGCGATCCACTACCGACTGCATCGCAACAAGCGCGAGGCGCGCCTCGCCATCGCGCGCGCGGTCGCCTCGCTGCCCGATGCGATGCGGGTGACCGCTGGCAAGCTGGTGGTGAACGTCGTGCCGGCGGACGCCCCCAACAAGGGCGATGCGCTGCTCGCGCTGCGGACCCGCGTGAAGGCTGACGTGGCGATCTACGTGGGCGACGACGTCACCGACGAGGATGTGTTCGTGATCGACGAGCCCGGCTCGCTCCTGACGGCGCGCGTCGGCCGCTCGGTCCGCAGCGCGGCCCCGTACTACCTGCGCGATCAGCGCGAGGTGGACGCGCTCCTCGATCTCCTGGTGAAGGCGCGGCCGGAGACGCGTCGGTGAGAAAGTCCCCGCTTCCGGGGCCCACGCGTCGCGGGGCCACGCCACGCGGGGCCACGCCACCCGGGCCCGGGCCGAATCCGCCCACCGATCGCGCGCCGCTGCACGTCACGCCTGCGCTCGACCTGTTGCGTCTGCTCCTCCACGTCAGCCACGGCATCGAGCGCGTGAGCCTCCGCATGGAGTCGAGCCTCGGCGTCACGGCGCAGCAGCGCTTGGTCCTCCGCGTGATCGGGCGACATCCGGGCATCACGCCGGGGCGGCTGGCCGATCACCTCCACGTCGACCCGGGCACGATCTCCGCGATCGTGCGGCGTCTCGAGAGCAAGCGGCTCGTGAAGCGGGGGACCGATCCGCGCGACCGACGCCGCGCGACGCTCGGCCTGAGCGAGAGCGGCCGCACGCTCGACCGTGAGCTCCCGGGCACCGTCGAGGAGGTCGTCGAGCGCGTCCTCGGCGCGCACGACGACGCGACCCGGCGCACGGTGCAGTCCCTGCTCTCCGAGCTCGCGCACGCGCTCGAGCACGAGGCCTCGAGCGATCGCTGACTACGGCGCAGGCGGGGCGAGCGGCGCGCAGACCTCTGCCGTCGGGCTGATGGTCCGCCACCACACGCACTCCGTCTCGAAGGCGAGCCGACCTTCGCGCGCCCACCACGCCGTGTAGGGCGCGACCAGCGTGGTCTCGGGGTCGCGCCACGCGCCGTTGGGCAGGTGCTCCGCCGTCGCCGCGGGATCGACCTGCGCGGGCTCGAGGGCGGGAACGCCGGGCAGCATGGAGAGCGAGGTGGCAGCGTTCTGCGAGGCGAGATCTCCGCCCGCGAGGAGCCCGACCAAGAGGGGGACGGCGCGACGATCGCTCCAATCGCGTACACGGACTGCGAGCGTGAGCGTGTCGCCGGCTGCGAAGCATGCGCGGATGAAGGGCTCGAGATCGTCGGGGTGATGGATGCTCGCGATGCTGGTAGTCGCGTAGAGGCGCACCACCGGATCGGCGGCGCGGAGCTGCGTCAGCCAGAATGCACGTTGGGTGTCGGGCTCGGGGTGTCGCGCCAGCGCGGACGCGGCGTCGCGACGCCTCGCCTCGGGCTCGCGTGCGATGGCCTGCTGGAACCAGTCCGCTCCTTCACGCAGGAGCGGCTCGGGTAGCTCGAGCTCGGGGT
This sequence comes from Deltaproteobacteria bacterium, assembly GCA_017303575.1. GTDB lineage: Bacteria > Myxococcota_A > Polyangia > Polyangiales > Sandaracinaceae > JAFLCL01. Next base: position 13,297 of record JAFLCL010000230.1, read on the forward strand.
TGGTTCCGTTGTGCGGCGCCGCCGCAGCACGATCGAGCCAGCTCGAGACCGCGACCGACGGGCTCACCGGAGGTGCGACCTGCGACGCGGCCGAGGTCGCAGGGGGCGTCCGACTCTCGGACTCCGAGCAACCCGAGGCGAGCACTGCGAGCATCCACGCGAGCGAGCGAGCCTTCATGCGATCCTCATCAACGCCTCGGCGTCTTCGTGTCGTCGTTCTGCGCGGTAGCACGCCGCGAGCGCGTGGTATGCGGCGCTCGTTCCCCGCGCATCTCCTCGGCGGATCGAGAGCGCGAGCGCACGCAGCGCGAACCTCACCGCATCGGCCGAGCGCCCAGCGCCCAGCGCCACCATCGCTTGCGCGAGCAGCGGCTTGGGACCGGCCTCGTCCCCCGCGCGCGCGATGCGCGCTTCGGCGTTCGCGAAGTCTCCACGCAAGAGATCGATCACCGCGCGGAGCCGCGCGATCGACGCGAGATCGGCGCCCGCGAGCGTCGCCTGGTCGACCCATCGCTCGATCGCGGCGACGTCGTGATCACGCAGGGCCTGACGCAGCACGCGCGCGTCCGGCCCACGCGCGTCTTCGGGCTCGGCGAGGTCGGCCGGCGCGAGCTCGGCCTCTTCGAC
>JAFLCL010000231.1 GCA_017303575.1 Deltaproteobacteria bacterium
TATGGCACAGGTGGTGATGCTGGCATTTGCAACCAACCTGCCGCTCGGGTTGATCCTCGGTGCAACGTTGCTGACTGCCGCATTGATCGAAGAGATTGTCAAGACGGTTGGGATTGTCGTGTTGGCCCTCGCGACGGGCTCGCGCGTCACGCTCGACGCGCCCGGCATCCGAGGCCTCTTCGCGCTGGGGCAGGGCGCGCTCCTCGCAGGCGGCGCGCGTGATCTCCTCGCCGAGGTGCGGCTCGAGGGCGTCGGTGAAGGCACGGCGCAGCGCATGCCCGTCGCGCTCGCGGTGGTGCTCGATCACTCCGGCTCGATGAGCGGCGAGAAGATGGTGCAGGCGCGCGAGGGTGTGGTCTCGCTGCTCGAGCGCATGCACGACGACGACTACCTCAGCGTCGTCGTCTACGACGACAGCGCCGAGGTGCTCCAGCCGCTGGCGCGCGTGAGCGAGATCCGTCGCTCGCTGCCGCCGAGGCTGCGTCAGGTCGAGGCGCGGGGCGGGACGATCATCCCGCAGGCCATGGCGATGGGCGCGACAGCGCTCGCCTCGGCGCCGGGCACGCACGTGCGCCGCGTCGTGCTCGTGTCGGACGGTCAGGACGGCTCGGGCCTCACGCTCGATCAGATCCAGAGCGAGCTGGGCCGCCGCGCCAACGATCGCATCACCACGAGCTCGCTCGGCGTGGGGACCGACTACAGCGAGCCGTTCATGACGGGCGTCGCGGACGCGGGCCGAGGCAACTACGCGTTCTTGCGCCAGGGCGAGGAGCTGCAGGGCTTCCTCACGCGCGAGCTCGAGGAGAGCGGCGCGACGGTCGCGGAGAACGTGGTCGCGACGGTGTCACTGCCGCCCGGCGTCCACTTCGTCAGCTCGCACGGCGCGATGGCGACCACGCTCTCCGATCGCATCGAGCTGCCGGTGGGCACCGTGTTCGCAGGCGAGCGTCGCAAGGTGGTGCTCGCGCTGCGTGTGGACGCTGGTGTGGCGGGGACGGCGAGCGCGATCGCGGCGAGCGTGCGCTTCGAGCGTGCGAGCGATCACGCGCCGCAGGCCAGCCGCGGCGAGGTGGCCGTGCGCTACGTCGCCACCGAGGCCGAGGCAGTCGCCAGCATCGACGACGAGATCCACCCCGACGCGCTCGCAGCGGTGGTCGACGCGCGGCAGCAGCAGGCGGTGCTCGCGTGGCAGAACGGAGATCGCGAGCAGGCCATCCACCTCGCGCAGGCCAACCAGGCTGCGTACGAAGAAGCGAACCGTCAGCGTCCCTCGGCCGTCTACCAGGCCCGTGTCGACGAGATCGACGGCGACGTAGAGAGCTTCCGCAACGTGGAGGCAGCCAGTGAGTCCGGTCGCAGCTGGGGCCTCGCGGGCGGCGCAATGCGTCGAGCTCGATCGGAAGCGTACTGACCCGTCACGGAACCACGTCACGCAGCCACGTGCACGGAAGGGCAACCATGGACACTCGCGCACTGCTCTCGTTCCTCGTCCTCGGCGCCTCGCTCTCGGCCGCCGAGCTGATCCGAACTGCGAGCCCAGCGGTGGGCGCAGTGCTCCTCGTGGTGCTCGGGGCCGTGGTGGCCTGCGTGGCGAGCGCTCCTTCCCCGATGTCGATCGGCCTCGGAGCGTTCGCGGCGCTCACGTACGGCGCCCTGCGTCCTCAGATGCCGATCGCGGCGTGGGCCCTCTTCGCCGTGCTCGTGATGCTCGGTCGTGGCGTGCGTGCACGAGGGACGTGGGCGTGGATGATCCACACGGCGGTGTCGCTGCTCGGCGGCGCGGTCGCGATGTGGGTGACGCTCTCGTACGCAGACTCGGACGTGGCGGCGCGCGTCGCGGCGGTGGTGGTCGCCGCGCTGATGATGGCGATGCCGCTCTTGGTGCCTGTCGATGACGCACGCACAGCCTCGCTGATCGCGCTCGCCCGCCGTTCGCGTGGACCTGCGCGTGCTCGCCTCTTGCGGGCGGCTGCGGTCTCGCGGCGTCTCGAGCGCAGCGAGGAGCTGTCGCGCTCCGATCGACGCATGCTCGGCGGCGTGTTCGCCGCGATGCACCGCGCGGCGCTGCGGGCCGAGCGTCGCAGCTCGAAGGAGCTCGACGGCGCGCTCGCCGAACAGCTCGTCGCGGTCACGCGATTCGTCCGCGCAGTGGAGCAGCGAGGTGACGCGACCCTGGGGCTCGAGACGCGTGGGGATGCGCGCCTCGCGATGGCCCGCGAGGCCGTGGAGACCGAGGCTCGCGTGCTGCGTGAGCTGGCGTGAGCGGCTGAGCCCGAGGTGTGGGCCGAGAGCTGGACGGCGGCAGAGGCCTCGACCAACGTCGACCCATGAGGATCGAGCGCGCATGCACGAGGACGAGCGCGGTTCCTGCGATCGTCCTGGGTCTCTGGGTGATCACGGCAGGCTGTCATGCGGCGCTGCCGCACAGGACGCCGACGCTCACCGTTCCCTACGCGTCCGGCCCGGTGACCTCGAGCGTTCTCCGCCTCCCAGCGCGCGGTGAGGTGCGCCTGGATCGTGTGGCCGATGGCTCGCTCGTGTGGGTCGTGCGCTCGGAGGTGGACCAGGTGCACGTGCTCGCGGTCGACGCCCGGGCGCTCCAGCGTGACCGGACGGATCAGGTGCACGCCGTGATGACGCGCTTCGATCCCGACTGCGCGTGCTTCCGCGGCGCGGCCCCCGTGGTCTGGTCGCTCGACGGCTCGGTCACCGGGCGCTCCGTCGTGGACTACGAGGCGCTCGGCATCCGCGGCAGCGCGATCGGGCTGAGGCGCTCGTTCGATGGCGATTCCGTCTACGCGCTCGATCGCTACGAGGTGGTGCGCGAGGGCGAGACGCTCCGCGTCGGCTCGCGGTGGCTCTCGACCGTGCTCGTCGATCCCGACGAACACCTCGCCTCGCAGGTGCTCGACACCGAGGGTCCGCGCGTCGTGCGTCCGATCGATCCCGTCAAGCGGGCGCGTCCTTGAGGTCGTCGAAGAGGTCGGTCGAGAAGTAGCGCTCCATGCGGTCGCACAGCACCGTCGCGATCGTGTGGCCAGGACCGAGCTCCTTCGCGAGCTTGCGCGCCGCCGCGAAGTTGAGGCCGCTCGAGGGCCCCACCGCGAGACCGCGCGCGCAGAGCCACCGCGCCGCCTCGATCGCCTCGTGCTCGGGCACGCCGATCGTCAGGTCGATCTGCGACGGATCGACGATCGCGCTGAGGCCCTCGACCACGCCGGGGATGCCGCCGCAGATCTCGGGCTGGCCCGAGAAGCAGACCGAGCCCTTCTCCGGCAGCGCCTTGCCGACGCGCACCGGGTGTCCCGCCTCGCGCAGCGCGCGCGCGATGCCCATCAGGGTGCCGCCCGTGCCGACGCCGGCGACGAAGCCGTGGATGGTCGTGCCGATCTGCTGCGCCAGCTCGGGCCCCGTCTCGCGCGCGTGGGCGAGCGCGTTCTTCGGGTTCTCGAATTGGCGCGGGAGAAAGACCTGCGGATCGGCGGCGGCCATCCGTCGCGTCTCGGCGATCGCGCCCAGCACGCCCTCGGCCACCGGGGTCAGGCGCACGGTGCCTCCGTAGCGACGGATGATCAGCACGCGCTCGCGGCTCACGTTCCCCGGCATCACCGCGCAGAAGCGAACGCCGAGCGAGGCCGCGGCCATCGCGAGCGCGATCGACGTGGAGCCGCTCGAGGCCTCGACGACGATCGTGGAGGGCGTGATCGCGCCCGTCTCCACGCCGTGCGCGAGGATGTAGGCGGCGACGCGATCCTTGGTGCTGCCGCTCGGCAGCAGGTACTCGAGCTTCACCCAGAGCGTGCAGCCGGACTCGGCGTCCTCGATCGGGATGCTGGGTGTGCGACCGACGAGGCGGCCCAGCCAGGCCTTGCGTTGATGGAGTGCTTCGGTCGCCGCGTCGCGCATCGCGACACCGTAGCCGAACGCGCGGCGGTGGTCGGCACCCCATGCGGGTGAATGCGCCCCCTGGGCTCGTGCGTCATCCTAGTCCATGCACACCCGACTCGCCCTCCTCGCGACGCTGTCTCTCCTCTCGCTGACGCTCGGTGTCGGGAGCTCGCTCGCGCAGGCGCGCGTCGGGGGCGAGCGTCCACCGTGCGTGCAGGCCACCTCGAACGCGCGCTTCGATGGAGTCGGCTTCGGCCACTGGGTGAGCGTGAACAACACGTGTGATCACACGGTGGAGTGCGACATCTCGACGAACGTCGCGCCCTCGCCGACACACGTGACGCTCACGCGCGGTCAGCGTCAGGACGTGAACACGTTCCTCAGCTCGCCCGCCCGCGAGTTCACGGCGACCGTGACGTGTCCCGAGCGCTGATCGCTCACGCCGAGAGGCGTTTGTGGAGGACGTACGAGTAGACGACCGGGACGAACGACGCCACGAGCACCGCCACCACGCCGACGAAGATCGCGGGCCCGAAGAACGAGCTCACGGCCATTACGACGCCGCTCGCGAGGAAGAGCTTTCCGGCGACGCGGTGTGTCCTCAGCCACACCTCTCTTCCGACCTGCGAGGGAGCCCCCTCGCGCTCCCCGGACGACTCGCGACTTCTCAGCTCCGCTTCGAAGCCGTCGAGAGTCCACGGGGTGCGAACTCCGACGAAGAAGTTCCGCTGCACCTTGCCCATGTAGTTGCCGATCACGCAGAAGAGCGCGCCGACCGAGCAGCCGATGATCGCGCCGACGGGCACGGCGAAGCCCACGGCCGCGAGCGAGACGGTGACGCTCACGACGGCCATCGTGGCGACGAGCGTCAGCATGATCGCGTCGTAGGCGCCGCGGAACCGCTCGAGATCGAAGCCCTTGGGCGACATGCGCGGCAGCGCGACGTAGAGCGCGAGCACGAACGCGCACGCGAGCGTGGACACGAACGGACCGAGCGGCTTGCTGATCGTGCCGTCGATCTCTCCGTAGGCGTTCCAGTGCGAGGCCACTTCGTGCGGCATGCGCCCGTAGAGCGCGGCGGGGACGGCCAGCGCGATCGCGAGCATCGCGAGGCCGATCCACGGACCGCGGCTCGGCGCGGTCGGGATGGAGCTGTGGTTCATGGGCGTGCTCATGCCTTCTTCCTCCGTGTGGATGGCTTGCTGGCGGCGGGCTCGCGTGGGCTCGAGGCCGCGGGGAGGGCGAACAGATCGAGGAGCATCGAGGCGACGTCCTCGAAGACGGTGGTGTTGAGCGAGTAGACGAGGCTCTGCCCTCGCCGCTCGACCCTCACGAGGTCGGCGGACTTGAGGACGTTGAAGTGGTGCGAGAGCGAGCCCTTGGTGATCGGGAAGTGCTCGGCGATCTCTCCTGCGGCGAGCGAGCCATCGGCCAGCAGCTTGAGGATCTGCCGTCGTGTCGGGTCTGACAGAGCCTTGAACACTTCCTGCTGCCGCATGTTCCTTCGATAGTTTGACGACTGTCGAAATGTTGTCCAGGCGTTTGCTGCCGGCCGCTGCGGCCCGGCCCGTTGCGTCGGCACGGAGCGGAGGTAAATCGCCGCCCCCTATGGCCAAAGAGAGCTTCGCGGACCTCTTCTCGCGCGGTGAGGTCGTCATCGCGAAGGCGAAGACCCTGCGCAACGGTGACGAAGCGGAAGGCCTCGTCGCCTACATCTCGTCCGACGCGGTCTTCCTCGACCTCGACGACAAGCAGCAGGCGTTCTTCGAGCGCATCGACCTCGAGGTGCAGGACCCGATCACAGGAGAGAAGACGCTCCCCGTGAAGCTGGGCGACCGACTCAAGGGCTTCGTGATGTCCTCGGAGAACGGGCAGATCAAGCTCAAGAAGCGGCTGGGCAAGGGCGAGGTCTCGACCGAGCACCTCCAGCTCGCGTTCGAGAGCGGCGTGGCCGTCGAGGGCAAGGTCACGGGCGTGAACAAGGGCGGCGTCGACGTCGACATCGCCGGCATCCGCGCGTTCTGCCCGATCTCGCAGCTCGAGGATCACCGCATCGACGACGCGAACGCCTACGTCGGTCGCAACCTCCCGTTCGTGATCACGAAGCTCGAGGGACGCAACGTCGTCGTGTCGCGACGCACGCTGCTCGAGCGCGAGGCCAAGGACGCGCGGGAGCGCACGCTCGCGGGGCTCGCGATCGGCACGATCGTGAAGGGCCGCGTCAGCCAGCTCCGCGACTTCGGCGCGTTCGTCGATCTCGGCGGCATCGAGGGCCTCGTCCCGCTGCGCGAGCTCTCGCACGATCGCCTGCGCCCCGAGGACGTGGTGCAGCTCGGCGACGTGCTCGAGGTGCAGATCAAGGACATCGCGAAGAAGACCGACGCCAAGGGCCGTGAGAAGACCGAGATCACGCTCTCGCTCAAGGCGCTCGCCAAGGACCCTTGGGAGAACATCGAGGTCATCGCGCCGATCGGCAAGGTCGTCGCGGGAACGGTCACGCGCACCGCGGACTTCGGCGCGTTCGTGCGCATCGGCAGCGGCATCGAGGGCCTGCTCCACATCAGCGAGCTCGGGGCCCGCGTGAAGCGCACGGAAGACGCGCTCGCGATCGGACAGAACCTCCTCGTGAAGGTGCAGTCGGTCGACACGAGCAAGAAGCGCGTCTCGCTCGCGCTCGCGAGCGATGGCCTCGCGGTCGGCGCGATCGACACCACCAAGGCCGTCGTCGTGGGCTCGATCGTCAAGGCGGTCGTCGAGAAGATCGAGAGCTACGGCGTGGTCGTGCAGCTCGCGGGCGTGAAGGGCCGGAGCGGCCGCGGGACCATCCCGAACGCAGAGACCAACACGCGCCCGGGCACCGACCTCCGCAAGGAATTCCCGCAGGGCAAAGAGATCACCGCGAAGGTGCTCGAAGCCTCGGAGGGTCGTGTCCGCCTGTCGATCAAGGCAGCGCTCGACGACGCGGAGCGCGCCGACTTCGACAACTTCCGCGCGACCTCGAACGCGAGCGGCATGGGCACCTTCGGCGATCTGCTGAAGAGCAAGCTCGCGAAGAAGTAGCTCGGTCGCGGTCCACGCGACGCGCGTCGAGACCACGCACCTCAAGGGACGATGCGGTGTCGCACCGCGTCCCAGCGGAAGCGGGCGAGCTCGCTCTGGCGATCGCGCAGGAGGATCTCGAGCGTCGGCTCGACCTCGAAGCGCCAGATGTCTTCGATCGTCCGCCCGAGGTCGCGTCGCAGGAAGTACGTCAGGCCGAGCGCGCGATCGGGATCGCGGATCGTGTGATCGAGCCGAGCGAGCACCGCGATCAGGCCCTCCACCTCGAAGCCCGTCTCACGATGGAACGCGCGCAGCACGTTCGGATCGGGGGTGACGCGCAGGTACGCGAAGCGACGACGCAGGACGAGGTCGGCGGCGTCGGAGCGCGCGTCGGACGAGCTCATGGTGCCGAGGATCCGGATGTTGTTCGCGAGCACGATCGACGTGTCGCCCGCCGCGAGCGGAAACGGCTCGCCGCGGTGCTCGAGGAGGTGCACCAGCTCGCCCAGCACACGCCCCACGTCGGCGCGGTGCATCTCGTCGAGGATGAGCACGCAGGTGCCGCGGCGTCGGAGCGCGTCCTCGGCGAACTGCACGAATCGCCCACGAACGAGGGGAAACCACGTCGTTCCGTCCTTGCGGACGACGGGTCGATGGCCCTGGACGAAGTCCTCGTACGAGCTCGAGCCGTGGAGCACGAGGTGGCGCACGAAGCCGTCGCCGCCGCCCACGAGATGACGCGCGAGCTCCTTGGCCATGTGGCTCTTGCCCGACCCCGGTGGCCCATAGAGCACCGCTTGTCCGCGCCGCTCGATGGCCGCGACCCATCGCTCGAGCAGCGCGAGCTCGCGGCCGCTCTTGTCGGCGATGCGCGAGAGGGGGACCTCGGGCTGCTCGCGGTAGGCCTCGGACGTGCGGCCCACGAGGCTGTCGAGCACGCCGCGCGTCTCGTTCACGTCGTCATCGCCCTCGAGGTCGTCGTCGGGTTCGACCATCGGCCGAGTGTCTCGCGAACGGCTGTCGCGGTCGAGCGAGAGACCGCCTCGGGCGACGAAGGGCCGCTATGCTCGCGCCATGATCATGTGCGTCGGCGCTCGTGTCCTCGCTTCGTCGTGCTCGCTCGTGCCCCTGGCCTTCGTGGTGTCGGTGGCGTCCGGCTGCGGTCACACCACCTGCGCCACCTCCGACGATCCTGCGTGTCGCACGCCCTCGCCGTGTCCGACGGTGCGGTTCACGTGCGAGAGCGGAGCGGGGAGCGTCTCGGTCGCGCGCTTCGAGGAGGGCCAGCCGGTGCCGGTGACGGGGCTCGACGCGCTGGTGTCGCCCGGAGACGTCGTGCTCCGCAACGATCGTGTCGTCGCGGTGATCGACGCGATCGATCACCCGCACTACGTCGCGCCCACGGGCGGCAACGTGCTCGATCTCGCGGCCGCCGATGGCACGGGTGACTCACTCACCCACATCTTCCAGGCCGTGGGCCTCTTACCCGACGACACGATCGCGTACGACCAGCTCTTCCTCGACTCGCGCGAGGGCATCGCGGCGGTCGAGGTGCGCGGACGGCTCGCGGGCAAGCCCGACGCGCGCGTGGTGACTCGCTACGAGCTGCGACCGTGCGAGCCCGGTCTGCGGGTGCGTACCGAGATCGTGAACGGGCGCGACGACGCCGAGACGTGGGCGCTGGTGGACGCTTGGTACTGGAGCGGCCGCGAGGCGCTGCCGTTCGCGCCCGGGCGTGGGTTCGATCAGCCCGGACTGACGAGCCCGCTTCGGGAGGCGTGGTTGGAGCAGCCGTACTTCGCGGCCGCGTCTCACTCCGATCCTGCGATGAGCTACGGCGAGATCGCGTGCGGCGGATCGCTCTTCGGCTTCCACGCGGAGCAGCTGAGCGCCGTCGGCCCTGAGCCGCGCGTGGTGCCGAGCCGCGACGTCGAGATCTTCGAGCGCTTCATCACCGTGACGCCCGGACGGTCGATCGCAGGCCCGATCGACACGCTGCTCGAGGTGCGTCGACAGGTGGAGCGTGAGGCGTTCACCGAGCTCAGCGGGCGCGTGGAGATCGAGCGCGGCGGCAGCTTCGGCAACGACGCACGCGCCACGCTCCGCATCGAGGAAGGCAACGCGTCGAGCACGCCCGCGCAGCGAACGCCGTGGACCCAAGTGACGCCCGAGCCCGACGGCACGTGGCACGCGCGTGTGCCCGCGGATCGCGACTACGTCGTGATCGCGGAGGCGTTCGGGCGAGAGGCCGCTGTGGTCGGTGTGCGGGCGAGCGGCGCGAGCGTGACCGTCGACGCGATCACGATCCCTGCAGCGGCGCGCGTGAACCTCACGGTCACGGTGGATGGCGTGGCCGATCATGCGCTCGTGTTCGTGGTGCCCGCGGACGACGAGACCGAGGCGGCCACGCGCGCGCAGCTGCTCGGTGGCTTCGTCACGTGCGCCCCGCTGCTCGGATCGCCGACGGGCGGCTCACCTGCGTGCGATCGCGTGCTCGTCGATGGAACGGCGAGCGTCGATCTGCCGCCGGGCCATTGGGATCTGGTCGCGACGGCCGGTCTCTTCGCCTCGCTCGCGCACGCCGAGATCACCGTGGGCGCGGGTGACGAAGAGGACGTGACGCTCGCGATCGAGACGCTGCCCGACGTCGCGCCCGACGCGACCTTGTCGGCCGACTTCCACGTGCACGGCGCCGCGAGCTTCGACTCGACGGTGCCCGAGGTCGATCGCGTCCAGGCGTTCCTCGCCGCGCGTGTGGACGTGATCGCGGCGACCGATCACGACGTGGTGTGGGACTACGCGGAGGGGCGTCGCTTCTGGAACGCCGACGAGCGCGTGCAGCTGCTCGTCGGGCTCGAGGCGACGGGGCACATCCTCTTCGATCTCGTGCCGGGCGCGGAGCTGCCGCAGGTCATCGGGCACTGGAACGTGTGGCCGCTCGCGTTCGACGTGAACGGCCCTTACCGCGGTGCGCCATGGGACGAGCTCGCGGAGCCCGGTACGCTGATGACGCGCTTCGTCGAGGCGGGCTGGCCCTCGGAGACCGGCGTCGTGCAGCTCAACCATCCGTGGTCGCCCGCGCAGATCGGCCGTGACCTCGGCTTTCCGCGCGCGGTCGGCGTCGATGCGCGCGAGCCGCTGCCGCGCACCGACGTGAGCGGCTACGACGGAACGGGCCCCGGCCTGGTGCTGCGCACGCCGCCCGGCGCGAGCTTCGGCAACGCCGACTACCACACGCAGGAAGTGATGAACGGCACCGAGAACGAGGACCTCGTGCCCTACCGCGCGTACTGGTTCTACCTGCTCGACCAAGGCATCGTGCGCGCCGGCACCGCGAACAGCGACTCGCACTCGCTCGTCGACAACGTGCTCGGCACGCCGCGCACCCTCGTCACGACCGATCAGCGTGTGGGCCCGACCTTCGACGAAGCGCGCTTCGATCGTGCGGTGAGGGAAGGCCGGATGATCGGGACCAACGGTCCGGTCATCGAGGCGTCGATCACCGATCGCAGCGGCGCCGCACGAAGACCCTCGGTCGAGCCGTTCGTGCCAGGCGCGGACGCGATGCTCTCGCTGAGAGTGACCGCGGCCTCGTGGGTGCCGATCGATCAGGTGCGCATCGTCGTGAACGGCGAGGTCGCGCGCACGCTCTCGGCCGAGCTCACGCAGCCGAGCGATCGTTTCGGCACCACGGGCACGCTGCGCTTCGAGGGCGAGATCGCGCTCGCCGAGCTCGGCCTCGACGGACGCGAGGACGCGTGGATCGTGATCGAGGCGGGCGAGCCCCTGCCGATCACGGGTGACCTCGACTGCGACGGCATCCCCGACACGGGCGACAACGACGGCAGCGGTGTCGTCGACTGGCGCGACGTCGAGCGCGACGACGACGGCGTCGTCGACGCTTCGGATCAGCGAGGCCTCGCGGGCGCGCCGCCGTGCGAGCGCGGCGCCGACATCGGCCCGATCGCGCGCACGCCTCGCGGGCCTCGCGCGTTCTTCCGCTGGGGCTTCGGTGCCGTGACGCCGCACGGGTACGCGTACGGCTTCACGAACCCGCTCTTGCTCGACTGGGACAACGACGGCTTCGATGCGCCCGGTGTGCGAGGTGCGCGATGAGGGGCGTGCTCGCATCCCTCGTCGCGCTCGCGCTCTGCGCGACGGCGCACGCACAAGACGCGGAGTCGGTGACGACAGCATCGACGGAGTCGGCACCGGAGACAGCGACCGATTCGGACACGACGGTCGCCTCGCCGCCAGCGCCCGAGTCGGAGACAGCGACAGCGTCGGACGCGGCGACCGAGTCGCAGACAGCAGCCGAGCCGGAGACAGCAGCCGAGCCGGAGACGGCGATCGAGTCGGGCAGTGTGCGTGACGCGTCGTCCGCGGAGACGACCGACGTGGAGCTTCCGCCCGACACGGCGGAGTGCTCGCTGCCTCGCGGCCATGGCTGTCCCTCGACGGCGCGCGCGGTGGGCCCCATCGGCACCACGCTGCTCGACGGGCAGCTCGGGCTCGCGCGTCGCGCGTGCCTTCGTGACGAGCTCTCGATCGCGGAGGACGCGTATCTCATCGCGCGGCCCGCGGACTTCTACGGGAACATCCGCCTCGGCACGCGCCTGTCGGGGAGCTTCGTGGTCGCGCCCTCGATCGAGGTGTGGGGCAGCCTCGAGATCGTCCGCTACCAGACGCTGCTCTCGGCGATCGAGAACACCTACATGGGCCTGGGGTACCTGACGCTCGGCTCGACCTGGCAGTACTTCGCGGAGAGCGGTCGTGCGCTCGCGGCGTATGCGCGGGTGGTGCTGCCGACGACGAGTGGGCTCGATCAACGAAGCCAGCCGTTCGCGCTCGAGCTCGGAACCACGGCCGAGGTCACTGCGCACGAGAACGTGCGCTTCCACGCGTTCCTCTCGGCGATCGGATCGCTCGCGATCTCCGACGTGGCGCCTGCGGATCCACGAGGCGGAATTCGCGTGGGGGGCGGCGTCGACTGGGTGCCCTACGAGGCGTTCGCGATCGCCGTCGAGCTCGTCAGCGGCTTCGGCTACCGCGACGCGCTCGACTTCCTCGCCGTGAACGCGGGCTTCCGTTTCGCGTTCGGCGACGTGGTCGGCGTCGATCTCGGCGTGACCTATCCGTTCCTCGGCGCCGAGCCCGCGCTGCTCGCGGGGCAGCTCGCGATCAGCGGCCGCTTCGACGGACGCAGGCTCTAGCGGTGGAGGTGCAGCGGCCACGGCGCAACGTGCGCGCCATCGTGCTCCAGCTGGCGCTCGCGTCGTTCGGGCTCGCGGTGATCGGGCGCGTCGTCTACCGCATCGGCCTCGACGACGTGATGGCCGCGCTCGCGCGCACGGCCCCGATCATCCCGGTCGTGTTCCTGCTCGATGGTGCGCGCATCGGCTGCGACGCGTGGTCCACGCGCCTCTTGCTCGGCGAGCGCGGCAAGGCGATCCCGTGGTGGGTGCTCTTCGGCGGGCAGGTCGTGGGTCACGGCGTGATGAACGTGTTCCCCGCGGGTCGCAGCGCGTCGGAGGCGGTGAAGGCAGGGCTCTTCCATCGCTACCTCGGCGCGGCCGAGGCGATCGCGATGGGCGCGAGCAACCAGGCGAACACGCTCTTCTCGAGCGCCGTGTTCTCGCTCGTGTGCGCGGGCGCGGCCGCGATCGCCATGCCCGATGCGCGGCTCATCGGTGCGATCGTGATCCACTTCGTCGTGCTCATGATCGCGGGCGTGGGCATGCGGCTGGCTGCCACGAACCCCACCGTCGAGGCGTTCTTCGCGCGACGGCTGCCGAGGGTCGGTGCGCACCTCACGCGCTTCGCGGCGCGCTCGCGCGAGACACCGGTCGTCGCGTGGGGACCCGTGGGCGCGATGGTGCTCGGACGTCTGGCGCAGACCGCGGAGTACGCGGTGCTCGCGATCGCGGTGGGCATCTCCATGGGCCCGCTCGAGGCCCTCGCGGTCCAAGGCCTCAACCTCGTGTCGGCGGCCATCGGCGTGCTCATCCCCGGACAGCTCGGGTCGAGCGAGGCGATCTTCGCGATGGCGTCCGAGGCTCTCGGGACCGACGAGGCGAGCGCGGTCACCATCGCGCTGGCGGCGCACGTCGCCGCGCTGACGTGGGCGGTGATCGGCTTCAGCCTGCTCTTCGTATGGCGGCACCACGATCCGCCCGCGTCCGCGCGCGAATCGGTGGCGGACGACGCGTCTACGGGAGGCGCGCCAGATCCGGGATCGACGTGATCCCCTCACGATCGAGGGCGCGTGGATCGATCATCTGCCCCGTGAGGTAGCGGATCCCGCCCTCTGCGACGGCGAAGCTCGACAGCTCCGCGAACGACGCATCCGCGCCCGCGAGCTTCATCGACACGCGGAAGAGCACGCGGTGGATGCCCTGTGCGTCGGGCCCGTCGTGATCGATCACGCTCAGGCCGTGATAGCGCGCGCGCTTGCCGTGCTTGGCGAGCCTGTCCTTCAGCGCGCGCGCGGGGAGGCGTCGATCTTCGTGCTCGGGGTGGAGCGTGCGGATCAAGTGGGCGTGATCGCCGCGCACGAACGCCGTGTAGCGAGAGCGCATGAGCGAAGGCGCGTCGGGAGGCTCGGCGCCCGCGAGGTAGGGCGCGCAGCAGGCCTCGAACGTTCGACCCGAGGTGCAGGGACACGCGGTCACGCGGCCGAGGCTCGCACGTCGACGGTGGCCGCGCCCGATGCGACCGCGAGGTGACGTGATAAGCAGGGCCCATGCGCGCGATCTCCACGACACCTCTCTTCTTCGTCGCCCTGTCTCTCGCCGCGTGTGGCGGGTCCACCAACGTGCCAGACGATGCAGCCACGACCGACGACGACGCCGGGACGAGCGAGCTCGTCGACGCGCCGATCGCGGCCGACGCGCCG
>JAFLCL010000232.1 GCA_017303575.1 Deltaproteobacteria bacterium
GTGAGCGCGGCCTCTTCGACGCGCAGGTTGACCGTCTCGAGCAGGCGGGTATCGGCTGGGATGAAGTTGCCGGCCTCGAGGAAGATCACGTCGCCGGGCACCAGCTCGGCCGCCGGCACGCTGACGTAACGAGGAAGCCCCGCGAGAACGAGCGTCTCGCGGGGCTTTCGCGTGTGCGAAGGTGCGGCTCGCTCTCAGGGCGCGGCAGGCGTCACGAGCGCGACGCCGCAGCGCACGAAGCGGCTCGAGACGTCGGGCGCGGTGCCCGTCGCGCCGAGGCGGAAGTAGTACGTGCCCGCCGCCGGCGGGGTGATCGCGGTGATGGCGACGCCCTCGGTCGCTGTCTCGCTGCTCATGCCGAGCATCGTGGTGCCGTCCGATCCGAAGAGACGTGCGGACACGCCGCGGAGGCCGCTGCCCGACGACTGGGAGCCGCAGAACACGTTGATCTGTCGGCCCGCGGGCACGTCGAACGAGAAGAAGTCGACGTCGTCCGTGGTGTCGAGCGTGGCGAGCACGAAGCCGCGGAGGATGCCCTCGCGATCCTCGGTCGTGATCGGCGAGGCCGCCGTGTACACGTCGTTCGCGGCCTCGGGCTCCGCGGGGTTGTCCGCGCCCACGAGCGCCTTGAGCACGTAGTGATCATTGGTGCCCGCCGAGCCGCCGCCCGCATCGACCCAGAGGAGGTACTGCGTGCCGGCGACGAGCGCGGGCGAGAGATCCGCCTGCTGCATGCCGCGGGGCTCGATGCGCGCGATGACGTCGGTGCCGGCCATGTCGGTCACCCAGATGCGCGCGGGGAGGCGCGTCGAGCCGTAGCCCTCGATGCCGCCTGGCATCACGTCGACGCCGAGAAGCCCGCCTGCAGCTGCCGGCATGGTGAACGAGAACACGTCGACGTCGGTCGCGTCGTCGAGCGCACCGAGCACGAACGCGATGTTGCTGCTCATGCCGCCGAACGTCAGCGGTGCGGCGCTGGCCGCGTCGTCACCGGGCTCGGCGTCGATCTGGATCGCGCCACCCGCCGTGAGCTCGAGGATCGAGAGCGAGTACGTGTACGCGCCGCGACCTTCGGGCTCGATGTCGTCCTCGGTGTTCCACGCGCTGAACTCCTGGACCTCGACGTAGTAGGTGCCCGTCGAGGGGAGACGAATGACGATCTCCGAGTCGGTGTTCGCGCGCGGCACGCCATCGTCGTTCTCCGCGATCTGCGTTCGGCTCGAGTCGTAGAGCGTGATGACGGTGTCGACCATCATCGGATCGTCCATCTCGTTCGCGGTGGTGTTGATCGCGATCCACTCGCCGGCCGTGCCCTCGAACGTCCAGAAGTCCACGTCCTCGGGGGCTTCGATGGCATCCATCACCGCAGTGCCGTCCGTGGTGATCGCCTCGGCCCCGTCGAACGAATCGTTCGTCGGGCCGGCGTCGGGACGCACGCGAGCATCGACGGCGACGCCCGAGTCGCCGCCGATCGGGGCGTCGGGCACGGGACCGGCATCGGTGGTCGAGGGAGCAGGACCGCACGCCACCATGGGCAGTGCGAGACCGAGCGTGAGGAGCGGACGAAGATCGATCATGCGAGCCTCCATGCAGAAGCGAGAAGCACCCTGCATGGACCCTCGGCGGTGCGGGTGCAACTGCACGTCAGTTGTCCGCGGCGCAGGCGCCGCGAGATGGGGGCGCTGCCCCCAAACCCCGTACGACAGTTCGAGAGGTCGAAACGATTGTTTCTCGCTCTCTCACTCCGACGAACGAACGCTTCGCGGCCCTCAGAGGACGTTCTGCGTCTGCTCGCGCATGCGCTCGATCTCGCACTTGAGGTCGATCACGCGCGCACCGATCTCGAGGTCCGCGCTCTTCTGTCCGAGGGTGTTCGCCTCGCGCGCGAGCTCTTGGCAGAGAAAGTCGAGGCGCTTGCCGCGTCCGTCCATGGGCTCGACGAGCACGCGCTTCACCTCGGCCACGTGGGCCGCGAGGCGCGTGCACTCTTCTGCGACGTCGGTGCGATCGGCGAAGACCGCGACCTCGTGCTCGAGCCGGCCAGCGTCGAGCGCGGTGCTGGGCTCGAGCAGGCGCGCGATGCGCTCGCGCAGCCGATGACGCGCGGCGCTCACGACCTCGGGACGACGAGCCTCCACACGGCCCACGATCGCGAGCACGAGATCGAGGCGTGCCTCGAGATCCGCCCGCAGCGCCTCGCCCTCGCGACGACGCATCGACTCGACGGCATCGCACGCGCGCTCGGTGGCCTCACGCACGGCGCTCGCGAGCACGTCGGACGCGATGCGCGCGTCGGCGGCGCCGAAGAGATCGGGCACGCTCGCCAAGAGCGACAGCGGGACCGGCTCGCCCGGCGAGTGTCGATCGCGGAGGGCGCGGAGCTGCGTGAGCGCGGCGGCGGCGCGCTCCAGATCGAGCTGCGGCACGGCGCGGGCGCCTTCGAGGGTCGCGACGACCTCGATGCGTCCGCGCACCAGCCTGCGTCGCACGATGTCTTCGGCGACGTGCGCGTGGTCTCCGAGCGCGCCGTCACCGCGGACGCGCGGATCGAGGTGGCGGTGGTTCACGCAGCGGATCTCGACACCCACCCGGACGCCAGCGTCGGCGATCTCGACGTGCGCCGACCCCTGGCCCGTCATGCTGGAGAGCGCATCGCGCGCGGCGCGCGGCACCGAGACCGCCACCTCGACCACCGACGACGTCCCCGGCACGTCGCTCACGCCCGCGCCTCGCTCAAGACAGCTTCTTGTTGCGCTTGATCTGGTCCATCACGCGCGCGTACTCGGTCTCGAAGGCGGCGGTGCCCTCTTCGAGGTTGCGGATCTTGCCGCGGACCTCGCGATCGAGCTCCTGCTCGACGTCCATGTGCTTGCGCAGGATCGTCGTGATCTTCTTGCGGAGGACCGGGTCGTCCGCGAACACCTCTTCCACGTTCTGGCTGTGGAAGAGGATCTCGAGGATCTGATCGAGCAGGTACGGGAGGAGGTCCTCACCGACCGGCAGCCGCTGGTCGCGTGCGACCTGGCTCTTCACCTTGCCGAGCTCGGCGTACGGCGTTCCGCGCGACTCCATGCGCGTCTTGGCCTCGTCGACCACGCGGCGCTCCTGCCGGAGGTACTCCTTGAGCACCGACTCGACGTCGAGCTGCACCTCGTTCGGAACGGCGGTCTCGATGTCGTTGCTCTGGGTGAGAGCCTGGACGATCTCGGCCGCGATGGTGGGGACTTTTCCGCTGAAGAGGCGCATGCGGCGCGGAGGGTATGCGCGCCCCGAGCAAAGATCCACCCGACCGGAGGCGATGTCGTCGAGCGCAGCGCGAGACGTGCAAGCGGGGTTGGGGCCCCGCGCGCAGCACGCGCTTCGGCGCGTGGAGCGGCGGGGGGCCCCGCTGCGGGGGAGGGGTCGCACGGACCCTCAGGGAATCAGCGCCCGCTGGCGGGCTGTGCGAGGCGATCGCGCATGCGTGTGATGAGCGCCGGCCACCCGTTCTCCGTGATGATCCGGTTGAACTGGTTGCGGTAGTTGCGCACGAGGCTCACGCCGTCGGTGACGACGTCGAACACGCGCCACGCGTTGCCCTGGAGGTGCAGCGTGTAGGTGATCTCGACGGGGGGCTGACGACGCTCGGTGCGCGAGCGCGCCTCCGTCCGAACGACGGTCCCATCGGTGTCGGCGGTCTCGCTCGTGTAGCTGACCTCGAACTCGAGGACGCGCTCGAGGTTCTGCTCGTAGTTGCGCTCGACGAGCTGTCGCAGGAGATCGACGAACTCGCGACGCTCGGCCTCGGTGTGCTGATCCCAGTGGGTACCGAGTGAGCGACGCGCTAGCTCTTGGTAGTCGAGCAGATCCGAGAGGATGCGCGTGACCTCGGCGCTGCGCTGGGTGCGCTGATCGGGCGTCCTGGCCGCGCGACGGAGGATGGTGTTCACCTCGTCGTTGCGCTGGCGCAGGTAGCGCGTGGCAGGGCCCGTCTGCGCGTGCGCGGAGGGCGCGATCACGAGCGCACCGAGCGCGAGCACGGCGCTGACGAGGATGACGAAGAGGCGGCGCTGATGGACCGTGTTCACGGGAGCTCCTGTGCGGCCTGGGACGGCCTGCCGCGCGGAGTTATTCGCACACCTCTCGGCGTGGATCGAGTGACCTCCGGCGCCTCGACCCAGACAACTCACCGCTCAGTCGCAGACGGGCTCCCAACGTTCGGTGACGCGGACGGTGGAGACCCGCTCGAGGTTCGCGAACGCGCTGTTGGTGTCGTGGATGGCCTGGAGGTGCGAGTAGCGCGCCGTGAGGTACTGGCGCACGGCGTCGACCATGTCGTCGAGCTCCGAGGTGCCGAGCTCCACGCCCTGCGCTGCCGCGATGAACCACGAGCGCGTCTCGCGACGTCCCCGGTCGTAGGCCACCTCGCGATCGCGGGCCTCGACCGCCGCGTTGTAGGCCTCGGTCACCTCGATCTCGAGACCGAGCCGCGCCTCGAGCGAGCGCGCGCGCACGTCGTCGAGGTGCGCCGATTCACGATCGACGCGGTACGCGTTGCCCCAGAGATCGATCGACCATCGCATCACGAGGCCGGCGCCGATCTGCATGTAGTTCGCGTAGTCGATCACGAACGGGTTCGTCTGATCGGTGATGCCTGGCGCGTAGCTCGTACGGAAGAGGTACGCGAGACCGATGTCCGGCAAGAAGCCCGCGCGCGTGATGTCGAGGCTCGACTCGCGCGCGCGCACGGCGGCCTCGAGCATGCGGACCTCGGGACGCTCCGACAGCGCGTTGTCGACGTAGTGCTCGACTGGCAAGAGACGCGCGTCGACGCGCGTGATCGGGCACTCGGGCACCCGGAAGCGACGCACACCGGTGAGGAGGCGCAGCACCGCGCGCGAGCTGGCCTCGAGGTGGACGATCTGCGCGCCGCGCGCCTCGATCTCCGCGAGCGCGGCGGCGAGGCGATAGCGATCGGTCTCGTCGACGTCGGGATCACCCTCCGCGATCTGATCCTCCACGTTCTCGAGCGCCTCGCGGATGCGCGGCAGCGTCTCGTGCATCATCTGCCCGAGGTCGAGCGAGAGCTGGAGCGCGAAGTACGCGCGACGCACGTCGTACATCAGCTGCTGACGCACGCGCTGCCGATCGGCCTCTGCGGCGCGCACGCCTGCACGCCCTGCTTCACGCGCGGCGCCGAGCTTGCCGAACGTCCACAGCGGGATGACGCCCTCGATCCCGAACTGGAGCACCGGCTGCCACGGGTTCTCGACGGGAACCTGCGAGTCCGGCGAGAAGATGGGACTGCCGCTCTGCTCGGGCGCGAACGTGAAGCCCGCAGTGACCTGACCTTGGAAGAACGGCGAGACCCAGATCTCGTCGAGCTGCGCCTGCGCGGCGCGGATGCGCGCGTCGGCCGCGCGCATGCCGGGATAGCTGCGATCCGCGGCGCGCGTGAAGGCCGCGAGATCCATGAGGGGCGCCTCGGGCTCCGTCGGCGTGGCTGTCGCGGGCTCGCCGTCCGCGCCGCCCTCGCCTTCCGTCGGCGCCGCCACGGGGTCGTCTGCGAACGCAGCGAGGGGCAGCGCCGTGGCGAACACCACGGCGGACAACGTGAGGAGCCGAAGCGGCCGACGCTGCACAGCGGGCCGGTTGTAGAGGAGGCCTCGCCCTGCCGCAATGCGTTCCACGGCGCGCGGCTCGCCGCGTGCTCACGGGACCGCTGCGCCCTCGCCCTCTTCCATCGCAGCCGCGATGCAGCCCGCGAACGCTTCACACTCGGGCAGACGCTCGCCGAACACGCCGCCTTCGCAGGGCGCTTCACGTCGCGCGGCCACGCACGCGGCCCACTCGCCGATCGTGAGCGCGCAGATCGCCATGCCCTCGTGCATCGCCTCGAGGTCGTCCTCGCCGCAGGCGGTCGCGATGCGGACGTTGCTGCCGTCGCGGCACGCGGCCTCCACGTCATAGCTGCCGATCGCGCGCGCCTGCCACGCGCAGTAGGCGCGCAGATCCTCCATCGTGGCGGCGCGGATCTCCGTCGAGGCGGCGAACGTGGGCTCGGGAAGCGAGGCCATGCGCGTGCGCACCGCCTCGTTGCCGACGATGGGCGGGCGCGGCGTGACGCTCTGGCCCGTGCTCGCGCCGCAGCCCGCGACCCACAGCACGGCGAGCACCCTCGACGTCGAAGCGCGCAACCCCATCACGGCTCGGCGAGCACGCGATCGAGGACCTCGTTCACGAGCGCGGGGTTGGCCCCCTTGAGCGCGCCCATCACGCGGCCGACGAAGAAGCCCTTGAGGTTGGTCTTGCCCGCCTTGAAGCTCGCGAGCTCCTTGGGGTGCTTGGCGATGACCTCGCGCACGGTGCCCTCGATCGCCGAGGTATCCTTCACCTGCGCGAGCCCCTTGCTCGAGACGATGTCGGCGGGCGCCTTGCCCGTCGCGATCATGTCGGCGAAGACGTCCTTCGCGATCTTGCCGTTGATGGTCTCGTCCTCGACGAGCGCGAGCAGGCCCGCGAGGCGCTCGGCGCTGCACGGGAAGCTCGCCTCGAGACCGTTCGTCGTGACGACGCGCAGCGCCTCGGCCTGCATGAAGTTGGCGACGCGCTTGCCCGCCCCGGCCTTCGCGAGGTTGTCCTTGGCGAGCTTGCCCGCGCGCTGCGTCTCGAGCGACGACGTCGCGGCCTCGAAGTACTCGGCGATGCGCGGATGCGCGCTGAGCACTTGCGCGTCGTAGGCCGTGAGGCCGAGCTCGCGCTGCCAACGCTCGCGTCGTGCGGCGATCGGCTCGGGCACCGTCGTGCGGATCTCGGCGAGCCACGCGTCGTCCACGACGAGCGGCGGCAGATCGGGATCGGCGAAGTAGCGGTAGTCCTGTGCCTCTTCCTTCGAGCGCAGCGACAGCGTCTTCTCCTGCGTCGAGGACCACGTGCGCGTCTCTTGGAAGATCGTGCCGCCCGAGCTGACGATCGCCTCTTGGCGCGCGATCTCGTAGTCGATCGCCTTCCGCACGAACTTGAACGAGTTGATGTTCTTGAGCTCGCAGCGCGTGCCGAATTTCTCCTGGCCCACGGGACGGATCGAGACGTTCGCGTCGCAGCGGAACGAGCCCTCCTCGAGGTTGCCGTCGTTCACGCCTGCGAACATGAGGATGTCGCGCAGGGCCTTGAGGTAGGCCTCGGCCTCTTCGGCGCTGCGGAGCTCGGGCTCACCGACGATCTCGATGAGCGGCGTGCCCGCGCGGTTGAAGTCGACCAGCGTGTCGGTGCCTGCGCCCACGCCGTGGAGGTTCTTGGCCGCGTCCTCTTCGACGTGGATCCGCGTGAGGTTCACGCGCTTGGTGCCCGCGCTCGTGGTGATCTCGAGCGAGCCCTTCTCGTTGAGCGGCAGATCGAACTGCGAGATCTGATAGCCCTTGGAGAGATCGGGGTAGTAGTAGTTCTTGCGCGCGAAGCGCGAGCTCTTGCGGAGCGTGCAGCCGAGCGAGAGGCCCGCGCGGACCGCGAGCGCGATCGCCTGTCGGTTCGGTACGGGCAGCGCGCCGGGCAGGCCGAGGCACACCGGGCAGATCTGCGTGTTGGGCGCAGCGCCGTACGACGTCGAGCAGCCGCAGAACATCTTGGTCTTGGTCGCGAGCTGCGCGTGCACCTCGAGACCGATGACGGCTTCGTACTGCGTGTGACTCATCGAAACGACTCCGCGTGACGATCGAGCGGGGTCGGGGCCCCGCGCGAAGCGCTCGCGCAGCGAGCGGAGCGGGAGGGGGACCCAGCGACGCTGGGGGAGGGGCCGCTCGGCCCCTCGGGAAGAGACAGACCGAAGACGGCTTCGTACTGCGTGTGACTCACGCTGCACCTCCCGCGGCGAACATCGAAGCGCGGTGCGTGTGGTGATCGGTCGCGCGCTCGAAGGCGGAGGCGACGCGGAAGAGCGTCGCTTCGTCGAAGGCCTTCGCTGTGAGCTGGAGGCCCACGGGGAGGCCCTCCGACAGACCACAAGGGACACTGATCGCAGGCAGGCCCGCGAGGCTCGGCGGCAACGTGAAGATGTCGGCGAGGTACATCTCGAGCGGGTTCTTCGTCTTGGCGCCGAGACCGAACGCGACCGACGGCGCGGTGGGCGTGAGCACGACGTCGCAGCGCTCGAAGGCCGCCGCGTAGTCGCGCGAGATCAGCGTGCGTGCCTTCTGTGCCTGGGCGTAGAACGCGTCGTAGTAGCCGGCGGAGAGCACGTACGTGCCCAGCATGATGCGGCGGCGCACCTCCTTGCCGAAGAGCGCGCGCGTCTTGCCGTACGTCTCCTCGAGGCTCGCGGACTCGACGCGCGGACCGAAGCGCATGCCATCGAAGCGCGCGAGGTTCGAGCTGCACTCGGCGGGCGCGACGATGTAGTACGCGCTGACCGCATGCTCTGCGGTGGGCAGCGTGACATCGACGATCTCGCAGCCGAGCGAGCGCAGCGTGTCGATCGATCGCTCGATCGCGAGGACGACGCCCGGCTCGCAGCCTTCCGCGAGCGATGCGCGTACGACGCCGACGCGAAGTCCCTTCACGTCACGCTCGAGCTCGCGGGTGTAGGTGCCCGCGAGCGTCTCGACCGTGTCGACGCTCGTGGCGTCGCGCGGATCGCGGCCGGAGATCACCTCGCTCACGATCGCGCAGTCGCGAACGTCGCGCGCGAAGGGACCGATCTGATCGAGCGACGACGCGAACGCGATGAGCCCGTAGCGCGAGACGCGACCGTACGTGGGCTTGAGCGCCACGAGGCCGCAGAACGCTGCAGGCTGACGCACCGAGCCGCCGGTGTCCGAGCCGAGCGAGAGAGGCGCCATGCCCGCGGCGACGCTGGCCGCGGATCCGCCGGAGCTACCGCCCGGTGCGCGCGACAGATCCCACGGGTTGTGCACGAGCTTGTAGGCAGACGTCTCGTTCGAGCTGCCCATCGCGAACTCGTCCATGTTCGTCTTGCCGACGATCACGGCGCCCGCGGCGCGGAGGCGCTCGACGACGGTGGCGTCGTACGGTGCGATCCAGCCCTCGAGGATCTTCGACGCGCACGTGGCGGGGATCCCACGCACGCAGAGGTTGTCCTTCATCGCGATCGGCACGCCCGCCAGCGGACCGAGCGCCTCGCCGGCGGCGCGGGCACGATCGACCTGCGCGGCCTGCGCGAGCGCGCCTTCGCCGTCGACGTGAAGGAACGCTCCGACGGCGGCATCGCGCGTGTGGATGGTGTCGAGCGCTGCGCGGGCGATCTCGACGGCGCTGGTCTCGCCCTTCGCGACACGCTCGCGGAGCGCATGCGCGGACTGGGTGTGAAGAGCGTCCGACATCACTCGCCCTCCTTGACCTTCGGAACGGCGAAGCCGCCCTGATCGGAGCGCGCAGCCGCCCGAAGCGCTTCGCTGCGCCTGAGCCCATCGACCACGACGTCGTCGCGGAGTGCGGCCGCCATCTCCACCGCGTGGAAGGTCGGCTCGACGCCGTTCGTGTCGAGCTTCGACAGTGCGGTCATCCAGTCGAGGATTCCGTCGAGATCGCCGCGCATCCGCTCGAGCTCTTCTTCGGAGAGCGAGAGACGCGCGAGCTTCGCGACCTTGCGGACTTCGTCCAGCGAGATTCGTTCGCTCATGAGGGCGCGGAAGCTAGCACGACGGAACGGCCACGACGCCGACGACGGAACGACGAAACCCCCGACTCCGTGAGGAGCCGGGGGTCGCCGGTGTGTCTCTGCGTCAGGCCCGGAGGCCTGACCGCCAGAGCGCTTCGATCAGGTGCCGGTGCCGGTCAGCGTGATCGTCACGGTCTTCTGGGCCGTGCCGTCCGTGATCGTCAGCGTCGCGGTGCGGACGCCGGTGCCGCTCGGGAGGAAGCGGATGTTCATGGTGAGGCTGCTGCCCGCACCGAGAACGCCGCCGCTCGCGTTGCCGTCGCCGTTCACGTCGAAGTCCGACGCGTTGGCGCCCGTGATCGTGTACGAGAGCGAGCCCGTGCTGGGGCTCGTCACGTTCGTGATCTGCGGGGTACGCGCCGAGAACATGCCGCGCGCCACCGTGCCGAAGTCCATCGTGCCAGCGGTGTAGCCCGTGCCCGAGCCGCTGTGCGTGAGGCCGCTCGTCGCGCTCGACGAGATCGTGCCGGTGACGGGCGTGACGCCCGCGCCCGCGCCGACCGTCAGCGTGCCCGTGTGGGCGCCGAGGACCGTCTGCGGCGCGAACTGCACGATGACCGTGCAGGTACCGAGGGCCGCGAGGGAGATGCCGGTGGCCGACTCGGTGCCGATGCCGGTGCCCGAGCCACCGACACAGGTCGAGTTGTCCTGGATGAGGAAGTCGTCATCGACCGCGATCGTGAGCGGACGCGATGCCGAGCCACCACCGTTGCTGATGGTGTAGGTCGTGCAGACCGCGAAGTCCGCCGCGCCCGTGCCGACGGCGCGCGAGGGGCAGGTCTGCGGAGCGCTCGGGCTGATGCCGAGGAGCGCCGCGCCGATGCCGGTGCCGCTGAGGGTACGCGTGTGCGTGGCTCCGCCACCCGCGTTGATGTTGAGCGTCGCCGAGCGAGCGCCCGCGCCCGAGGGCGCGAAGCTCACGTCGAAGGTGCAGCGCGAGGCCGCGCCCACGCCGTTCGGCTGAAGCGCCGCGGTGCAGGTGTTGTTCGCCACGGTGAACTGGCTGGGATCAGCGCCGCCGATGGTGATGGCGGGCGCCGATGCAGTCGCCACGTCGCCGTTGTTCTGAACGGTGTAGGTGATCGCCGACGTCTGACCGGCGACGGTCGTCGGGTAGTCCGGCGAGGCGTCAGCCGGCGTGACCGTGAGGCCAGCCGGAGCCAGCGCGGTGCCGACAGCGCTACCCACCGCGTTGATGCTCGTGGTGGTGAGAACGCCGATCAGGGTCTGGATGTATCCCGGCGTTCCGGCCGCGGGAGGCGTGAAGCGCACGGTGAAGGTGCAATCGCCACCCGGGACCAACACCATGCCGGCTGCACACGTGCTGGCCGTCACGGGGAAGTTCGTCGGGTCGTTGGACAGGCCGCCCGTCGCGAGCGTCAGGTTCCCGGCGGAACCGTTCGTCACGGTGAACGTGCTGGTGGCGGACGTCGAACCCTGAACGATGCGGCCGAAGTCCACGATGGTCGGAGTCACGAAGATCGTGGCCGGGTCCAGCGTGCCCATCTGGAGGCCGCCGGTGTCCGAGGCGGTGCCATCCGTGACGCGCCAGTCGGCGTCGACGCGGCACTGCGCTCCGCCAGCCGGCGGATTCGCGCGAATCGACACCGTGCAGCTCCCGCCCGCGGCGAGCGGACCGGTGCAGGTGGAAGCGGTGATGGAGTAGAACGACGCAGCCGTCGCACCGGGCGTGCCCGAGCAGGCGGGGGCGCCCGCGACGAACGCCGGCAGGATGGAGGTGGTCAACGGGCCCGAGGCCAAGTCGCCAGCGTTTCGGACAGTGAACGTGAACGAGTCACTGTTCGTGCCCTTGGCGACGAAGCCCAAGAACACCGGGAGAGACGGCTGGACATCGAGCACGGCGGGCTGCTGCGAGTCACCCGACACAGTGCTGGCAGCCACACGCGCCACATTCGCGACGTACGCGCCGTTGCTGGCACGAACCTCGATGCCCGTCCGGTCCACGCCCGCCGCTGCGAACGCGACGTCGAACGTGCAGGTCGCCGACGGCGCCAAGGTCGCGCAGGTGTTGTTCGTGATCGGCCACTCCGCCGCCAGACCGCTGGTGCCGACCGTGATGGAGCCGGTCATCGTCGCGCCGACGTTGGTCACCGTGAAGCGCGTGGTCGCGCTCGTGGTGCCCGCGCCCGTGACGAAGCTCGCCGTCGTGGGCGTGAGCGTGAGCTGCGAGCTTGCACGACCCGACAGCGACGTGTTGATGACCGTGCCCGCCGAGACCTGGAGGGTGCCGAGGATGTCGACGTTCGTCGAATCCACCTGCGACGGCGTGAGAACCACGCTGATGGTGCAGCTCTCACCCGCGTTGAGACCGCGCGCGCCGCTGGCGGGGCAGGTGGTCGCCGAGATGCTGTAGCGCGGTGCCGACACGAGGCCGTAGCTGAGCGTGCTGCTCGTCACGGCGCCGGTGTTCGTGAGCGTGAAGACCGTCGGTGCCGACGAGCGCGTCGCGATCGTCGTGGGGAACGTGACGGTCGTGGTGCCAGACGCGCCGGGCGACACGGTGACGTTCGCGCCAGCGACCTTGGTGCCGGAGATGGCGATGGAGGCGCCGACGCCTGCCGAGGCCACCGTGACGGTGCCGCTCGAGGCCGCCGCACCGGGCGTGCGGGGGTAGAAGCGCACGATGACCGTGCAGGTGCCGCCGGCGGCCAGCGTGATGCCTGCGCAGTTGTCGTTGATGATGTTCATGTCGCCGGTGAACGCGCCCGTCGTCTCCGGGAAGACGCTCGAGCCGGAGTCGTTCCTGAGCGTGAGCGTCACGTTGTAGTTGCCGCCGATGTTGCGGGTTCCGAACGTGGCCGTCGCCGCGGTGCCCGCGGGGATGGTGTTGAGCGCCTCGGCGGGCGTGGTGACCTGCGAGGAGATCCAGCGGACCGCGCCGCGCGCGGTGCCCGTGATCGCGAACGTCTCGGTCGCAGCGCCCGAGGACGCCGTCGCGTTGACGGTGAGGTTCACGTTGCGCGTGCCCGCGCCGCCCGTGGCGAGCGGAGCGAAGCGGATGCGGACCGTGCAGCTCGCGCCAGCCGCGAGGGTCGCGCCGCAGTCACCGCCGAAGCCGGTGATGCGCGTGTACTCCATCATGCCCGTGGGCGAGGCCACGGTGAGGCCCGTGAAGGCCGCCGCGAGCGTCGTGCGGTTCGTGATGATGTAGTCGTTGGTCGCGGTCTCGCCCGCGATCACGCCCGTGCCACCATTCGCTGCCGTGAAGTTGTTGGTCGCCGGGGGGGTGATCTCGAGGTCCGGATCGCCCGTGCCGGTGAGCGCCGCCGAGAGGAGGCCGCCGGGGGCGACCGTCACGTCGAGGCTCGCCGCGCTCGCGCCCTGATCCTGGGGCGAGTAGCGGACGACGATGGTGCAGTTGCTGGGGCCGCCCGCGAGCGTGGCGCCGCAGGTACCGCCAGCGACGACGCTGAACTCGGCGGCGTCGGGACCGCTGATGGTCACAGCGCTGATGGCCGCGGGGCCCATGCCCGAGTTCGAGAGCGTGAAGGTGCGCTCGGTGAACTCGAGGTCCTCCGAGGGCGAGCCGAAGTCCGCCGGGCTGGGCCCGAGGACGACGGAGGCCGGGGTGATGCCCGTGCCGCTGAGGTCCGCCGTGTCCGAGCCGCCGGGCGTGCCGGAGACATTGAGGACCGCCGTCTTGAGGCCGGTCGTCGTGGGGCTGAAGCGGAGGAACACGGAGCAGCTAGCGCCGCCCGCGAGCGAGGCCGTGCAGCCGTTCGAGAAGATCGACCACTGCGTCGACTGGACGCCGGTGAGCGAGATGGCGGGAACGCCCGAGGCCGCCGTGCCCGTGTTGGTCACGGTGAACTCGACCGACGCGCTCGTCGCGCCCGTCGGGACCGAACCGAAGTCCGACGCCGTCGGCGTGACACTGAGGATGGCAGGCGCCTCGCCGTTGCCCGTGAGCGACGCCGTCGCCGGCGTGCCGGAGGCCGTCTGCGCCCGGAGGGTCGCCGCGCGCGCACCCGCCGCCGTGGGGTTGAACTGCACGGCGACCGTGCAGGTGCCCATCGCGGGGAGGCTCGCGCCCGAGCAGCCGTCGCCGCCAGCGACGATCGGGAAGTCGGCCGGGTTCGTGCCCGCGACAGCGACAGTGATCGCCGTCGTGGCCGAGCCGCCCGTGTTGCGGAGCGT
>JAFLCL010000233.1 GCA_017303575.1 Deltaproteobacteria bacterium
TCTCTCTCCCTCTCTCTGTCTCCTCCTCCAGTCGACGCCGAAATGCTCCGCCCTCTCGCCGGCGCCGCCCGTCCTCGCGTGGTCGTGCGCGCCCGTCGAGCCCGACGCCGATCGCGGCGACGGCTGTCCGTTCCGGCAGCCCGCAGCGGGAGAGCGCTGCCGCCTGCGCGGCGACATCGCTTGTCGCTATGCGGAGGGCTGCGGCTACGACGGCACCGATGCGTCGTGCGTCGGGGGCCGCTGGTCGGTCGTGCCCTTCGCGATGCCGCCGCCTCCGTGAGGGGCCAGCGGAGCGCGACGCGCCTCAGGCCTCCATCGGGCCGAGCTCGTCGCCGCTCTGGACGAAGAACGCCTGACCGTAGAGGTCGAGCAGCTCGAGCGCCTTGTCCATGTCTTCCTTCGAGTGGCCGCGGGTCACGTTCACGCGCAGGCGCTCCTCGCCCTGCTTCACGCCGGGATAGGTGATCGGCACCATCATCACGCCGTTCTCGAGCAGCGCGACGTGCATGAAGAGCGCCTTGCGCTCGTCGCGGCACATGACGGGCATGATGTGCGTGTTGGAGTGGCCGAGATCGAAGCCGAGCCCCTTGAGGCTCGAGCGCATGTACTCCGCCTTCTCGTGCAGCTCGGCGACGAGCGCAGGGCCGTCGGCCTCGAGCATGCCGAGGATCGTCGTGGCCGCCGCCACGATCGGCACCGGCAGCGTCGCGGAGAACACGAACGAGCGCGCGCGGTGCTTGATGTGATCGACGACCTCTTCGTCGCCGAGGATGATGCCGCCGATGCCGCCGAGGCTCTTCGAGAACGTCGAGACGATCACGAGCTTCTCGCTGGGGAACGTGCCCTCGAGCCCGTGCGCCTCGAGGATGCCGCGGCCGTGCGTTCCGAGGGTGCCGGTCCCGTGCGCGTCGTCGAGCACGACGCACGCGTCGTAGCGCTTACACACCTCGAGGATCTCGCCGATCGTCGCTTGATCACCGTCGAGCGAGTACACGCCCTCGAGCAGCACCAGCGCGTTCTTGCGCTCGCGCGTCTTGAGCACGCGCTCGAGCGAGCGCGCCGAGTTGTGGTTGAAGAAGCGGATCTCGGAGCCGTTCTTGGGCACGCCCGCCGCGAGGAACGAGCCATCGAGGATGCACGCGTGGCTCAGCTGATCGAGCACGAGCGTGGTGTCGATGTCGGCGAGCGACATGATGGTGCCGACCATCGCCTGGTAGCCCGTCGTCGTGACCACGCACTTGGGCATCTTGAACCACGCCGCGAGGCGCTCCTCGAGCTCCACGTGCGCGACCGTCGTGGCCTGCACGCGCGAGCTCGAGAGGCCGCACGCGTACTTGTCGACAGCGGCCTTCGCGGCCTCCTTCACCTTCGGGTGGTTGGTGAGGCCGAGGTAGTCGTTCGAGCTGAAGTTCACGATCGGCTGCCCCGCGATCGTCGTGTGCAGGCCGCCGCTCTCGAACGGTCGGAAGTATGGATAGACCTGCTTCGCCTTCGCCTCGCGGATGCGCGCCAGCTCGCCGTGGGCCTTGTCCTTGATCCAACTGGTCGTCATGGGGTGCCGTTACTACCGCGCACCTCACGGATTTCAACGTGTAGAAGGGTTCGCATGCATGCGAGGCGAGCTTCGCACTCGGGCACGAATTCTCCGGCCGCCCGGCCGACTCAGGCTCGCTTCACCACCACCGCGCTCGCGTTGCCGTAGTAGCCCATGGCCGTCACCACCACGACGTCGACCTTCTCGGGGGCGCGTCCTGCGATGAGCGGCGCCGGTGCCACGCCCTCGATCCACGCGACCGCCGCCGCGAGCCCGAGCGCTGCGGACGCTGCGAACGCCTCCCCCAGCATCGACTTCGGTGCAGCGACGGCGATGTCGGTGCCGAACAGCTGCTCGATCGCATGGAGCTCCGCCACGTCGTACCGCGCCAATCCCGACGCGCTCGAGCAGACCACCGACACGGCCGACGCGGGCACACCCGCATCATCGAGCGCGAGCCGCATCGCGCGACCGATGGCGACGGGCGTCGCGTTGAGCAGCAACGCCTCGTTCAGCGGCGGCTCGAACGCGGTGCCGTAGCCCGCGATGACGGCGCGCACGCGCGCGCCCCGGGCCTCGGCGTCGTCGCGCCGCTCACACAGCAAGTAGGCGGCGCCCTCGCCGAGGTGCAGCCCCGTCGATCGATCGCTTCCAGGCTCGCAGACCTCGTCGCCCTCGGCGATCGCCGCGAGCTTGCGGAACGCCGTGTAGAGCGGCTCCGTCACGACATCGCCGCCGCCCACGAGGAAGGCGTCCGCGCGACGGTGCGCGAGGTGCGTCTCGGCGACGAGCACGGCATCGAGAGCGCCGCAGTTGCCGTTCACCACCGTCGTGTTGGGCGCGCGCAGATCTTCCCAGATGCTCACGTACCCGGCGGCTGCGTTGATGACCGTGTTGGGGAAGCGCGCCGGGTTGATGTAGCGAGGGTCCTCGAGCTCGGCGACGAGGTTCAGCTCGGTGATCGAGTCGAGCGATCCGTACGCCGTCGAGGAGCAGATGCCGATGTGCTCCGCCGTGATCGGTCCCACGAACTGACCGTCCTTCTTCACGCCTGCGCCCTCGAGCGCGCGCTTGGCCGCGACGATGAGGTACTTCGTCAGGCGATCGAAGTTGCGGTGGCCCTTGTCGCCGAGCAGCGCGTTGGCGTCGAAGCCGCGGCACTCCGCTGTGTGCGCGGTCGGGAGCTCGGGCGAGCCTTCCTTGGGCTGCGGCGCGAGCTTCTCGTCGCCCAGCGCGGTGGACGGCCCCTCGAACGCGCGGCGGCGCGCATCGTCTGGATCCGCGAGCCCCGCCTTGAACGCCTCGAAGTCGAGCGCGAAGGGCGCGACGGTGCCGAGGCCGGTGATCGCCAGAGGCTTCATAGGCCGCGGAGGATGCCACGTGATCGCGCGCGTGCTCGTGTCCCTCGACCGACGGAACGACGAAGCCCCCGAACCAGAGGTCGGGGGCCCGTCGAGGCTCACGTCACGCCGCGAGCGGCGCGAGGCGCGCGATCACCACATGCCCTGGCCGGGCTGCACGTCGCCGAGGATGTTGCGCAGCGGCGCCGGCGCGAACTGCGTCGAGGCCTGGTTGTTCCGCTCGCACTCGCGCGCCCAGAGGTAGTAGCAGGTGTAGTAGGTGCTCTTGAGGTACGCGCCGACCGCCCACGAGAAGTTCACGAGGAACAGGCTGACGACGAGGCCGGCCACCGGGTGGACGTGGTTCGAGAGCTGAACGTTGAGGAAGTTGCCGACCATGAAGCAGCCGAAGCTGATCACCCAGGTGACCAGGCCCAGGCCGACGACGCCGACACCGACCTGCGTCGGGTCGTTCTCCATGAGCTGCTTGCTGCGCTTGAACGAGTCGAAGAAGCCGAGGTTCTCGAGGACCATCGCCGGCATCATCACGTAGGTCGCCGTCGTCCAGATGGTACGGAGGATGCCGAAGAGGATCGTGCGCACGATGCCACGCTGGTTGTTGGCGACCTGCTCGAGGAGATCGAAGAGCGCGCAGACCGCGGCGAAGATCGTGATGCCGATGCTGGCCTTGAGGGTGCGCGAGAACGCCGTGCCGATCGACGCGTTGCCGCTCGTGACCTGGTCCGCGACCATCGACGTGTTCAGGCCCGCGCTGAAGTAGTCGATGAAGTAGAGGCAGAAGCAGCCGAACGCCATGAGCGGGATCTGGATGAGACCCGCGTACTCCGAGGGCGCCAGCACGAGCGCGACGATGAAGAGGATGTGCAGCGGCGTCGCCGCGAGGACGTTGATGGCGAGCGGGGCGAGGAGCATCGGGTTCTGACGAACCATGCCCATCACCTGACCCATGAACGAGAACACACGGAAGAACGAGCCCACAGTTGCCTCCTTCGCTCCGGCCCCGCCGGAGGACATTCGTTTCGCCGAACGGGCCGGATGCTATGAGACCGCGCGCGTTCCGAGAAGGCCCCTCGTACACGGATGGGACCACGGCGCACGCGCTCTCGGTGGGACGTTGCGCGCTGCCACAGATCGGCGCGCTCGATTCCGTCAGCAGCCGACGATCTCGACCTCGTAGGTGATCTCGCCGAGCGATCCGCTGGTGACCGTCACGCGATAGCGCGATCCGAGCGCGCGCTCGGTGGGCTCCCACGCGACCGACGACCCGCCGTAGCCATCGGGCACGCGGTGGAGCGTGCCGGTCACGTCCATGCCATCGCTGACGCGCACCATCGTCACGCTCGCGTCCATCACGCTGCCGCCGCTCGTCGACTGGAACGACCACCAGGCGTTCGTCGTCGCCTCGGGCACGGGACCCGGCGGGGGCCACGCGATCCACGTGCGCGAGGTGGAGCCCGAGGAGTCGAACACCGAGAGGCAGCCTGCGTTGCCCGCGAAGCCGATGCCCACACGG
Source organism: Deltaproteobacteria bacterium (assembly GCA_017303575.1). GTDB lineage: Bacteria > Myxococcota_A > Polyangia > Polyangiales > Sandaracinaceae > JAFLCL01. The sequence continues at coordinate 4,409 of JAFLCL010000233.1, forward strand.
CCGAGCGGTCCGTTGAGCACCCAGCGACGATGACCGAGCGAGTCGACTCGGTGATCATCGACGTAGAGATCGATCGTGTCCGCGCTCGATCCCGTTCCGAGCGCGAGGTTCGAGCTGCCCGCGCCCGCCGCGCCCGCGGCCGAGTAACACATCCAGTCCATCGGCGGTCCGTGGCTGAGGCTGCCGTTGCGGTACATGAGCACTGCGCAGGACTGCTGCTGCGCCGCGAGATCGGGGATGTCGACCACGGGACCCAAGCCGACGAGCGCACGGAAGCCCGTGATGCGTCGCAGCGTGTCGTCGATCGCCTCGCGCGGCATCGTGCCGCCGTCGCACGTGCTCGCGCCTTCGTTCCACGACGACGTCGCGGTCGTGCGATGAGCCTCGGCCCAGATCGCGCACGTCTCGGCGCTCGTGCGCGTGCTGGGATCGCCCGGCGGCGCAGCGGTACAGCCCGATCCGGAGTCGACGAAACCCGGCAAGCACACGCAGTCGCTGCTGGCCTCGTCACATCGCTCGTTCGCGCCGCACGTGACCGTCGCGCAGCCGCCCATCGGCGTGTACGCGTCGGTCATCGGCGCCGCATACGCGTCGGTGCCGGGAGGCGCGTACGCGTCGTTCGTCATCGACGATCCAGCGTCCTCTCCGCTCGTCGACAGCGAGCCGTCACAGCCAGCGAGCACGATCACGATCGCGAAGAAGATCTTGCGCATCGCTCGATGATAGCGGGCTGCCCCCCGCCCTCACAGGTGCACGGCGATCGAGAGACCGCCGCTCCAGAGGATCGCTGCCTGCGGAAGGAGATGGAGCGCGGTCGTCCAGTCCTCGGTCGCGACGACGTGCAGGTCGCTGTACGCAGCGATCGAGAGCTCACGGAGGACCTGCGCGCGAGCCCCGACGCTCACGAACGGCGCGCCCCCGACGCGCACCGGATGCTCGCCTCCGATCACGCGGAGATCGACGCCGAGCTGCCCGTGGATCGACCACGTGTCGTCGAAGCGCCACGCGAGCTCCGCGAACGGCGCGCCTCCGACGCCGAACGTCGCGCGCGGCGCGAGCAGTCCGCTGCCGCTCAGATCGCGCACGCCGACCGCGAGCCACGGCGTGGGTGTCACGGCGACCTCGATGCCGGCCAGGAACGTGACGTCGAGGCCCGATCCCGCCGGCACGCTGCTCATCGATCCGCCGAGGCCGAGGCGGACGATCGGCGGCGAGGCCGGCGTCGCGTCGGGCACCACGATCTCGGGCTCTGGTTCCGGCTCGACGACTGGCTCGGGCTCGACGACGGGCGCTGGATCCTGCCGCGCGCCGAGCGACGCGAGGAGCTCGTCGGCCTCGTTGCGCAGCATGTGGGAGGCGACGATCGCGAGCGCATGCACGCGCTCGACGAGATCGGGATCGAGCACGACGTCACGCTCGAGGCGTCGACCATCGGCGTGCGTGAGCGCGAGGTGCGCATGCGTGGGGTCCTCGACACGGAGCACGAAGCCGGGCGCCTCGACGTTCGGCACCTCGAGCACGTCGCATCGCGTCTCGTCCTCGATCGATCGGCCGAGCGCGACGAGATCGAGGCCGTGAAGCTCCTCTCCACCGGACGTCAGGGTCACGACACAGGGTGCAGCGTCCTTCGCGGGCGCGACGGTGAGGAGCAGGAGCACGAGCAACCCGCTCATCGCGTGAGCGCCTCGATCAACGCGGTGGCCTCTCGCTCGCGGTAGCGGCCGAACCGACCTTCGGCGAAGGGCGCGAGCGCCTCACGCGCCTCGTCTCGACGACCGAGCCGTACGAGGCACAGAGCGCGTGCATAGCGGGCCTCGATCGCGAACCGCCCGTCGGGATAACGCGCGAGGTACGCGTCCCACGCGGTGATCGCGCTGGCATCACGCGCCGTGTGCAGCGCGTCGGCGCGCTGGAACGCGAGTCGCTCTTCGGGATCGACGCCCTCGTCCTCGAGGTCCACCGGCGGCGAGCCCGTGGAAGGCTCGACAGCTTGGTGATCGACAGCTTCGTGATCGACAGCTTCGTGATCGACAGCTTCGTGATCGACAGCTTCGTGATCCCGGTCGTCGTCGCGATCGACGACTTCGTGATCGTGATCGACGACGTCTCGATCCGCGACTTCGGCGACTTCCCGTTCGGGGACTTCCTGATCGACGACCTGCGGATCCTGACCGGTGACTTCCTGGTCGATGACCTCTCGATCCGGGACGTGCTGGTGATCGAGTCCTCCCTCGCCCGTGGTGGGATCGGCGCTCGCGCGATCCGTCCCCTCGAACCAACGGTCGAGGCGGCCCGTCGACCACGCCCAGGCGGTCGGGAGGCCGAGGCCGAGCACGAGCGCTGCTGCGGCGGCCATCCAGAAGGTGGCGCGCTGGGTCTGTACGCGTCGCGTCGCGAGGACGCGCGCGCGCGTGTCGGCGGCAGCGGCGGATCGGCCGTGGCTCTCCTCTCGGAACGCGGTCGCAGCGCGGGCGATCGCCTCGTCGCGTGCTTCGTCGGTCATCGCAGCACCTCGTCTCCCAAGAGCTCGCGCATCTTCTTTCGCGCGTGAAAGAGGCGCGTTCGCACCGTGCCTTCGGGCACACCCATGATCTCCGCGACCTCGGTGCTGGTGTGCTCCTCGACGACGCACAGCACGACCACCATGCGCTGCTCGATCGGGAGCTTGGAGAGCAGTCGCTCCATCACCGCGGCGAGCGCGCGCCGCTCACTCTCGTCGTCGAGCGACTCGCCCTCGAGACGTGGCTCCTCGTGCAGTCGCTCATAGGCACCGAGCCTCCGTGCCGTGGCGCGGCGGGCGTGCCGCGCGACGTTCGTGGTGATCGCGAAGAGGAAGGTCTTGAGCGACGAGCGCCCCTCGAAGCGCTGGATCGCGCGCGGCAGCTCGACGAACGCATCGTGCACTGCGTCTTCTGCGGCGGCCTCGTCGCCGAGGATCTGGCGCGCGTAGCGGCGCACGGCCTCGTGATGGAGATCGTACGCGTCGCCGAGCGCTTCGGGCTCACCGCGACGCAGGCGAGCGACGAGCCCGTCCTCCGCGAGGCCGACCGACGATCGGCTGGACGAGGATCCGGACGTCACCATCAGGCGCGACACGATCACGGAGAGCACCAGCACGTCAATCGGCTCGCCGGCTCGAGATGCGGATGGATCCGCTCGAGGTGGTGGCGCGGATCACGAACGTACCGCCGCCGTTGAGATCGCCGACGAACGAGTGGCCATCGCCCGCGTCGGTCGCGCCCACGTGCACGTCGACGCCGCCGCTGTCGGCGTTCGCCTCCACGCGCGCAGCGAGATCGTCGGGGACGACAAGATCGATCGAGCCGCTGTCTGCCTCGAGCACGAGGTCCCGATCCAGCGGACCGAGGAGCACGAGATCGAGCGAGCCCGAGTCCGCCGAGAGCGTCCCGCCACCGTCGAACGTGCCGCGGATCGATCCGCTGGTGGCCCGCGCCATGACCGGCCCCGTCATCTCCATGTCGATCGATCCCGAGTCGCACTGGAGCGTGCCTTGCGTGGCGATCACGCGGATCGAGCCGGACGTGGCCCGCAGATCGACCTCGGTCGCGTCCTCGACGTCGATCGAGCCGCTGGTCGCGTGGAGGCGCGCAGGAGCATGGAGGCCCGTGAGCTCGATCGAGCCGCGCGTCGTGGTCAGATCGAGCGCCGTGCCCTCGCCCAGCGCGAGCTCGAGCGCATCGACGTGCACCGTCTCTGCCTCGAGCGCCGCGGCCGTGTAGCGGAGCGACGTCGCGTCGGGATCGCTCGCGTCGAACGCGATCACCATGCCCGACACGAGGTCGTCGATGGAGCGATCGAAGGCGAGCAGACCGGTGATGTGCACGCTCGCGGTCGGATCGTCGGCGGTGGGACCGATCAGCACCTCCACGTCGTCGAGCGCGAGCGCGCGCAGATCGGAGGAGAGGCCGCGCACGTCGTCGGTGGTGCGCGCGCTCACTCGGTGATCGACCGGCTGCACGTTGAGCGTGCACGCGCCGAGCGCCACCAGCGCCAGAGGAAGAGTGTGGGTTCGCGTCATCGTGTCCTCGAGATCAGAAGCTTGCCTCGATGCTCGCGCCCAGCTGCACGAGGATCGACGCACGGGGAAAGAGCTCGTGACCGATCAGCACGTGCTCGGTCGCGGGGACCGTCAGCGCGGCCTCGGCACCGAGCGCGAACCGATCGGAGACGTGGAAGCGCGCGCCGGCGGCGACGAAGGGCGCGAGACCGAAGCTCGGAGATCGACCGCCGAGCCGGGCTTGCACACCGAGGCCGAGCTCGGCGAACGGCTCGACGACGTCGCCGAGCGGGACCGAGAGGTCGAGCGCAGGCGAGGCGCCGATCGCGTAGCGATCACCTTGCGAGGTCGCGGCCCAGCCGAACGTCACACGACGGATCGCGATCCGCGCCCAGGGCGCCACGCGGTACGAGAGATCGAGGCCCGCGGTCCACGTGGTCTCGAGACCGTCGACGCCATCGCGGAACCCGATCAGCCCCGAGAGACCGATGGAGAACGGCCGCTCGGCGACCGCCGCGTCGTCCACGCGCTCTTCCGCCACGAGCGGCTGCGGGCCCGGGCCAGGAGCCGAAGTGCTCGCCACGTAGTGCGTGGCCTCCACGGTCGTCGGCGGCGGATCGACGGGCACCAGCTCGATGACGATGACGGCTGCCGTGTCGGGGGCCTGCGGATCCGTGGCCACGGCGATCGGTCCTTCCGGAGGCGTCTCGAGGACGACCTCCTGCGCGGACGCGGCGAGCGGGCCGAGCGAGACGAGGCCTACGATCGAGGTGAAGGAGAACGTGGCGTAGGGGAGGGTGCGATGCATGGGGCTCCGGGGATTCGTCCGTGCGTGCCCGCGGCCCCTTCGGACCGTTCAAACGTTCGTGATCTTTTTCGGGCGCCCTCGCCCCGACAGCGGAGCGCCAAACGGTCGGGTGACAGTGCTAAGAGTCCGCCGATGTTCGAGCGTGTCGCGAGCAAGGTGTCCTTTCCCGATCTGGAGCTGAGGCTCCTCGAGCTCTGGCGTACCGAGCGGATCTTCGAGCGCTCCGTGGAGGAGGCGAAGGACAAGAAGCCCTTCGTCTTCTACGAGGGCCCGCCGACGGCCAACGGCATGCCGCATCCAGGCCACGTGCTCACGCGCGTGATGAAGGACGTGTTCCTGCGTCACCGCGCGATGACCGGTCACTACGTGCCGCGACGCGGCGGCTGGGACACGCACGGCCTGCCCGTGGAGGTCGAGGTCGAGAAGGCGCTGGGGATCAGCGGGCGCGGCGCGATCGTCGAGTACGGCGTCGAGGCCTTCACGCACCGCTGCATCGAGTCGGTGTTCAGGTACATCGACGAGTGGCGGAAGATGACCCAGCGCATCGCGTTCTGGGTGGACCTCGATGCGGCCTACGTCACGTTCCACAAGCCGTACGTGGAGAGCGTGTGGTGGGCGCTCGAGACGCTCTTCGAGAAGGGCCTTCTCTACCAGGACTACAAGGTCGTCTGGTGGTGGCCACAGGGCGGGACCGCGCTGAGCTCGGGCGAGGTCGGCCAGGGCTACAAGGAGGTCGACGATCCTTCGGTCTTCGTGCGGTTCCCCGTCGCTGGCCACGAGCGCACGTCCTTCCTCGCGTGGACCACCACGCCGTGGACCCTGCCGAGCAACGTCGCGCTCGCGGTGCGCGCGGACCTCGACTACGCGACCGTCGAGATCACGGAGGGCGACAACGTCGGGGAGCGGTTCGTGGTCGCGGCGCCGCTCGTGGAGAAGCTCTTCGGGACGCAGGGCGAGGGCGCGACCTCGACGATCATCGAGACGCGCAAGGGCGCAGAGCTGGTCGGCCTCTCGTACTCGCCGCCGTTCGAGGCGTACGCGCCGGCCGCGGCGGAGCGCGAGCACGGCAAGTACTGGAGCGTGATCGCGGCGGGCTTCGTCACGCTCGACACCGGCTCGGGCATCGTCCACACGGCGCCCGCCTTCGGCGAGGACGACTTCCGCGCGTGTCGCGAGAACGGCATGGGCTTCCTCCAGCTCGTGAAGCCCGACGGCACCTTCGTCGACGGCGTCACCGAGTGGAAGGGCCGCTTCTGCAAGGACGCCGACCGCGACATCCTGAAGAACCTCCGTCAGCGCGGGCTGCTCTTCAAAGAAGAGGTCTACCGCCACGACTACCCCTACTGCTGGCGCAAGATGAGCGATCCGCTCATCCAGTACGCGCGCCGCTCGTGGTTCATCAAGACCACCCGCGAGATCGGGCACGTGATCGCGAACAACGACGCGATCCACTGGGAGCCCGCGCACATCCAAGACGGTCGCTTCGGCGAGTTCCTCAAGAGCAACGTGGACTGGGCCATCTCGCGAGAGCGGTTCTGGGGCACCCCGCTGCCCATCTGGATCAACGACGAGACCGGCGCGATGAAGGCGATCGGCTCGGTCGAGAAGATCCTCGCGCTCAACCCGAGCGCGTTCGATCACTTCGCGGCCGCGAAGGCGAAGGATCCGTCGCTCAGCGATCACCTCATGGTGCACAAGCCGTGGGTGGACGACGTGACCTTCACGATGCCCGGCGAGAGCGGCACGTACCGCCGTGTGCCGGAGGTGATCGACTGCTGGTTCGACTCCGGCTGCATGCCGTTCGCGCAGCACGGCTTCCCGCACCAGAACCACGAGGCGTTCGCGCGCGAGTTCCCCGCCGACTTCATCACCGAGGCGATCGATCAGACCCGCGGTTGGTTCTACTCGCTGCTCGCGATCTCCACGATGGTGAAGCCGACGGAGATGCTCGATCCCAAGGTGGAGCAGGCGTTCCCGCATCCGTTCCGGAACTGCACGGTGCTCGGCCTCATCACCGACGAGAAGGGGATGAAGCTCAGCAAGTCGCTGAAGAACTACAAGGATCCTTCGGCGATGTTCGATCAGTACGGCGCCGACGCCGTGCGCTGGGCGCTCTACGCGCAGAGCATCCCGGGCCAGACCAACAAGTGGTTCGAGGGCGGCGCTGTCGAGGCCACCAAGGACCTCCTCCTCAAGGTGTGGAACGTCTACTCGTTCTTCGCGACGTACGCGGAGATCGATGGCTGGACGCCCGAGAAGAGCCCGCCGTACGCCGAGCGACCCGAGCTCGATCGCTGGATCCTCGCGGAGCTCGACGGGGCGGTGAAGGACGTGGGCGCTTCGCTCGAGGCCTTCCGCACGCACCCCGCGGCTCGTCGCATCCAGGACTTCCTCGAGGCGCTCTCGAATTGGTACGTGCGCCGCAGCCGCTCGCGCTTCTGGTCACCCAAGGACGCGCAGGGCAACGACAGCGCCGACAAGCTCTCGGCGTTCGCGACGCTCTACGAGGTGCTCGTCGACTTCGCGAAGCTGCTCGCGCCGTTCGTGCCGTTCCTCGCGGAGGAGCTCTACCAACAGCTCGTGCGCAAGGCGGATCCGTCGGCGCCCACGAGCGTGCACCTCGCGAGCTTCCCCGAGGCGCGCTGGGATCGCGCCAACGACGAGATCCGTCGCGACATGCAGCTCGTACGCGACGTGGTCGGTCTCGGTGCGCGTGTACGCGCGACGCAGAAGCTCAAGGTGCGTCAGCCGCTCGGCGAGGCGATCAGCGTGGTCGCGAGCGCGCACGAGCGCGAGGTGCTCGAGTCACACCGCGCGATCATCGAGGAGGAGCTCAACGTCGAGCAGCTCTCGTTCACGACGGAGCCCCAGCGGTACGTGCAGTTCCAGGTGGTGCCGAACTTCCGCGCGCTCGGGCCCAAGCTCGGCAAGGACATGCCGGCGTGCAAGGCCGCGCTCGCGAAGGCCGACGGCGGCGCGCTCTACGACGATCTCCACGGCAAGGGTCGCATCACGATCGAGGTGGAGGGTCGCTCGATCGAGCTCGGGCCCGACGAGATCGAGGTACGCCTCACCGCGAAGGAGGGCTTCGCGGCGGCGTCCGATCGGGGTCGCGTGCTCATCGTCGACACGACCATCACCCCCACGCTCAAGGCCAAGGGCCTCGCGCGCGAAGCGGTCTCCAAGATCCAAGCGGCCCGCAAGGCGATGGATCTGCCGCACGAAGCGCGCGTCGTCTTCACCTGGGAGGCCGAAGGTGATCTCGCGAGGGCGCTCGAAGAGCACGCGGACTACATCGCGGGTGAAGTCCTCGCGTCGCGCAGCGCTCGAGGCACGCCGAGCGAGGCGGCCCACGTGGCCGACGTGGATGGGGCCGCGCTGCGCTTCGATCTCGTGAGGCAGTCATGACCGCGACGCTGATCGATGGAAAGGCCATCGCCGAGAAGGTGAAGGCAGAGGTCGCTCTGCGCGCGGCCGCGTTTCTCGCGAAGCACGGTCGTAAGCCGGGGCTCGAGGTGATCCTCGTGGGCGACGACCCGGCCTCGCACGTGTACGTGAAGAACAAGGAGGCCTCGGCGGGCAAGGCGGGCCTGCATGGGGCCGTGCACCGCATGCCCGCGGACACGACGCAGGCCGCTCTGCTCGAGAAGGTGCGCGAGCTGAACGCAGCCGATCACGTCGACGGGATCCTCGTGCAGCTCCCAGTGCCCAAGCACATCGATCCGCTCGCGATCGTGGACGCGCTCGATCCGAGCAAGGACGTGGACGGCCTCACGCCCGAGAGCGCAGGCCGCTTGTGGGTGGGTCGCAAGGGCCTTCGTCCGTGCACGCCGCACGGCTGCATGCGCCTGCTCGACGAGACGGGCGTGAAGCTCGACGGAGCGCGCGCGATCGTGATCGGTCGCTCCAACCTCGTGGGCAAGCCCATCGCCGCGATGCTGCTCGAGCGCAACGCGACGGTCGTGCTCGCGCACTCGCGCACGAAGGACCTCGCGGACCGCGTGCGCGAGGCGGACGTCGTGATCGCCGCCGTGGGCAAGGCCGAGCTGGTACGCGGCGACTGGATCCAGGAGGGCGCTGTCGTGATCGACGTCGGCATCAACCGCACGCCCGAGGGCAAGCTGATCGGTGACGTGGAATTCGCAGCCGCGAAGGAGAGGGCGCGCGCGATCACGCCGGTGCCCGGCGGCGTGGGACCGATGACGATCGCGATGCTGCTCTCGAACACCGTGGACGCTGCGGAAGCGCGGGCCGAGATGCGCTAGGCCGTTTTCTGGACGGTGCGCGCGGGGTCGTGCGAACCGTCGGTCGATGGCTCGAGGTGCTCCGCTGTTCTCGCGCGTACGACGTGGCGTCGAGGTGCTCCTCGTGTCGCTGGCGCTCGCGAGCTGCGACGTGCCGCTGTCGATCCTCGAGGAGCCCGACGCGAACGTCGACTCGGGAGCGCCCACGCGCGTCGTGAGCGTGACGGCGCCCACGGCGACTCCGCCCGCGCCCCGCGCGACGCCCCGGGCCGCCAGCCC
>JAFLCL010000234.1 GCA_017303575.1 Deltaproteobacteria bacterium
AGGGCGAGCCGCCGCCACGTCGCGAGGCAGGTGCGCGCGACGCAGGCATCGACGCGGGCCGCATCGACGCGGGTCCGCTCGACGCGGGTCCCCCCGACGCAGGCCCGTGCACCGGAGACGATCTGGATCGCGATGGCGTGAGCAGCTGCGAAGGCGACTGCGACGACACCGATCCGCGCGTCTCTCCGCGCCAGACCGAGCTCTGCAACGACAGGGACGACGACTGTGACGCGCGCACCGACGAGGGCGTGCGCTCCGCGTGCGACGACTGCCGTCCCGGGTGTCGTCGTCAGCCCGTGCCCGAGACCGGCGAGACGTGGGATCTCCGCGACGCTGCGGGGCTCGACCTCGACCCGAGCGGCGGCCTCGTGCTCAGCAGCTCGCGCACCGAGTCGCACGACGCGTGGATCGCGAACTACCGCTTCGGCACCGTCACGCGCCTCGACACGCGCACCGGCGTGCAGCTCGGCGAGTACGACTCGGTGATCCTCGATGGCACCAACCACGCGGCACCGCCCGGCCAGGAGTGCGAGACCGAGCGTGCAGGCGGCAACTGCCCCTCGCGCACGGCCGTCGATCGTGCGGGCAACGTGTACGTCGCCAACCGAGCGTTCTTCACGCAGGCGACGGTCACCAAGATCGCTGCGCTCCCCGAGGACTGCATCGATCGCAACGGCAACGGCGGCATCGACACCTCGACGGATCGCGACGGCGACGGCGTGATCGAGCGGACGGAGCCCGGCGAGTACCTCGGTCAGGACGACGAGTGCATCCTCTGGACGGTCGACGTCGGACCGACCAACGGCATCGCGCGCGCGGTCGCCGTCGATGCCACGGGGCACGTGTGGGTCGGCCTGCACGGCGCGCGTCAGGCGATCGAGCTCGACCCCGACACCGGCGCGATCCTCAGCACGATCGAGCTCGGGCTCTTCGCACCGTACGGCGCTGCGGCGTCTGCCGATGGCCACGTGTGGTTCACCGAGGTGGCCACGGGCAGTCTGCTGTCGATCGACACAGCGACGCGCACCGTCGCCGACTCGGCGCGCGTGGCCTCCCCCGATCGATGTCAGGGCAGCTACGGCATCGCGATCGGTCCCGACGGTGTGGTGTGGGTCGCCGGCTTCTTGTGCCCGTGGATCTATGCGTACAGCCCTCGCGCGCGCGCCACGCGGGCGATCGAGCTCCCGAGCTCGGGCGTCACGCGCGGCATCGCGGTCGACGCGGAAGGCATCGTCTACGTCGCGTCCTCGCACGACTTCATCACGATCGGCCTCGACGGCCGCATCGTCGACGCGAGCCCGCCCGTCGCGCGCGTCACGATCGTCGATCCGCGACCACGCACTCCGATCATCGAGATCCTCGGCACGGCCTCGAGCCCGCTCGCGGGCCGTGGCTCGACCGGCGTCGGCCTCGCCGACGGCTACGCGTGGCTCGTGAACCAGGACAGCTCCACGGCGACGCGCATCGATCTGCGCACGCGGACCACGACCGAGATCCCGACCGGCATCGCGCCCTACACCTACTCGGACTTCACGGGCTACGCGCTCCGCACGTTCGTCTCGCCGAACGGCACGCTGCGCACGGTGATCGCGGGCTGCGCGAGCGGGCCCACGCAGTGGGAGCGAGTCGACTGGAGCGCCGATGTGCCGCCCGGTACCGACGTCTCGCTCCGCGTTCGCACGGCGCGCACCGAGGACGAGCTCACCACAGCGCGCTGGGTCGGCCCGTTCCGCACGCGACCGACGGATCTCGAGCTGCCGCCCGGCCCCGTGAGCGGCGAGCGCTTCGCGGAGCTCGAGCTCACGCTGGACTCGGGTGGCACCGGCACGAGCCCTCGCATCGATCGCCTCACGGTGCAGTACAACTGCCCCTTGTGAGCATGCGGCGTCGTGACTTGGTGTCCTCGGTCACCCTCTCGGTGCTCGGTGCGCTCGCCCTCGAGCGGACGTTCACGCGCGAGGTGGCGCTTGCGCGCTGCGCTTCGATCTCGCTCGCCACGGAGATCGAGCTCAGTCGCTACGTGATCGAGGTGAACGTGCTCCGCGTCGATGCGCACGCGGCGCTGCTCGATGTCCGCGCGAGTTGGAAGGGCAGCCCGCCCGACACGCTCACGGTCTCGTTCTCGGGCCGCAGCCATCCGCTCCGACGCGGCGCGGCCGACACCATCCACCTCGTCTTCGCCCGCGGCGCGAGCGACACGCGCCTCACGCTCTACCCCTGCGGCGCGAGCGGCATCCTCGATGCGAGCATGATCGACGCCCTCCGCGCCGCTGGTCTCACGCGCCGCGCGATCGGGTGAGAGAGCGAGACGAGATCACTGCGCGATGTAGGCGCTGTTGCCGCCGCTCGTCACGGTGTTGCCGCCTGTCGCGACACCGGTCTGCGTGACGGGGCTCGTGAGCTGCCACGCGCACATGCCCTGGCACTGGAGCACGTAGGTCGCCGTGAAGCCGCAGCCCATCACCGTGCGGCCCATGCCCGCCGCAGGCTGCATGTCCATCGTGTCCGGCTGACAGCTCATGTCGGTGGCCGCGCGCGCCATGAGGTCGTCGGCGACGGGGCTCCAGCTGCACGTGCTCGCGTACATGCCCTGTCGGCACTGCAGCTGGTAGACGACCATGTGACCGCAGCCCTCGGCCGAGTACGTCTGCGGCGCGACGCCCTGGATCGAGATCGTGTCGGCAGCAGTGCACGACGCGTACTGCTCCTCGAACTGCCGCGCGAGCGACTCGAGACGACGTCCGTTCACCGTGCCGCGGTCGCTCGGATAGATCGAGACCTGGAGCGCTGCGCCACTCGCGGTGCCGCCGCCGCAGCCGAGCATCGAAGCAGCCGACACCACACACCCGAGCCCGAGACCGAAGACGACGTTCCTCATGGGGGCGCGAGGATGCCAGAGCGCCTCGCCAGCGCAACGAGGGTCACCGTCGCTTCGAGAGGGAGCGCACGGCCTCGAGCATGTCGGCGTCGACGCGGTCTTTGGCCCGTCCCGCGGCGCGTTTGTTGGCGATGAGGTCGTCCAGGCCGAGGATTGGGACCTCGACGTCGTGCACCTGGACGACGATGCGGCGCTTCCACGCGCTGGCGAACGTGACCGCAGGAATGTCGGTCAGGATGTCGATGCGCAGCGGCTTTCGACCGAACTGCCAGAACGTGTCGGTCTCCAAGATCTCTTCGGCGCGAGGCGCGAGGCTACCGAGCCCGAACTCGATCAGCGCGGCGCGCAGGCGCCTTCCGTTCGCGAGAGTGCGTTCCACGAGGAGGTCCATGTCTTCCGTCGTCCGTGGTGTCCCGTGAGCCGAGACCGCGTGGCCGCCGATCAACAGGTACCGGACTCGATGGCGTTGGAGCGTGGCGAGGAGCTCCCACCAGTCGCGCGGCATCGGCGTAGTCGCGCCCGTAGATCCTGCGTCGGAGCTCTTCGACGGCGGCGAGCTTCTCCTCGTAGGAACGCGCGGCGTCTTCTTCGACATCGGCTGTCTCGGCCTCCTCGAACGAACGGAACTTCCGAACGACCCACGTCTCACGCGAGCTCATCGCGCCGATGATCCCGTGTTCATGCGCGCGCGTCGAGCGCGGCCTTCTGCAGATCCGCGGGCTCCGCGACGCGGTTCTCCCACGCGCGATCCCGCGCGATCACGACGAGCGCCTTCGCGAGCTCCTCGCCGGTGATCGATCGGTAGCGATCGCGCAGATCCTTCGCGCCCACCGCGCCGAGCACGCCGAGGAGACCGTTCACGATCGGCGCGCTCACCTTCTCGAGCGCGCGCGGGGTGTCGCGATCGCCCACGATGAACGAGGGACGCGCGATCGTGTAGGGCACGCCGCTCTCTCGGAGCGTGCGCTCCACACGCGCGCGCGCCTGGAGGTAGCTGCCCGCCGCCGAGTCGCTCGTGCCCACCGACGAGAGGTACAGGAAACGCGGCTTGGTCTTCGCCGCGCGACACGCGGAGATCGCCATCTCGGTGAGCGCGATGTCCACCGCGTCGTAGGTCTCCTTGCTCGCATCACGCCCTTCGCGCGCGGCCTCTTTCACGCGCGCCTGCGTGGTGCCGAGCAGGCCGAACACGAGCGAAGGCGCCTCCTTCACGACGAGCGCCTCGATCGCATCCTTCGTCCACGGCGCGCTCGAGACCTCGGCGCCTTCCTTCGTGAAGCGGTCGCGCCACTCCGTGAGACGCGACGAGTCGGGCCGCACGTGGGCGATCACGCGCACGCCTCGCTGGACGAGGTGCGAGACGACGAAGCGTCCCGTGAGGCCCGTGGCCCCGAAGACGATCGCTGTGTCCTTGCTCGGCGTGCCATCGCTCATGAGGCGTACGTAGCGCGCGCCGCGCGTGGCAGCATCGCGCGGTGCTCACCGGCGACGCTCTCCATCGCGAGCTCCTCACCCGCTTCGCGGCGCCGCAGCCTTCCAAGGCGGTGCTGCCGCTCTGCGCGCCGATCGAGCACGAAGGCGGCGTGATCGAGTGGAGCCCGAGCTACCTCGGCAGCTTCTTTCTGCGGGTGGTCGGCGAGCGCGTGGTGATGACGGGCCTCGCCTCGAGCGTGGAGCAGACATGGCGCTGGCTCGCTGCGCTCGTTCCGCACGAGCTCGATCTCGTGAGCGGCGATCGACCGCTGCGCTACGTCGAGGGCTCTCCTCTCGCACCGTTCTCCGGACACGCGATCGTCCATCCGTCGCTCGCGGGCGCGGGCCCCTCGCAGCTCACGGCCGAGCTGCTGACGGGCCGGCTGTACCGAGTCTCGCTCGTTCACCGGTCGGAGATCGCCGACGACATGGACGCGGCGTGGGCCAAGGCGCAGCTGATCGATCTGCGCGGGGGGCTCGATCGCGCACCGTGCTCGGCGTTTCGATCGTCGCGCAGCAAGCCCAGCGCGAAGAAGCCAGCGCCGCTCGCGCCCGGTCGTCCGCAGGGTCTCGCTGCGTGCGTCTCGATCGTCGAGACCGGCGACGTCGTCGTGATCGAGAACGCGTGGCGCCACCGACTCCGTCTCGCGCGACCGAGCGCCACGTGGCTCGACGCGAACGAGTCGCGGCCCTACGTCGGCCTCGAGGATGCACGCGATCGCGCGGGCGTTCGTCGATCACGACGCGATCGCGCGAGAGCCTCTGGCGCCCGACTCGATCGATCCCGCGCGCGTGCTCCAGCAGCTCGAGGCGTGCGGTCGCGATCTCGAAGGAGACACGGAGCCCGTGGACGTCGTCGAGCGCAGCACGAACGCGCTCGTGGCGCGCTTCTTCGTGCGACGAGACGGCGAGGTGCTGCGCGTGCGACACGAGCTCCTCGACCCACGCCTGGGCGAGGCGCACGTGCGTCCGATGTTCGACGTCCTCTACCTCCACGGCCTCACGCGCCATCACCACCGCGCCGCGGTGAGCACGATCGTCCTCGACCCGAAGGACGGCGTCGGTGCCACGCTCGAGTACGCCTATCCGCCTGCGAAGGCCGCGCGATGAGCGACGTGGCGCTCGGCGCGGGCGTGGCCGTCGTCGTGTTCGGTGGGCTCATCTACCTCCTGAACCGCTTCAACGAGAGCGAGATCCGCCGCACGCACCGCAAGCACCTGCGCCAGTTGGTCGGGCGCTCCCTCACCGATGTGCGCGCGAGTGGCGATCGGATCGATGGCACGAACGACGGTGTGCCGATCCGGATCGAAGGCGGCTGGAGCCCCGGCACACACCTCGACGAGGTGGTGCTCACCACGTCGGCGACGATCGTGGGCGGCCGTCTCGCGCCGTTCACGGTGCCGTCGATCACCGAAGACCGCCTCGCGCGCGAGGGTCTGCCGACCGACAGGGTTCCGCGGAACGAGCTGCTCCTCAGCGCTTCGATCACCTGCGACGGCACGACGATCGCCGTGCGCACGACCAAGACGTGGTCCCTCGGCGCGGCGATCGCGCTCGTCGCGCAGCTCGCCCATGCGCCACGGCACGCGCTGAGCCGCCTCGCAGGGCACGCCGGCCTCGGCGCCACCGACCTCGACGCAGCGCACGCGCTCAGGCTCGGCAGCACGTCGCGCCCGGTCGCCGTGACGATCGATGGCGGTGTGCGTCTCTCGATCGACGCGACGCCGCTCGAAGGCCTCACGAGCGGCACGCTCGGCGCCGCGATCACCGACCTCCGCGACCACGTGCGCGGCCCGGAGCTGGCCGCGCTCGCGAGCCATCTCACAGGCACCCTCGAGATCGATCGGCGCGACGAAGGTGACCGGCTCTCGCTCACGATCCCCCTCGCCACGCCGAACGATCACGTGCTCCGCGCCGTGGAGCTCGTCGATCGGCTCACCGAGACGGAGCGCGGCCCGTTTCGTTGATGGGCGGCGCGAGGGTCTCGCCGTCGCACACGAGCGTTCCTTCGGTGTTCAGGAAGCAGTAGGACGTTCCTGCGACGTCGAACTCGGCGATCGACGTCCCGACGCGTCGCATCGTCCCCTCGGGATCTCGCATCGCCCAACACCAGAGCTCGTGGTCGGCCGTCGCCACGCAGCTCAGCGCGCGACCCGCCGCGAGAGCGACGTAGGGAGACCGCGAGGAGGCCGACACGACCCGGGTGGGCACCGCAACTCGCTGCTCCGCCCGTGGGCTCGCGAGATCGTAGACGCATTCGCGCACCGAGTCGGTGGGGCCGATCTCTCCCCAACAGAACACCTCACCGCGCGCGATCGCGCAGGTGACGAGGCCGCTTGCCGACACGGCGGTCACGCCGTCGAGCGCGATGATCCGGGCACCGTCCGCGCCGGGCTCGGCGTCCGTCGTCTGACCGTAGTGGTTGGCTCCCTCACACGTCAGGCGACCGCCCGACAGGATGCAGACGTGATGAGAGGTGACTGCGACACCATCCACGCTGCGCGCGATCACCGTGGGCAACGCGTTGCCGTCGGTGTCGCTCGGAGCACCGCCGAAGAACCAACGGATCGGCAGCCCCAAGACGTGGTGCATGACGTCGTCGCGTCCCCAGCACGTGAGGGCTCGGGTGGGCGACAGCGCGCAATGGATCCCGATCTGTCCGTACGTCCGTCCGACGTCGGACGTGATGTGTTGGCGTCTCTCTGGGTTCCGCAGCGTGGAGCACTCGAGGTCACGCGCCTGCGAGACCGCGCAGATCTCGCCGATCCAGCGGATGTACACGCCGTTGGAACCGTCGAGCGCGGGGACCTCGCGCCACGTCCAATCCTCGTGTGCGTAGCTGCAGTGGACGCGGCCGCCGCGGTCCGTCACGCACACGCCGCGGCGGGAATCACCCTCCGTCGCGAGCACGCTGACGTGGACGAGCTGCGGCGAATCGGCTGGCACCGCTTCGATGTCCACCGCCACCGCGGGATCGCCGGGCGATGAGGACGGCTCGACCGTGCCTTCCGACGCACACGCGACCAGCGCCATCGCGCCCGAGCACACCAAGCCTCGGGAGCGCGTCCTCACGTCACTCGAACGCGGAGATGCCCGTGATGTCCTGGCCGACGATCAGCGTGTGGATGTCGTTGGTGCCCTCGTACGTGTAGACCGTCTCGAGGTTCAGCATGTGACGGCCCGGCGGGTACGCGTACATGATGCCGTTGCCGCCGAGGATGTCGCGGGCCGTGCGCGCGCAGTCGAGCGCCATCTGCACGTTGTTGCGCTTGGCCAAGCTGATCTGCGTGGGCTTGATCTTCTTCGCTTCCTTCAAGCGACCGAGGCGCAGCGCGAGCAGCTGCGCCTTGGTGATCTCCTGCACCATGTCGACGAGCTTCTTCTGCACCAGCTGGTAGCCCGCGATCGGGCGGCTGAACTGCACACGCTCCTTCGCGTACGAGAGCGCGCTGTCGTAGCAGCTCATCGCCGCGCCCACGACGCCCCACGCGATGCCGTAGCGCGCCTGCGAGAGACAGCCGAGGGGGCCCTTCATGCCCTTCACGTTCGGGAGGATCGCGTCCTCGGGCACCACGCAGCCCTCGAAGAAGAGCTCACCGGTGAGGCTCGCGCGGAGCGACCACTTGTCCTCCATCTTCACGACGGAGAAGCCAAGCGTGCCCTTGTCGACGATGAAGCCGCGCACGTCCGAGCCCGGACGACCATCGCCCGCGCCCTCGAGCTTGGCCCACACCACCGCGAGGTCGGCGATCGGGCCGTTCGTGATCCAGCGCTTCACGCCGTCGATCTCGTAGCCACCCGGCACCTTCTTGGCCTTGGTGATCATGCCCGTGGGGTTCGATCCGAAGTCGGGCTCGGTGAGACCGAAGCACCCGATCAGCTGGCCCTTCGTCATCTTCGGCAGGTACTTCTGCTTCTGCGCTTCGCTGCCGTACGCCCAGATCGGGTACATCGCGAGCGAGCCCTGCACCGAGCAGAACGAGCGGATGCCCGAGTCGCAGCGCTCGAGCTCCTGCATCGCGAGGCCGTACGCGACAGCGCCCATGCCCGGGCAGTCGTAGCCCTCGAGGTTCGAGCCGAGCAGGCCGAGCTCACCGAACTCCTTGATGAGCTCGGTCGGAAACGTCGCGTGCTCGTAGTGCTTCGCGATCACCGGCTCGAGCTTCGCTTCGACGAAGCGGCGCACGCTGTCGCGGATCATCCGCTCCTCTTCCGTGAGGAGCTCGTCGATCTCGTAGTAGTCGAGCGCAGTGAACGTCATGTCGCATGTCTCCGGGCCCGTGCGCGCTCGGCTCTGAGCCGCACGTCGGGCGCGCGAGGGACTACCCCGAGAACCGCCCCTCGGACAACCCGCACGCCCCGTGTGCGGCGTGCCACGCGAAGCCCTTGCGTTCTCACGCAGCGGAGCGCACCTCCGGTCTCATGACGATCGGAGCGCAGAAGGTGCGTCGCCTCGTCGAGCTCGAGGTCCAGGGCCGCCCTGCCCGCGCTCTCTGCGCGGGCGACGAGGCCGCCCCCGCGCTCTTGCTCGTGCACGGCGGCTGGGGCGGCGCGTGGATGCACTGGGCGCCCATGCTCGATCGGCTCGCGCGACACCACCGCGTGATCGCGCCCGATCTCCCGGGGCTCGGGTGGGTCGAGACCGCTCCGCTTCCGTCGGTCGCGGCGTACGCGGCGTGGCTGGTCGCGCTCGCGGACGCGATGGGCGTGACGCGTGCGCGCTGGGTCGGCAATTCGTTCGGCGCGAGCGTCGTCGCCTCGGTCGCAGGGCGTCATCACGAGCACGTCTCGGGTGTCGCGTACGTGAACGGCTTTCCGATGCCGGCCACCCCCGCCGTCTTGCGTCGCCTCGGTCGGACGCGCCCGGCCCGCGCGCTGATGCGGGCGATGGTCCGGCGCATCTACCGCGAGGCGTCGATCGGGCGGGGCTTCGCGAGCGCCTCGCGCATCCCGGCGAGCCTGCGCGAGGCGATGGCGGACTGGCCCGTCATCGGCCCTCGCTACGCGGACATCCTCGTCGCCGGTGATGGTCCGCCGCCGCCACGCACGCCGCCGCTGCTCGTCTTCGGCGCGGCCGATCACCTGCCGGGCACGAGCCGCCGCGACGCCGAGCGCCTCGCGGCGCGCACGAGAGGCGCCTCGCTCGTGCTGATCGAGGACGCCGGCCACTTCCCGCAGCTCGAGCAACCAGAGGCCTTCGTCGATGCGCTCGAGCGCTGGTGACCTCGGCCGGTGTCCACCGGATGTCATGACGCCCCGTGGCGTGGGGCACGCGAGGTCGATGACACGAGCCGATGCTCGCCGTATCGCCTCGAGCGAGGGCGCAAGAGTCGTCTCGCCCCGACACGCAGAGCAGCGTGAGGACGCCGAGCGCGCGAGCGCACCCATCCCCGAGACGAGCGACGCGAGGAACGCGCTCCAGAGGTCGCGGCGCGCAGTGGACGTGGATCCGAGCGCCTCGCCGCGTCGTAGTGCCTGACGTGCGTGTCGTCGTCCTCACGTTCGCTCTACTCGCCGGATGTGGCGCGGCACCGAGCTCGGACGATGGCGCGGGCCACGCGGAGACGGCCGCGACGTTCCCGCGGACGCACCGCGTCGAGAACGCCGTGGACCTCGAGGGTCGCCCGCTGACGTTCGACGTCGAGGACGGAGTCGTCGTCGCGTCCGGCTCGCTCGGTGACGACGTCGTCGTCCGCGACCTCGGCGGCGCGCTCGTCGTGCCCGCGTTCATCGATGCGCACGTGCACCTCAGCTACTGGGACGTCGCGGCCGAGCACGCGAGCGGCGGCATCGCGGTGGCGCTCGATCTCGCGGCGCCCGAGGTCACGCTGACCTCACCCCCCGACACCTCGCCCCTCGTCGTCCTGCGTGCAGGCCCGATGATCACGGCGCGTGGTGGCTACCCGCTCGAGTCGTGGGGACACGATGGTTACGGCACCGAGTGCGACGATCCCGCGAGCTGCGCAGCGCGTACGGACACGCTCCTCGCCGAGGGCGCGCACGTGATCAAGGTGCCCGTCGAGGGCGTGGGCGGGCTCGACGACGCTTCCCTCACCGCGATCGCCCAGCACACGCACACGCACCATCGATTGCTCGTCGCCCATGCGCTCACCGATCGTGGTGCGCTGCGCGCCGCGCGCCTCGGTGCCGACGTGCTCGCGCACGCGCCGGTCGAGACGCTGACGGACGAGACGGTCGAGGCGTGGCGCGGACGCGCCGTCATCGCCACGCTCGGCGCGTTCGGTCGATCGAGCGCGATCGACAACCTCGTGCGCCTGCGCGACGCCGAGGTCTCGGTCCTCTACGGCACCGACCTCGGCAACGCGCGCACCACGGGCATCGACGCCGACGAGATCGCGCTCCTCGCACGTGCAGGCCTCGATGCCGCCGCGATCGTGCGCACCGCGACCGAGACACCGAGACGCGTGCTCGGGCTGCCGCGACACGGCGCGTTGGGGGTCGGCGATGCGGCGAGCTACCTCGTCTACCGCAGCGACGTGCACGCCGATCCCACACGGCTCGCGCGCCCCGACGAGGTCGTGCTCGACGGCGTGCGCCGATGAGAGAAGGCGAGCGATCAGCGGGTCGCGCTTCGGCGTGCTGCCATCGACTCGCTCTCGGCCTCTTCGGCTCGCGCGAGCCTCGCTTCGGTCGAGGCATCGACGAGGAAGCGCGTGCGGTGCTCGTCGAGGGCCGCCTCGGTCGCGCCGATCGATCGTGCGCTCGAGCGCTCCGTCGCTCGCGCCGCGTCCCAGCTCGCTGCGTCGGTGCTCGAGGGCTCGTGTGCCAGCACCAGCTCTTCGTCGACGGTGAAGCTCGAGCTCCACGTGCTCGAGAGCAGCAGCACCTTGGCGAAGGCAGCCTTGTCGCGCTGCCCGTTCTCGCGCGCGGTGCGCCACTCGGCCTCGAGCAGCTCGGTCTCGACGCGCATGCGATCCGTGAGCACCGCGATCGCGTCCGGATCGCCGCTCTGCTGCGCGAGGAAGCGTGTGATCGCGTCGTCGGTGGCCTCGATCATCGCGCCCGCCCGTCGTAGCGACGAAAGACCAGGGATGCGCTCCCACAGCGAAGCCTGCGCGCGGGCGAAGAAGGCAGCGCGCGCACCGAGGCGGGCGAGGATCGCGCCCACCTCCGAGTCGGCCGCGTGCAGACCGAGCACACGCGTGTCGGCGAGCGTGCCGAGCGCGTGGAGCGCGCGGACGAGCGAGGCGTGATCGAGCCCGGCGCGAGAGCGTGTGCGCCGCACGACGGCGAGCTGCTCGCACGCGATCGACACGAGGATCGCATCCGAGAGCGCCCTCGCGAGCGCCAGATCCGGCTGCGTGGTCGCGAGGCACTCGGCGAGCGCCTTCACGCGATCATCGACGCCGCGCGCCAGCTGGGTCGCGCTCGCGATGGTGTCGGCTGCGATTGTGCTGGGATCGTGCAGCTGCTCGCTGGTCATCTCGAGGTGCGCGCTGCCGCTCCGCGTCGTCGCGCGCGAGAGCACACGGAGCCATCCGAGGCGTCTCTTGCGGATGGGCGACCACGACGACGTCACCTCGGGATCGAATTCGTGGACGACCTCGTGCTCCCGCTCGGGGAAGCGCTGCGCGAGCCGCTCGGCCACCGCTTTCGCGCGGATCGCGAACCTCTCCGGGCTCGGTGTCTCGAGGCCGAACACGATCTCGTGCACTGGCACACGCTCGGCCCGCGCGAGCCCTCGCTCGGCCTCGGTCGCCTCGTGTCGCGCGCGTGAGAGCGCCTCAATCAGCGCGTCCGTGTCGGGGTGCGGCGCGATCGAAGCGGTGTCGCGCTCCGCGGCGTCGTAGGCGAGCCAGCCGCGCAGGTTGCCCTCGCCGCCGAGCACCAGCAGATCGGCGCGGTGAAGGCCCATCGCGTGCACGAGCTCGCGGGTGAAGAACGAGGTGGGCGCGCGCGGACCCGAGGGCGTCTGCATCGGGTAGCCGAGCACGATCACCAGGCCGCCCTTGGCGCGCTCGATCAGCGGCGCGCCGCCCTCGAAGGGACGCTCGAGCCCGAGATCGCCGTGCAGTGACAGGTCGTAGAGCGCGATCGAGCGACCTTGCCGCTCGGCGAGCGCGCGCCAGGCGTCGACCTCTTCGCGGGTGGTCGCTTGGTTCGTCACGAGCAGCCAGTCGAAGCCGCGATCGCCCACGCGCTCGGCCACGCGCACCTCGAGCGCGCGGTGCTGCACGACACGCAGCGTACTCGGCGCATCGAGACGACCGACCTCCAACGTCAGGCGCACACGCAGCGCGCGGTACGCAGGCGCGTCGGCGCGGATGCCGATCGCCAGCTCGAACACAGCGTCCGCCCCCGGCTCGATCCGCTCGAGCTCGCGCACGAGCCCTTCGCCGCCGAGGAGACACGGAAGACCCTGCTCGTCGAAGAGCACCACGTGGCGATCGTCGAGCTCGCTCTCGTGGAGGTGCACGCGCACACGGACGCGTCGCTGCGAGCCCGACTGCGCGCCGAGCGGCTGACGCGACTGGTTCCGGATCGCGAAGCGGACGCGGGTGATCTCGTCGGGTGCGAGCGAGTCGAGGCCCTCGAGCACCGAGAGCGCGACGGGGAATCGTACGGTCAGCGTGCGCGCCGCCTCGAGCGCGGGCACGAGAAACCCCTCGAACGAGCGGGCCACGTCGGGCACACGAGCGTCGATCACGACGGGCTCGCGCTCGGCCAGCGGATCGCTCTCGGCCGTCGTCGCGTAGTCGCGCAGCGTGAACGCCAGCACGCCCTCGAGCTCCACCGTCGCGCCGGCAGGCAGGCCTCGGGGCACGATCAGGTGCGAGCCTTCGATCGCCTGCGCCCAGTGGGTCGTCACGATCTCGAGGCGCGTCTCACGATGACGCGGCGTCGGCATCCCACCGACGTTCGTCACGCGCACACGCCGGAGCTCCACCCGCTCGCCCGGCTCGGTCACGCCGTCGGCGTCGGGCGTGTGGACCTCGAGCCCCGCGAGCGCGAGGTGGTAGCGCACGCCGTACTGCTCGGTGCCCGCCTGCGTCTGCACTTCGATCGTGAAGCTGCCGGGACGACCGACTGCTCCGTCGCGCAGCGGTCCACTGCCCGAGAGACCGCTGCTCCCGCTCGGTCCGCTCGACCCACCAGAGTTGTGATGGGACCTGGTGCGTGTCTGCGACTGACCGCGCGAGTCCGTGTAGCGCTCCGTGGTGGTCCAGCTGTGGCTCGATCCACCGGCACCTCCGGGCCCCGCACCACCACCGGATCCGTGCGCGCCACGCGCACCACCACCACCGCCGTCGACACCTTGTCGAACGAGCAGCAACAAGTGCGTGTCCTCGTCGCGCACCCGCACGACGATCGCGCCGCCCATGCCGCCGTCGGCACCGCTCGTCGCTCGGCCTCCGCTGCCTCCGTCGCCGCCGCGACCGCCAT
>JAFLCL010000235.1 GCA_017303575.1 Deltaproteobacteria bacterium
CAGTATTTCGTTCCTAACCGTTCTTCAGAAGTTCAGGATTGGATAGCAGATATTGCGGGTATCATCATAATGCTTCTGGTTATAAAATATTTTCTTTCAAAACGTTTTAAATTATTCCAAAGGATACCACGCTCGCGGCCACGCTGCGCGCACGCGGCGGCAGCGGCGGCAACACGATGCTCGGTGACGACGGCGGCGGCGGCGGCGGCGGTGGCGGCTTCGTGCTCGTCGCCACCCCCACGGGCATGGCCACGCTGACCGTCGACGTCGCGGGCGGCGCGGCCGGTACGGGCACCACGCCCGACGACACCGGCCAAGGCGGAACCGGCGGCTTCCAGCAGATCGCTGCGCCTCCCATCACCTCGCCCTGCCCTGCGGAGTGCCTCACGGCGGCCAACTGCGCAGACGGCAACGTGTGCACCACCGACACGTGCACGCTCGGCCGTTGCACCAACCCCGCGGTGCCCGCGGGGACGATGGCAGGCTGCGCCGTGGGCACCGTGTGCTCGGGCGCGCCGACGAACATGTGCGTGCAGTGCGTGACCAACGCCCAGTGCGGCGGCGCCACGCCGGTCTGCGACACGGGCACGAACACCTGTGTCCAGTGCCTCACCGACGCGAGCTGCAGCGGCGCCACGCCCGTCTGCAACACGACGACGCGCACGTGCGTGCAGTGCCGCAACGACACGCAGTGCGGCGGCGCCACGCCGTTCTGCGATCTCCCGACGAGCATGTGCCGCGGCTGCATCGCCGCGAGCGAGTGCGCCGACGCGAGCGCCTGCACGACCGACACTTGCACCGCTGGCGTGTGCTCGAACCCCAGTGTGATGGCAGGCGCGATGGGCTCGTGCGCCGCGGGCCTCGTGTGCTCGGGCGCGCCCACCAACGCGTGCGTGCAGTGCGTGACCAACGCGCAGTGCAGCGGCGGAACGCCTGTCTGCAACACCACGACGGGCGTGTGCATCCCAGGCTGCCTCGCCGACGCCGACTGCGACGACGGCAACAGCTGCACGATCGATCGCTGCACGTCCTCCACGTGCGCACGCACGCCGGCCGCTGCGGGCACCACGTGCGCGGGCGGCGTGTGCAACGGCGCGAGCCCCGCGATGTGCGTCACCTGCGTCGACGACGCGATGGGCACCTCGACCGACACGGGCTGCACGATGGGCGCGCCGCTCTGTCTCGCGAGCGGCGGCGGGGCTGCGCGCTGTCAGCCGTGCGCCGACACCACGATGGGCGCGACGGATCTCGGCTGCAGCGCAGCGATGCCCGCGTGCGTCACCTCGGCGGGCGCGAGCGCGTGCACCTCGTGCGAGGACTCCGCGACGGGCGCGATGATCGACAACGGCTGCAGCGCCGCGACGCCTGTGTGCGCGACGGGCAGCTCGGGCGCCCCCACCTGCTTCGCGTGCACCGACGACACGCACTGCGCGATGGGCACCGTCTGCGGTCCCGCCCGCACCTGCGTGCCGGGCTGCACCGACGACGCTGACTGCGTCGGCACGCCCGCCACGCCGCTCTGCGACACGGCCGCGCGCGTGTGCGTCGGCTGCTTCACCGACACCGACTGCGACGGCACCGAGATCTGCTCGCCCACGCGACGCACCTGCGAGCAGGGCGACAGCGACGGCGACGGCGTGCCCGACGACGCCGATCTCGACGACGACAACGACGGCATCCCGGACACCACCGAGCTGCCCACCGGCCTCTCGGGCGACGCAGACGACGACGGCATCCTCGACTTCCAGGATCCCGACTCGGTCACCTGCACCGCAGGCGCGAGCGGCGCCTGCACCGAGCTCCCGGTCGAGGTCGACTTCGATCGCGACGGCCTCGCGAACCACCTCGATCTCGAGGCGGACGGTGACGGCATCCTCGACGTGATCGAGGCGGGCGGCGAGAGCGCGCCCGACGGAACCGTGCTCGGCTTCGCCGATCTGAACGGCAACGGCCTCGCGGACGCCGTCGAGGCGAGCGCCCTCCCCACGCCGAACACGGACGGCACGGACGGCCCCGACTTCCTCGATCTCGATGCGGACGGCGATGGCGGCCCCGACGCGCTCGAGGGCTTCGACGCCGATCACGACGGCGTGGCCGACTTCGCGCCCGCAGGCACCGACACCGACGCCGACGGCCTCGACGACGCGTTCGATCTCGACTGCGTGACGCCTGCCGACTGCGGCGGCGTGATCGGCGTCACCGCGCCGGTGCCCGACCTCGACGCGGACGGCGACGCGGACTTCCAGGACGTCGACGACGACGGCGACGGAATGACGACGGCCACCGAGCGCCGCGACGCGGACGAGTACACGGGCCCGGCGACCGAGCCGGGCGACGTGGACGACGATGGCCTGCCGAACTGGCTCGACACCGAGTCCGACGACGACGGCGTCGATGATCGCACCGAGAGCGGCGGCGATCGCGACAACGACGACAACGGCATCCTCGACTACCTCGATCCCGACTACGCGCCGCGCGACATCGACGGCGATGGCGTGCTCGACGTGGACGAGTGCCCTGCGCCCGCGAGCCCGGGTGCAGGCGACTGCCCCGACAGCGACATGGACGGCAGCCCGGACTACGACGACGTCGACGACGACGGCGACGGAATCCCGACGCGCACCGAGCAGATGATCGGTCCCGACTCCGATGGCGATGGAACGCCGAACCGCCTCGACCTCGACTCCGACGACGACGGCATCACCGACCTCCGTGAGGAGGGCGGTCGCGAGGCCGACGAGAACAACGACGGTCGCATCGACGACCCCACCGACGCCGACATGGACGGCATCGACGCGCGCTTCGACGCGAACGACGCCGACCCGATGCCTCGCTTCCGCTCCACGCTCGGACGCGACACCGACATGGACGGCGACATCGACGCCATCGATCTCGACGCGGACGGCGATGGCCTCTTCGACCTGCTCGAGGGCGGCGGCACCGACGCCGACGGCGACGGACTCGTCGACGGCGCGACCGACACCAACGACAACGGGATCCGCGACGCTGTCGATGCACGCGCCGGTGGCCGCGCGCTCACGGTGCCGGACACGGACGAGGACGGCGAGGACGACTTCCAGGACGTCGACGACGACGGTGACTCGATCCTCACGCGCTTCGAGGCCCCCGACGCGAACGGCGATCACGATCCCGACGACGCGCGCGACTCCGACATGGACGGAACGCCCGACTACCTCGACGTCGACGACGACGGCGACGGAGTGCACACGCGCTTCGAGGCGCCCGATGCGAACGACGACGGCAGCCCGATGGACGCGCGCGACACGGACACGGACGGCACGCCCGACTACCTCGACGTCGACGATGACGGCGACACGCGCGACACGGACGAAGAGAACGCCGATCCGAACGGCGATGGCGATCCCAGCGATGCGCGCGACACCGACGGTGACGGAACGCCGGACTGGCTCGATCCGGACGGCGGCACGTCGTCCACGGGCGGCTTCGCCGGTGGCGCGTGCGGCTGCCGCGCGCAGCGTGGCGATGCGACCGGCGCCGTGTGGCTGATGCTCGGCTTGGCCTTCGCGATCGCGCGGCGTCGTCGATCGCGCGCGCAGCACCCGCATCGCTGACCCAACCAGCCCCTCCCGCGAGCCGGGAGGGGCGTCCGCTGCTCGCGTCTACGCCCGCGGCTTCTTCGTCAGCGTCGCCGTCCCCTGCGACGCCGGCGTGTAGGGCTCCTGGCTCTCCGGCTGACGCAGCCCGCCGGCCGCGCCCTGATCGAGCTCCGCCGCGTTCGCCTCGTCCGTGTCGATGTGCATCTCGAGGCGGAACTGATCGTTCACGCGAACGATCACGTCGCCGAACACCAGATCGCGCGGACCGCCCGTCACCGCGACCTCCACCTCGTCGCCGTCGACGACGCCATACGCCTCTGCGTCCGTGGGGTGCATGTGAATGTGACGCCACGCGCAGATCAGCCCCTCTGGCAGCTGCAGCGTGCCCTTGGGCCCCTCGAGCGTGATGGGCGCCGAGCCCTTGGTGTGCCCCGACTGACGCACGGGTGCGTCGACGCCGAGCGCGAACTCGTCGGTGCGCGACACCTCGACCTGACACGCCTTGCGCAGCGGGCCGAGCACGCGCACGCGCTCGATGCGCCCGCGCGGGCCGATCACGTTCACACGCTCTTCGCTGGCGTACTGCCCGGGCTGCGACAGCGGCTTCATCGGAGTTAGCTCGGAGCCCGGCCCGAACAGCACGTCCATGCCGGCACGATCGAGGTGCACGTGCCGAGCGCTGATCGCGATGGGGATCGGCTTCTTGCTCTGCGCGCCGCGGGTGAGCTCGATCACGGCGGCGGTCTCGCGCGCGATCTGGAGCTCTTCGTTCGTGGCGATCACGAGCGTGTGGGCCCGCGCGGTGGACGACGAGATGTCGGCGATGGGCGCATCGTCCGAGACCTTCGCGTCGGCGTTGCGATCCTCGTCGATCGAGACGCCGAGGAACTCGAGTCGCTGGAGGATGCGTCGACGCATCGTGACGCTGTTCTCGCCGATGCCGCCCGTCAGCACGATCGCGTCGAGGCCGCCCATGACCGCCGCGTACGCGCCGATGTACTTGCGCACGCGGTGCGCGAACACAGTGATGGCGAGCCTCGCTCCGTCGTCGCCGTCCGCGGCGCGCGCCTCGATCTCACGCAGGTCGTTCGACACCCCGCTCAGGCCGGCGAGGCCGCTCTTCTTGTTGAGCAGCGCCTCCGCGCCATCGACACCGAGCTCTCGCGCGAGCGTGAGCACGATGCCCGGATCGAGATCGCCTGGCCGCGAGCCCATGACCAGGCCTTCCAGCGGCGTGAGGCCCATCGAGGTCTCCACGCTGTGCCCGCCCTCGATCGCGCAAGCGCTCGCGCCGTTGCCGAGATGGAGGCTCACGACGCGGAGCTCGGCGAGCGGGCGCCCCAGGTGCCCCGCCGCGAGCTCCGACACGAAGCGGTGCGAGGTGCCGTGGAAGCCGAAGCGACGCAGCCCCTTCTCGTTCGCGATCTGCTGATCGATCGCGTACGTGCGCGCACGGCGCGGCATGCGCACGTGGAACGCCGTGTCGAAGATCGCGACGTGAGGCACGCTCGGCAGCGCTGCGCGCGCCGCGCGGATGCCGGAGAGGTTCGCGGGGTTGTGGAGCGGCGCGAGCGGCACCTGCGCCTCGATCGCGGCGAGCACCGCGTCGTCGATCGCCGTCGCGTCGACGAAGCGCTCGCCGCCGTGCACCACCCGGTGCCCGACTGCGTGCACCGATTCGCTGCCGAGCGACGCGAGCAGCTCGGCGATCGCGTCGGCGTGCGAGCGACCGCTCCCGAGGCCCTCGATCGTGCCGGCGCGGATCACCCGCCCAGCCCGCGGATCGACGAGCTGGTGCTTGAGGCTCGAAGAGCCCGCGTTGAGGACCAAGACGTTCATGCCCGATGCGCTCATGCGCTGAGGACTAACACGATCGACAGGGCCCCCAGGCTGCCGGCGCTCTGGCGTTCGCAGGTCGAGGGCCGCAGGATTGCGCGCATGGCCGAGACCTCCTTTCCCTCGCTCGTCGTGCACAAGGATCGCCTCGAGGCGCAGGGAAGCTTCGCGGAATCGCAGGCGCAGTACCTCGATCCCGATCCGCGCACCGTCCAAGAGCTCGACACGCTCGTGCGCCAGAAGAACGCCGGCATCGTCGCCCACTACTACATGGCGCCCGAGCTCCAGGGCGTGCTCGCGCGCCTCACGTGGCCACACGTGCACATCTCCGACTCGCTCCTCATGGCGGACAAGGCCGTCGCGATGGTCGAAGGAGGTGCGAGCACGCCGGGCGCAGAGCGCATCGTGGTGCTCGGGGTGGACTTCATGAGCGAGAACGCGCGCGCGATGCTCGACAAGGCGGGCCACCGCGAGACGCCCGTCTACCGCGTCGCCGCCGATCCGATCGGCTGCTCGCTCGCGGAGGCCGCGGAGAGCTCGCGCTACCTCGCGTTCCTCGATCGGGCCGCCTCGGTGCCGCGCGCGCTCCACGTCGTCTACATCAACACGAGCCTGCGCACGAAGGCCGAGGCGCACGCACGCGTGCCCACGATCACCGTGACGAGCTCCAACGTGGTGAACACGATCCTCACGGCGTTCGCGGAGATCCCCGACGTGGAGGTCTTCTTCGGCCCCGACACCTACATGGGGCGCAACCTCGCGAACCTCTTCCGCACGCTCACCACGCTGGGCGACGCCGCGGTGAAGAGCGTGCACCCCGCGCACGACGTGGCCTCGATCACGCGCCTGCTCGAGCGCTTCCATTTCTTCGACGAGGGCCACTGCATCGTCCACCACATGTTCGGCGCCGAGGTCGCAGAGCGCGTGCGCACGCACTACCCCCACGCCTACGTGACGGCGCACCTCGAGGTGCCCGGCGAGATGTTCGAGCTCGCGCTCGCGGCGCGTCGCGAGGGCCGCGGCGTGGTCGGCAGCACGAGCGACATCCTCACCTTCATCACCACGAAGATCCGCGACGCCGCGAAGAAGCCCGAAGCAGCGACGCTCTCGTTCGTGCTCGGCACCGAGACCGGCATGGTCACGTCGATCGTGGGCGCAGTGCAGGCCGCGCTGCGCGAGACGGGACGCGACGACGTGGCGTGCGAGATCGTGTTCCCCGTGGCGAGCGAGGCGATCACCCGCACGAACGAGCCGAACCTGCTCGTGGTGCCTGGCGTGGCCGGCGGCGAGGGCTGCTCGGTGGAGGGCGGCTGCGCGACGTGCCCGTACATGAAGATGAACTCGCTCGACGCGCTCTTCGATCTCTTGCGATCCCTTCCTGCGCCGCAGGCTGCGGAGCCCGTGCACCTGAAGGTCTTCCACCCGAACCCGTACGAGGATCTCGTGGCGGGTCGCACGATCGCGGACCTCGGCGGCGAGCCCATCCTGCACATGCGCGGCTTCCAGAAGAGCGGCCACATCCCGCCAGACCTCCACGCCCACGTCACGTCGCGAGTCCCCGCGCCCCCGCCTGGACCGTAGGTCCGCGCCACCACCGCAGGTCCCCGCCTGCGCCCGTTCTGCCTCACCCTCGCCTGCGATACCGTCGCGACGTGACGCGGCTCAAGCGATGGCTCGGCGATGCGTTCGGTCTGACGTTCCGTCTCCCCGACGGGGTCGTGATCGTCGGGGATCGACCGCGCCTCGGGACCGACCTCTATCACGCGTTCCTGCGCGCTCGATGGTGGGCTTCGCTGCTCGCGATCGTGATCGGGTTCCTGCTCGTGAACGTCGCGTTCGCGATCGTCTACTCGCTCGTCGGTGGCGTCGAGAACATGCGCGAGGGCTCGTTCGTCGACGCCTTCTTCTTCTCCGTCCACACGATGGCGACCATCGGGTACGGCTCGATGTACCCCGCGACGCCGCTCGCGAACCTGCTGGTCGTGAGCGAAGCGATCGTCGGCCTGCTCGTCACCGCGATGTCGACGGGCCTCGTGTTCGCGAAGTTCTCGACGCCGACCTCGCGCATCGCGTTCGCGCCGAAGGTCGTGATCTCCCCCGTCGACGGTGTCCCCACGCTCGCGATCCGGCTCGGCAACGAGCGAGGCAACTTCGTGGTGAACGCCGACATCACGGTCACGCTCGTGCGCACCGTGGTGACGAAGGAAGGGCAGACGCTCTATCAGAACGTCGACCTCCGCCTCGTGCGCTCGCGCGCGCCCGCGCTCGCGCGCACGTGGAACGTCTCGCATCGCATCGAGGCCGACAGCCCACTCTTCGGGCTCGGCCCGAAGGAGCTGCTCGAGAAGGAGATCGAGCTCACCGTGTCCGTCGCGGGCACCGACGAGACGACGGTGCAGCCGGTGCTCGCGCGTCATCGCTACGAGACCACGGACATCCTCTTCGGCGCACGCTACGGCGACGTGGTGCGCGTCCTCCCGGATGGCCGCCTCGAGCTCGACGTGCGCAAGCTGCACGACCTCGTGCCGACCGAGCCGACCGACTCGTTCCCGTACCAGTACCAGCCGCCGAAGGACTCGCCGTCGACGCCGGTGGAGTGACTGGCTGGCCAGTCCGCGAACCGTCACGTCGCTCGGTGCCGTCGGTCAGCGCGAGCCTCGACATGCGCGGCGTCCAGAAGAGCGGCCACATCCGCCCGACCTCGACGCCCACGTCGTCTCGCGACCGCCCTCGCCCGCGCCGTAATCGTTCGCTGGCAAGACGAACAGGCCCCCCTCCCGCCAGCGGGAGGGGCAGGGGGTGGGTCAGCGGTGCTCGGCCAGGTGGAACGGCGAGTCAGCGGTGGTGCCGCAGGTGGAACCGGCGAGTCAGCATTGCTCTGGCCGGTGGAGCGGGCTCCGTTCCGCACATGCGGCGACGATCTTCGTCAGCACCTCTTCGAGCCGCTCCAGTACGGCGTCATTCGTGACTCACCGCGTTCGTCGAGAGCGGACGGAGTAGCCTCGCGGCCATGTCGGACGCCGCTGCGCCTTCGCCCTCACCTGCTCCCTGCGTGTCGAACGAAGACGCGTCGGTCCCGATCCCTGGCCACACGCTCACCGTGCGCAGCCTCGTCGCGGGGTTCGTGCTGTCGCTCGTGCTGTGCGGGGTGAACTCGTACCTGACGCTCAGCTTCGGCGTGATCGAAGAAGGCCCGACCATCGCCGCGCTCTTCTTCTTCGCGTTCTTCTTCCTCTCCAGCGTGCGCATCACCACCACCGAGATGGCGATCGTCGCGACGATGGGATCCGCGGGTGGCTCGCTCGGGTTCATCACCAACTTCTTCGCCGCCGAGGCGATGGCCGGCGAGCCCTACCCGTTCTGGACGATGGTCGGCTTCTCGGTCGTCACGAGCCTCGTGGGCATGACGTTCGTCGTGCCGCTGCGGCAGATGCTCATCCTCCGCGAGAACCTCCCTTGGCCTGGATCGAAGGCCGTCGAGTCGGTGATCCGCGCGCTCGTCGAGAAGGGCGATCCCAAGCAGCCCTGGTACCTCCTCGTCTCCACGCTCGCGTGCATCACGATCGTCGTCGGCAACACCGACGGCGGCTTCCGGCTCTGGCCCGACGGAAGCGAGATCCCGCTCTTCGGCCTCGCTGCGCTGGGCCTCGGCATCGCCTGGTCGCCCTTCGCGATCGGTGGCGCGTACCTCATGGGCTTCCGCGTGTGCGTCGGATTCCTCGCGGGCGCGATCGTGCTCTTGATCATGGCGCCGCACACGCCCACCCCCGCGGCGCCGCACCGCTACGTGTGGCCGGGCATCGGCTTCCTCGTCGCCTCCGGCCTCGTGCAGATGGCGATGAACTGGAAGGTCATCGTCGAGTCGTTCCGCTCGATGGTCCCGAAGGACGGAGTCGAGGCGGACGACCACGACGCCGTGATGACGACGCGCACGCTGCTCGTGTTCGGCTCGGTCGCGCTCCTCGTCACCGCCCTCTTCTCGTTCTTCGCGCTGGGCCTCTCGCCGCTGGTCGCCGTGCTGCTGATCGTGGTCGCGGGCTTCCTCCAGAACGTGATCGCGACGCGCGCGGCCGCGCAGACGGCGTTCAACCCCGCGCGCGTGATGGGCGTCTTGCTCCAGAGCATCACCGCGCTCTCGGGCGCATCGAGCGCAGCGCAGAACCTCGCGGGCGCAGGCTTCGTCGCAGGCTCGGGCGCGCAGGCCGGTAACCTCACCGGTGACATGGTGTACGGACGCGCGCTGAGGGTGCCCTCGCGGTGGCAGTTCTGGGCTCAGCTCACGACGATCGTCCCCTGCGCGCTCGTCTCGGCGTGGGTGTTCACGCAGCTCCAGGCACGACAGCCGATGACGCTCGAGGGTGAAGGCTTGCCTGCCCCCGTCGCGAAGATGTGGGCGGCGACGGCGCTGATCTTCGAGGGACGCACCGAGATGCCGCCCTTCGCGTGGCAAGCGATGGGCCTGGGCGCGCTCGCCGGCGCGATCTACGTCGTCTTCGAGCGCTTCGTCGATCAGTGGGACGAGCGACGCAACCAGGATCTGATCGCGAAGGGAACGCCGCCCGATCCCACACGCTTCTCGCCCACCGATCTCGTGCCGCACTCCGTCGGTCTCGGCATCGGCCTCGTCTTGCCGGTGTCGTTCGATCTCGCGTTCTTCGTGGGCGGCGTCTTGCTGTGGATCGTGCTCGGCCGTGTGCTCAAGGTGCGCGACGTGACGCTCACGACGATCGCCGTCGGCTCGATCGTCGGCGAGGGTCTCGGTGGCGTGCTCAAGCCGCTCCTTCAGATGGCAGGGCTCATCACGACAGCCTCTTGAATCGCTTGACGCCTCCACCCCCCGAGGCTAGAAGTCGCGCTCTTTTCGGGGCGTAGCGCAGCCTGGTAGCGCACACGGTTCGGGACCGTGGGGTCGAAGGTTCAAATCCTTTCGCCCCGACTAAGACCGGCAGCCCGGCTCACGAGAGTGAGCCGGGCTTTCGCGTCTCTGGAGGGTCGCTGTCGAGCCCCGCGCGGCCTCGAGTGCTCACGGCGGGATGCGCGCGAGCATCGGCAGACGCTCGGGCGCGAACGACCACAGCGTGCTGTCCCAACTCGACATGGGCGCGTTGGACGCGTCGTTGAAGTAGAGCGGGTCCGTGCTGGTGCGCGGCGCCATGAACGCGCACACCAAGGTGCCCGTCGCGGGTGTTCCATCGTCGAGCACGGCGGTGTTGGTGATGGTCGAGCCGATCGTGCAGGAGCGCAGGACGCGCTCGGGCGAGCCCAGCCCCGTCGTGAGACCCGCGACGTCGCGAACTGTCGCGCCGAGGCTCACGCGATCGACGATGCCTGCCGTCGGATTGCGTAGGTTCGCCCATCCTCGCTGCAGGCTGCCCCCGAGATCACCGACGAGCCCTCCGGCGCCCACCGGGCAGTCGCCTCCCGCGATCACCACGCGGCCAGTCGCCGCGACGTCGCGCGCGCTCGAGCCCAGCGCGAGCTCGCCGACCACCCCGCCCGCGCCGCCGGTGCTCAGCACGATGCCGACGTCGGCGAACGCTTCGTCCACCGTCGCGCCGTCGTGCGCGTAGCCGACGACGCCGCCCAGGCGCGAACATCCAGTGGTGACGCGAGCGTCGATCTGCGTGACCCGCACACGTGCACGATCGACCGTGCCCGCGAACATGTTGCCGACCACCCCACCGACGGTCGCTCGCCCCGAGATGCGCGCGACGACGATCGACACGTCCGAGATCCGGCACGCGTTGCACTGCCCGACGAGCCCGCCGGTCTCGTCCTGCCCGCTGACGAAGTCGGTGACGAGGTGCACGTCGGTGATCTGCCCCGACGCCGAGCCCGCGAGCGCCCCCACACGATCGCGGAACGAGGAGTCGATGCTCGTGCGCATGCGCAGGTGTCGCACGGTGCCCGAGAGGTCGCCGAACATCGGGTCGATCGCGAACGTCATGAGCCGCACCTCGTGACCGTTGCCATCGAGCGTTCCGAGGAACGACGGGCGCGTGTTCCACGTGTCGAGCACGATGTCATCGCCGAGCACGTAGGCGAACGAGTCGGGGCCGTCGTCGAGGAAGCTCTGGAGCTGGGTGCCCGTGCAGATCAAGTAGGGATCGCCCGGCGAGCCATTGCCGGCCTCGTCGTAGCGATCGCCCGCGATGGTGAAGCACCGAGGATCCACGTCCCCTGGCAGCACGGCAGCATCAGTCAGCAGCGGGGCGCCCGCGTCCGGCTGCGCGGCATCGGGGGGAACCGCATCGGGCATCGGTGCATCGGGCATCGGTGCATCGGGCATCGGTGCATCGGGCATCGGTGCATCGAGCGCGGCGTCGATCGAGGGCGCATCGAGACCGGGTGCATCGAAGGTGGCGTCGATCGGCGGCCCGACGTCGAGCCCCCACGCGTCCGTTTCGCCGGCACTGGCAGCGTCGCCTGGCTCGTAGCCGAGGCGTCCGCACCCGACGCCGAGCAGCCACGATCCGACGACGACGGCGACCACGCTACGCACGCGCCGCCATCGTCGTCGCTGCCCCGTGGCGGGCGCAACCCTCTCGATCGCGCGCGGCCCTCTTGCGCATCCTGCACGGAACGACGAGCATGCGCGCCTCTCATGGGCCGCGGCGCAGCGCCGGGCGTTGGAGCCGACGATGGACCCCGATTTGGTCGAGATGCTCTTCACTGGAATCCGCCTCGTGGGCGGGTTCTTCGACTTCCTCGTCTTCGTCGGTCTGATGATCGTCGCGCTGATGTACGTGCGAAAGGCCGACGGCACGCTCGGCTACGTCCTCGCCGGCGCAGCGTCGGTGCAGTTCCTCGCGACGTGCTGCACGAACGTCTCGAGCAGCTTCATGGGCGAAATGGGCGAGGCCGCGTCGATGGTGAGCGTGGCGCTCTCCACCGTGAACCTCTTCATCGACCTCGGCGTGTGGGTCACCCTCCTCTACGTGCTCTACGCCCTCGCCGGCAAGGCGCCCCAGCAAGGCTGACTGCCCCTTGTGCGGAGGACGATCCGTTGACACAACGGCGGCCGCATGAGCACGGACGCCTCCTCCACGGACTCCTCGTCGAACACGCCCGAGCTGAAGGGCAAGGCGCTCCTCACGGGCGCGAGCGGCTTCATCGGCGGGCGCCTGCGCGATGCGCTGCTCGAGCGCGGGCTCGACGTCATCGCCATCCGTCGCAAGGGCTCGCCGCCCTCGAAGAAGGGGCGCTCCGTCGAGGCCGAGTACGACGACGTCGCAGGCCTCACGCGCATCCTCGAGACCGAGAAGCCCGACTTCGTGCTGCACGTCGCGGGCGCGACCAAGGGCGTCACCTACGACGACTTCCGCAAGGGCAACGTCGTGCCCACGGAGAACCTGCTGCGCGCCGTCGAGGCCGGGCACCCGGACCTCACGCGCTTCGTGCTGATCAGCTCGCAGGCTTGCTACGGGCCCTCGACGAAGACGCGCGCGATCGTGGAAGACGATCCGCGTCGACCCGTCGAGTTCTACGGGCAGAGCAAGCTCGAGGCGGAGCACGCCGTGGAATCGCGCGGCACCAAGATCCCGTGGACCATCCTGCGCCCCGCGGGCGTCTACGGTCCGGGCGACGTCGACTTCTTCAACCTCTTCAAGGAAGCGGTCGCGCGTCGCAACGTCTTCTTCGGAAACCGCGATCAGAAGTGGTCGGCCATCTACGTCGATGACTGCGTCGAGGCGATCCTGCTCTCGATGACGCACCCCGCGGCCATCGGTCAGGGCTTCTTCGTCGAGGATGGCCGCACGCAGACGTGGGTCGAGTTCCAGAACCAGATCGTGAAGGAGAGCGGCAAGAAAGCGCTCACGCTCGACTTCCCCGCGTTCGTCGTGACGCTCGCCGGCATCGGCGGCGAGCTCGCCACGCGCATCGACGGAAAGCCGCGCCTCTTCAACCGCCAGAAGGCCAAGATGGGCGCGCAAGAGGCGTGGATCGTCTCCGCCGACAAGCTCCGCACCCGCCTCGGCTGGTCGCCGAAGGTGGAGGCCGACGAGGGCATCCGTCGCGCGTTCGCGTGGTACCGCGACCAGAAGTGGCTCTAGTCGATCGCGACCGCACGACGGGGGCCCCTCACACGTCGGGCTCGGCCTCGGCCTGGGTGGCCCAGTGCTTTCGCGCGGCGGCGTAGGACAGTCGAGCGAGTCGCTCGTGCGCCTCGACCGGAACCTGTCCCGCGCTCGCCGACGCGAGCACCTGAAAGACGCGCAGGCGCGCTTCCGAGAGCGTCCCGGGCCACCCACCGGCGGCCGCGCGACGCTCACTTCGAAGCGATCTCGCCGTCTCTTGCGCCCACGTCTCGGCATCGACCGAGACGAGGCGCTCGAGCTC
>JAFLCL010000236.1 GCA_017303575.1 Deltaproteobacteria bacterium
GAGCGCCGAGCGTGCGCCGTCGTAGTCCGCGCGCGCGAGCGAGCGCACGGCCTGCCGGCTCGAGGCGACCCAGCGCGCGAGGTCCGACTCCGAGACTTCCGGCGGATCTTCACCGTGCGTGGCGACGAGCGCTTCCCGGGCCGCATCGTGCGAGCGCAGCGAGGTCCCCGTGGTGGCCGCCGTGTCGGCGACCTCGCTGGTGTCGGCCACGTGCCCATCCCGCTCGACAGGCAGCAGCAGCACCTGCGCGCCAGCCATCGAGGGCGAGACCAGGACGATGCTCGCGAGCGCGCCCACGAGCGCCGCGAGACGTGCTGTGCTCCTCGAGCGCGCCGAGTGGATCGGGATCCCCGCCATGGTGTTACGTCGCGACGTCGAAGGCCCCGCGACCATCGAGGGGACGACAGAAGGCGGCCGAGTATCCACGGAGGGGTGCATGGTGCAAGTCATCGCGCCGAGCCGTCGGCGGTTTCGTCCGATCTCGCGAGCCCCCGTCGCGCCCCGGCCGAGCACCACCCGCCGCCGAGTGCCTACGAGACGCCGCACGCCGACGGAGAACGGACGCGCTCCGCATCCCAGCCTCGGAGGACCCCTCCCTCGCGGAACGCGGGGGGAGGACACGCGGGCTCGGGCCCCGCGAGGTGGGGGCTACGTGGCGCGAGCCAACGAACGCCCCACCCACTCCAACGTCCGATCCGCCACGAGACCCGACCTCGAGATCGAGGAGAAGCTCGCGCTCCGCAGTCCCAGCGTCGGAGGACCCCTCCACCGCGGAACGCGGGGGAGGACACGCGGGCTTGGGCCCCGCGAGGTGGGGGCTACGTCGCGCGAGCCGACGAACGCCCCACCCACTCCAACGTCCGATCAGGCCCGAGACGCGGCCTCGAATCGAGGAGAGGCTCGCGCTCCGCAGTCCCAGCGTCGGAGCCCTGTAGCCAACCAGCAGCCGAGCCGTCGCGTCACGGTCCCGACGCTAGCCAACCAGCGCCGCGGAGGTTCGAGCCACCCCTCCCTGCCTAGCCAACCAGCGCCGTGGAGGTTCGAGGCACCCCTCCCTGCCTAGCCAACCAGCGCCGTGGAGGTTCGAGGCACCCCTCCCTGCCTAGCCAACCAGCACCGGGAAGGTTCGAGGAACCCCTCCCGGCCTAGCCAACCAGCACCGCGGAGGTTCGAGGAACCCCTCCCTGCCTAGCCAACCAGCAGCCGGAAGGCAGGAGGCACCCTTTCATGCCTAGCCAACCAGCGTCGGCACGCTCCGTCGGACCGACGGCGACGCCGACAGGTGCCGACACGTACCGTTCGGGGACCGACATCGACATGCCGCGCCCCGGGTGCCACGCTGCTCGTCGAGGGAACGTGGGTCGGAGGTGCCGAAGGTGAACGAGAAGCTCGCTGTCCGCCGGCTCGTGGTGGCCCTCGCAGCGCTCGGGGTCGGGTGCACCTGGGTCGAAGGAGTCGACACGGGGGCCGATGCGTCCGTCGATGCAGCCGTCGACACCATGACCGACGCCGCCTCCGACACGTGGACGGCGGTGGATGCCAACCTGCCAGAGTCCAGAGTCGTATGGACGCCTGACGAGCCAGTCGACTGCACGGCTCATCGACGGGCGCCGCGGTGGCAGCCTACTGGACCCGTCGGGGAGACAGGCTCCGTTCGCTGGGTGCAGCAGCTCAGGAACGAGGAGCTCGCAGTCGTCAGGGCTTCCTACCCGCCACCGATCGAGGTCTCCCCCTTCATGCCCACGGGCACCGATTCCGGTGTCGTCGTTTTCACGTTGGGCAACTGGGTCGACCTGGGATTCAGCCACTCGACTGGTGAGCTCGTACACTACGCGCGAGGGGTTGCCGAGATCTACCCCCATCGAGAGCCACCGGAAGCGTTCTACACCACGTTCGCGAGAATGTGGCTCCCCGAGCCGGGCGGGATCTATGGGCAGGGCGTCATCTGGTCGCCGCTCGGGCTCGCGGGCGACCAGCCCCAGGCTCCGATGAGCGGTGTGACGTGGGAAGGATGGCGCACGACCGACTGGCGCCCGAGCTTCGCCATCGAGACCGCCATGCCTGCGTGGAATCCTACCACCGGTGCCAGAATCCAAGTCGCCGGAACAACCACTGAGACGGGCGTCTGCTCGGTCTGCGAGGAAGGGGTTCAGTGGATCACTGCGCTCCCCCTCACGTTCTCCCGCGCGATCGATCGACCGACAGCCTTCTACGTTCGACCCGATGGTGACGTGATCGTCGCTACTCGATTCCGGATGTGGGTGCTGGACGGGGCGACTGGGGAGCCGAAGCGAGAAGCACGGTACGGAGACCCCACGATGGAGAACGCCATGAGCGGCAGCCCCCGCACGTACTTCCCGGGCTGCGGGGTGCTCGTGGAGGAAGTGACCGGTACCGAGTGGTACTGGGTGAACGACGACACGATGGAGCAGGGACCGACGCTTCGGATCGACGACGACTACGCGGGTGGGGTGGAGAACTGGTCTGGCACCGAAGACTGCGGCGTCACGGTTCGCGCCAACTATCGCGTCATCCGCCTCGAGGCCGACGGAGCCGTGCGCTTCGATGTGGAGCTCGGTCCAGGTTTCTACGGGCCCATCCCGACGGCCTCCGGTGGCTCGGCGTTCCTCGGCCGCACCCCCGGCTGGGTCGAGATGGACGCGCAAGGGGTCGAGCTCTCACGGCTGGTGCTCGACCCGCGCTTCGTGGGCGAGACGAGCCTCGGCTTCGGCCTCTTGGCGCCAGACGGCACCTACTACTTCGTGACCGACAGCGGCCTCGGCCTCGTGCTCACCTTTGGGTCAGCCGCGAGCGGCATTCGACCGGGCCCCTTCCTCTGGCGCGACTCC
This sequence comes from Deltaproteobacteria bacterium, assembly GCA_017303575.1. Lineage (GTDB taxonomy): Bacteria > Myxococcota_A > Polyangia > Polyangiales > Sandaracinaceae > JAFLCL01. The sequence continues at coordinate 2,850 of JAFLCL010000236.1, forward strand.
GGCCTCAACTGGGCACACACGAACTCGTACTTCGAGGGAGACCGATAGCCGAGAGGGGTGCCGCCATAGACACGATGAGCTCATTACGACATACGTTGGCGGCGTCTGCGTTGCTGGGGCCCTGGCTCGTGGCGGGCTGCTACGCGTCCGGGCTCCCGTCCGATGACGCGCTGGTGACGCCCTCCGTGGACGCAGCGCCGGGGGCGCCCCTTGGGGCGGAATGCGAGAGCGACAGCGACTGCGTCGCCCCGCTCTCGTGTGCCCGGTGGTTCGGGAACCCCCGGCTATACTGCGCGACGCGATGTGATCGGCGCACGAACGGTGATCGCTGCGATGACGGCTCGCTGTGCGCCGGCTACTTCGGCGGGGACCTCGGTTCTCAGGGCTGGTGTTTTCCGGGCGGCCGCACCCCGATTGGCGGTCCGTGCAACCTGATCACGTGCGAGCTCGGCGCTGCCTGCCGGCGCCCGGTGATCGGCGTGGAGGGCATGTGCGTCGCCGCGTGCGACGTCGAGGCGGACTGCGGGCCGACGGAGCGGTGCTGGGAGGGCGCGTGCACACCCGTCTGTGAGCCTTCGGCGCCGAACGCGTGTCCCGAAGGGAGCGTGTGTGATCGGGGCGTCTGCACCTTGGCTACACTGCTCATCTCTTGCTTTGATGGCGGTACGTGCGAGCTGGGCACGATCTGCCGATCGACACCCACCTGGCACGAGTGCGTCGCACCGGACGACGCTCGCTACGTGACGCGCTGCGGCGAGGGCCGGATTCTCGTAGACGGTGTTTGTTATCCTCGAGGAGCGTGAGGCCAATGCGGGGCAGTGTCGTCGTTCTGGTTGGTCTTCTCGCGCTCACGGGCTGTCCGTCCGATCCGACGGGTCGCGAGTGCGATCCGACCACGAACCCTTGCGGCGACGGGTACTCCTGCATCGACACCGCCCGCCGCACCGCATCGGGCTTCGAGCCGGCCCAGATCTGTCACCAAGCATGCGAGCGATCGAGCGACTGCCCGAGGGGTGTCGGTTGCTTCACGTACACATCCTACCGACGGGTCGCCTCTGGGGATCCGATCGTGCGACGATCGCCGCGTGAATGCCCTCGATTCGTTCTCCGACTGGAAGGTCAGTCGCCGCCTCGCTCTTGCGTCGCTCGGAGGCGTCCTCGGTTGTGGAGGCGGGCCGTCCTCCTTCGATGCCGCCGTCGCGGAAGGTCCCGAGTTCGTCTACCAGCACCCCAGGCCGACCTGCCCAGCGGCGGATAGGCCCACGTTCTCGCCCCCACCCACCCCCGCGGACATCCCTGGGAGCCCGCGGTGGGTGCGGACGCTCTCGGCACTGTCCACCGACAATCCGGAGATGCCATTCACGCCCCTCGGTATTGATTCGTACGCTGGATTGACAGGAGAGGGGACATCGCTGTGGCGCGACGGGGATGGCAATCTCCTGGCACTGGAGTTCGTCGGCGGCGGGGTCGTGCGTCACGAGATCGCGCTAGGGATCGGCCCCTACCTCTGGCTCGACGGCTTCGCGTACGGACACGACGGCATCATGGTGACCGGTCAAGGCGTATGCCTGGACGGCGAGTGTACTGGGGCGCGTGGAGTCGGCTCACCGAGGCCGCCCACCGACTTTCGGCCTGACTATCTCACTTTCCCCGCATGGTCCCCCGTCACCGGCGGGATCGTCTCGAGGTCGGGCACCGACTATCTCTTCGCGGGATGCACGGACGGCCAGCCGCACTGGATGCTGCGGTTTCCCGGCCTCGATCTCCGTGGGGTGCCAGCCGGACTCTTCATTCGCGCGAGCGGTGAGATCCTGCTCATCGCGAACGAGGCCTACGCGATCTCGCCCGACGGTGAAGTCCTGCGCCAGCGGACGATCTTCACGCCGGAGCTCGGCCTCGCCGCGACATCGGCCGCCACGTTCATCGAGGGCTGCGGCGTTCTTCTCGCGGGGCAGAACTCGTTCGCGTGGCTGAATCCGGATTCATTCGAAGTGGGCCCGATCCACACGGTCCCAGGTGGGTACCCGCTGGTGAGCTTCGCGGCAACACCGTCGTGTCATGTCGTCATGATCGCGAATCCAGTGACACCGACGTTGGTACGGTCGCGCCCGATGGCGAGGTCGTGTACGCGACGCTGCTCTACCCGACGCGACCCCCGTTCGTGCTCGCCGACGACAGCGTCCTCGTCGTCAGGTCGGATGGATACGACGTGTTCGATTCAGCGGGGACGCTGGTCGAGGCGATCGATCATGACGCTCCGCTCCTCGCGTGCTCGATGACTCAGGCCGGGCTCGCCCCCGACGGGACGCTGTTTCGAGTGTGTGCGGGCGACCTCCCCGATGACCCCTATCTGACCGCAGTCCCAACCGGGCATCCGTCCGCCGGAAGCTTCGGTCCATCGGAAGGCCTCGACTTCGCGCGGACCAATTCGGTTGGCGACTGAAACGAGCCCCCTCTTCGGCTACGGCGGAGGCCGCGCTCCGGCTCTACGAGGCGCAGCCCTGCCGAGGATGCAACTACGCCGGACCGTCCCGGTCTGCGTCCTGGCCTCCGAGCTCTTCTCCCCGCACAGCGCGGACCGGGCCTGCGCCGCGGGAACCGCGTGCCTCTCGTACGGTGGCTCCCCTGGAAACTCGGAGAGCTTCTGCGCCCCGGGCTGCGACGTCTCCGCGCAGACCGGGTGCGAGGAAGGGGAGGTCTGTGTGTGGATGGAAGTCCCCGGACAGCCGAACGCGCCGATGTGCTGGCCGGCGACCGCGCTCTCTCGCTGCTCGACAGTGATCCGCGACTGCGAGGCGAACCAGGTCTGCGGGCAAGACGGTGAGTGCTACGCGCCTCAGGATGCGCCGCCGCGCGTCGTGCTCGCTGTCGAGCCGCCGATCGACTGAGCCGAGCCACGCGACGCCGTCGCTGCTCGAGCTCAGCCTTGGTTCCAACGGGTCGCCTCTGGGGATCAGATCGTGCGACGATCGCCGCGTGAATGCCCTCGATTCGTTCTCCGACTGGAAGGTCAGTAGAGGACTACTTGTTTCCGTGCTGGTGGTCGGCGGTTGCGGCGAGCCGACGACCAACGCGGACGCGGGTAGCGACTCCACGACCATGGGGGACGAACCAACGTTCGTCTATCGCCACCCGCGGCCGGTTTGCCCGGACCTTCATCGACCAGAATACGCTGCCCTCCCGCTCCCTGGGGACACGGCGGGTGTGCCACGATGGCGGCGGTCACTATCAGAACTGTCAGGAGACAATCCAAGCGCACCGTTCATGCCGACCGGCATCACCTGGTACGCGGGATTAACGGCAGATGGTTCGTCCCTCTGGCGGGACGGAGATGGTTACCTCCTGGCGCTCCGCTTCGACTCGGGTGGGGTGGTCGATCATGAGATTGGCCTGGGCGCGGGACCCTACATGTGGCTGAGCGATGGGTTCGCCTACGGATACGCAGGAGCGCTCGTATCGGGCACACGGATCTGCCCGGATGGGACGTGCGGAGCAGCAAGAACGGTGGGGATCGCCGGGCCAGCCATTGATCCGCCGCCAGCACATCTCACATACCCAGCTTGGTCGCCCGCCACGCGCGGAGTCGTCGCGCGCTCCGGGACGGAGTACTTGTACTCCGGCTGTACCGATGGGCAGCCGCATTGGATGCTCCGCTTCTCGCCGCTAGCGCTGAGGGGGGTGCCGGCCGGACTCTTCATTCGCGAGGACGGGGAGATCCTTCTCATTGCAAACGAATCCTTCGCGATTTCGCCTGACGGCGACGTCCTTCGTCGCCGCACGGTATTCACCCCCGACCTCGGTCTTGCCGCTACGTCTGCAGCAACGTTCATCGAGGGCTGTGGCGTGCTGCTCGCCGGTGCGAGCTCGTTCGCCTGGCTGAACCCCGACACGCTCGATCTCGGAGCCGTCAACTCGATTCCCGGCGGCTACACGCTCGTGAGCTTCACTGCCACGCCACGCTGCGACGTCGCCGCCATCGCAAACCCAGTGTCACCGACTCTGTTGCTGCTCTCGCCCGATGGAGAGACCCGCTTCGCCGTACCGACCACCCCATCCAGACCGCCGTTCGCGTTGGCGGACGGTGGCTTTCTGATCGTGGGAACAGACGGCTACGACGTGTTCGCTTCGGACGGCACGCGCACCCAGAGTGTCAGTCATCCCATTCCTCTGAGCGCGTGCTCGACGACCCAAGCAGGCCTGTCGCCGGACGGCACGTTGTTCCGCGTCTGTGCGAGCGACGACCCAAGAGACCCATACGTCGCTGCGATTCCGACGGGCTTCGCACCGGCCGGCAACTTCGGCCCACAGGAGGGGATCGACTTCGCGCGCACCAACTCCATGGGAGAGTGATCGCGAGCATTGCTCTCGTCCGAGCGCATCGGCGCCGAGTCTCTGACATCCCAACAACCTCTGTCGACGCACTGAGGCGTTGCTCGGACACCGCCCCCGACCCCCGCGGTGCCGGAGAGGGGAACCTCGGATCCGCATGAGGCCGCGGTCCTGCTCCACGAGGCGCAGCCGTGCCGTGGATGCAACTACGCAGGACCGTCCCGGTCTTCGTCCTGGCGTCCTCGCGGCGCCGTCGAGATGGAAGCAACACAATCGCGAGCCGGGTCGGCACTCGCACATGACCGGTGGCAGCGTCGCACAATCCAGCTCGTGGACACATGCAACCCTGGCGGCGGGCGACCAGTCGTGGCGGCGGACGATTCGTTCACTCCCCGCGAGCGGACTCAGCTGGACCACGCCGCCATCTGCCCTACAGGCAGTCGACGCCCCGTTGCCTCGAGATGGGTGCTGGAGCACGCTGCAGGCCCGTCGGGTATCGAGATGTACAATGTCCGACTTCTTCCAAAGTGGAGCTGACGATGCGTTCTACCGGACTTCTTCTTGCGCTCGCGTGGAGCATCTCAACCACTGCCTGCGGTCCAACGTGCGGTGACGAAGTGGTCGGTGGGAACGAGAACTGCGCACCAGGCTGCGACGGCGTCGACATCACCTTTGTGGGTTGTGATGTCGAGGCGGGGCAGTGGTGCCACGATGGGACATTCTCGCGCGAGATCGTCACGTGCCTAATCGACGAAAGGACGGGCGTGGCATTCTTCCTGTCGGGGGACCCCGATCGGCTGCCTGCCGGGTTTCGTCGTTGCTCCACGGAAGAGTCAATTCCTGAGTGCTCCTGAGCGGCTCTGTCGGCCCGCCGGTCGACTGTGACGCCCTGCGATCTCACGACGACACACGGGCTCGGGTCAGAGATCTTCCGCGGTGTAGGGCGACATCGCGCCGAACCACTCTGGGCAGACCTCGCCTGACGCGGCGACGCAGGCCCTGAGATCTCGCCAGGCATCGTTGCAACCGAAGTTGCAGGCCTCTTCGTCCGAGCACGCGACGTAGCGATCGAGCTCGGCGCTGCAGCCTCGCTCGTCGTAGCAGGGGAGCGCAGCCTCGCACTTGGCGATGCAGTGGTGCACTTGCTGCGCGAGCGAGGGATCGAACGGCGTGCAGTCCGGGTTGCGCTCCCAGCGGCCGCAGACGTACTCGCACGTCGGGTTACTCTCCGCCGGGCGCAGGCTCCTCGCCGCAGACGAGAGCGCACGACGGTCCGTTATCACGGCGAGGGGTTCCGAGGATCGGGCGACACGCGGCCGTCACCGTCGACGCTGCATCGCCACACGACCGGAACGCATCACCGGGAATCTTCGGACAGACCCAGTGGTACGGTCGCGCCTGGAGCAGGCTCGGCTACGATGTCGCGAGGGCATCATGCGCGCCGGGCGTTCTCTGCAGCGAGGTTGGGTGGGTGCGCTCGCGCTCGTCGTCGTGGGCTGCGAGCCAGCGCACGACGTTCCCGACGTGGGTCCCGGGCTCGACACGAACCCCGGTGGCGACGTCTTGTTCACGATCCCCGACATGCGCACTGGCGTGGATCCGGGGCCGCTGACCGAAGGGCTCGAGTGGGCGCGCATCGGTGTTCGCCTGACGTCGATCTCCCGGTTCCCCGATCGCGAGGTTCCACAGTGGGAAGGGCTGCTTCGTGTCGTGCGCTGGCCGAGCGGTGAGATCGTCCCCGGCACGTGGGCCTACGACGATGTGAGCTCGACATTCCACTTCCGCGTCGCCGGGCCGTTCTTCGACGAGGGCTGGTTCGCCATCCAGGCGGAGCTCGGCCGCGTCGGGCGACGCGCTCGCGACAACAGCCTGCCCATCGTCGAGGGATGGTCGACGAGCCGCTTCCGCATCGGCTCGCAGCCGCTGGCGACCCTCAGCTACTACTTGGGAGACTTCTCCCCGGACTACGGCGCGATCGAGATCACCTGCAGCGAGAACGCGGAGGTCTCCGAGGTCCGTCGCTTCAGCGAGCACATCGACGTGAGCGTCGATGGCGAGCCGCGCACTTGCACCGCGATGGACGAGACGAACGACACCTTCGGTCCGAGCCCTCTCTTCGAAGAACCGCGTCCGTTCTACACGGCGTCCGTGGAGTGCGGCTTCGTACCGAACGGCGCGCTCGTCGAGGTGATGATGCGAGACGGCCTCACCGACCTGCCGCTCACCGACTACCGAGGGGTGTCACCGCCGCGGTGGTCGTTCCGTGTGGGGGACGATCCGAGGATGCCGCCCGCCGACGCGCTGTTCAGGAGCAGCAGCCTGTGATGGCAGTGGGCCAAGCCCTCTCGGCCTGCAGCGTGCGCGTCCAAGAAGGCACCGGCCCGAGAGTGATCGGCGCCCATCTCTCCGAGTCATGGAGGCAGGAACGCATGAGCACACGATGGACGCTCGCGATGCTGCTGACCCTCGCGGGATGCGAGTGCGTCGCGCCGCCGATGGTCGACGCGGGCGGGGATGCGCCCGAATGCGAAGGTCCGAGCCCACTTTGCACCACGCTCTACGGGCGATGCTGCGAAGACACTGGCTTCCTCGCGACGTGCGTCGACGGCGCGTGGATCTGCGATCCGTGCGCCCTCGGGGCATGGGCGTGCGGCCGTCCGGCGATCATGCTCAGAGACTGCGAGCACACCACGCGAGAGGCGGCCGCGACGGACCTGAGCGTCCGCGAGTACTGCGGCATGCGCGAGGAGTAGGCCCACGCGGATGCCCGACGGTGCGCGAGAGCGGAACGTCGGCTCGGCAGGAGGCTGCGGTGATCCATCGCGCTGAGGTTCGCGTGGCGACGCCGAGGGAGTCCTGCTCCGCGAGACGCAGCGCCGCCGTGAATGCAACGATGCAGGACCGTCCCGGTCTGTGTCGACGTCGTCTCCACTCGAACGCCGGTCGGACGCGGCGGGGGTCGGTGCCGCTGCTCGGTTTCTGCCTCTCACGCCACGGAGCCCCCACCCTCGGCGCTTCGCGCCTCCGTCCTCCCCCGCGAGCGGGGGAGGAAAGAAAGTGGCCCTGCGACACGTGCGAAACGCTCGCTGGGTCCTCCTCGCGCGGAGAGCCGTCGGGGCTGTGCCAGCACCTGCTCGTCGCGGGTGTCCTCCGCGCGCGGTGAAAGGCCCGCGTGAGGAGCGTGCGTGCGTTCCAGCCCGTATGCTCCGGGCCTGCGCCGAAGGGGTGTGAATCCTTCGGCTGTTGGTCGCGTCCGTGGAGCACGGCCGACCGTTTCCCCGCGCGATGTGCGCGTCCTTGGAGGTTCAGAATGGGCTTGGTTCTCGACACACCGGCGACACCGCGTTCTTCCCGATGGGGCTCCGTGCTCGCGCGGGCCGCGACCACCACCCTCCTCCTCTCCGGGCTCACCGCCTGTTACATCGAGCCCCTCCCGAGCAACGAGTCCTCGATCTCCGGCACCTGGACGATCGACAGCGCGGCTCCGACCGCAGCGAGCTGCAACGCCGTGGGCATCGACCAGGTCGAGCTGGTGATCTTCGCCGAGGGCGACGTCACGCCGATGCTCCGCCTCCGGCAGGCATGCAGCGTGGGCAGCATCGACTCGCGCCTCTCGCCCGAGGTCTTCATCTACGCGGGCGACTACGAGGTCGTGTTCGAGGGCTACTCGGGCGCCACGCGCGTCGCGCAGAGCGAGCGCGCGGGCGTGCGACTTCCCGCGAACGATCATGCGCGCGTCTCCACGAACTTCACGGGCGGCGGCGGCTTCGATCCGCGCGGCTCGGACGCGACCCTCGCGGCGAGCTGGACGATCGACGGCTTCGCGCCCTCGAGCGCGACCTGCAACGCGCTCGGCATCACCGACATCCGCGTCGCGTTCCAGAACGGCGCGACCTACTACGAGCACCCGGACCTCGTGTTCCCCTGCAGCGTCGGCAACGCCGACACGCGCCCCGTGGGCGTGATCCGCACGGGCACCTGGACGCTCCAGGTGCAGGCGCTCGACGCCAGCGGCGCGATCGTGGCGATGGGCATGTCGGCGACCCTCACCGTGACGCCCGGCTCGCACGTGATCATGGACCCCATCGACTTCACCGGTGGCGCGTTCAACCCGCTCGGCAGCGACGCGACGGTCGAGAGCAGCTGGCAGCTCAACTCGCGTACGCCCACGGCGGACTCCTGCTACGCGGTGGGCATCGATCGCGTGCGCTTCGTGCTCTTCGCGGCGAGCGACGTCGCGTTCGAGAACGGCGTCGTGGTGTTCCAGGAGATGTGCGCGACGGGTCGTCGTGACTCGCGCCCGATGCCGCTCGTGCGCGCCGGCACGTATCTCTGGGCGCTCGAGGCGATCGACTCCACGGGCGTGATCGTCACCGAGTACAGCGAGATGGGGACGATCGAGGTGCCCACGGCCAGCCACATCCAGCTGCCGGTCGTGGACTTCCAGTTCCCCACCACGCTCACCATCGGCCTCGACTGGCAGTCGGGCGTCGCGGGTGGCTACACCACGTGCTCGGGCGCGGGCGTCGCGACGTACTCGTACACGCTTCGCCGCGAGGGCTCGATCGTCGCGACGGCCGACGCGCGCCCCTGCGCGGACCTCATCTCCTTCAACTCGACCGACACCGCGGGCTTCACGCCCGGCAGCTACGCGCTCTACTTCGAGGGCTTCAACGGCGCGGGCCGCAAGCAGTGGGCGGTGGATCCCACGGAGTGCACGGGCATCCGCGTGGACAACAACGAGCTCGCGCTCGACACCTGCGGCGCGATCTTCACGCCCTGACGGCTGACACGGCACACGCCTGACGAGGCACGGGGAAGGGGGACCTCACGGTTCCCCTTCTTCCTTTCCGTCAGGCGACGTGCATCACGTCGCCGAAGCCGAGCAGGAGCGGCAGGGCTCGGGGCAGGCCGTGCACACGCAGCTTGCCCTCGCGCATCGCGGCGAAGAGCGCGCGGTTCACGGGCCCGCGGGGATCGGGCACCGCGCCCACCTGCTCCATGCGCGACAGGTCCCCGATCTGCTCGAAGCCGCCGCGGATCGTCAGATCGGGAACGCCGACGATGCCGTCGCGGAAGAGCACGCGCTCGCCCTCGAAGTCGATGCTGATCGAGACCTCGGCGTCCTCCGCGAAGATCGCCATGCGGCCCCGCATCTTCTTGGCGATGTCGACACGCTCGGGATGATCCTCGACGTTCTGCCGCATCATCGTCGCGAGCATGTTCGCGAGGCCGTTGTCCTCCGCGCCGGGATCGAGCTCGACGACGAACGCCATGACGGGCTCAGACCGCGGGGAAGTCGGTCTGGATCGCTGTGGCGCTCTTCACGAGCTCCTTCGACGCGACGACGAACTTCACGATCGTGGGGAGGTGTCCCTTCTCCAGCTTGAGCTTGTTCTGCATCATCGCCTTCGTCGGATCGACCTCGCCCGAGAGCACTTCCTTCCACCGCGGGTACTCCGCGACGATCACGAAGTCCGAGCTCTGCGCCTCGGTCGCGGGCACGTACGTCGCGCCGCGGCACTGGCCCTGGTGGAGATCGAGGACCATCGCCATGTCCTCGGTGGTGCCGATGCGCGGATCGGCCTTGAGCACGTACGCGACCTTGCCGTGCGTCCAGCCCTTGCCCGCCTCGCGGTAGCCGGCGTTCGCGTTCACGGCGTCGGCAAAGGCCTGGGTCCACTCGGGCGACGGGAACTTGATGCTCATCGAGACGCTCCTGATGCACGCGAAGGCGCGTGAAGGCGCGCGACGTTACCGCGGTGTCGAGCCCCGGCAAGGGTGACGCGTTTGAACCGAGCGGCGCCCTCGACCTACCATCGGGCGCTTGATCTTCGTGCTGCGCCGCGCCCCCTTCGACCTCGCCTGCCTCGCGGGCGCCTGCCTCGCGCGCGTCTGCCTCGCGGGCGTCTGCCTCGCGGCTGCAGCGTGCACCCCGCTGAGGCCGCTCGATGTGGCGGCGATCGACGCAGCGACGCGCGACGCGACGGTGATCGACGCTGCGCGCGATGCGCCCTCGAGCGACACGCGTGAAGACGCGACGCGCGACGCGCCCCCGGCGGGCCCCGACGTCGGTCCTGCGATCGACGCGTACAGGTGTCGGGCGCGCTGCGAAGCGAGCACCCTCGTCGAGTGCGTGGCCGACGTGGAGCAACGCAGCTCGTGCGCGCTCGGGTGCGTCGAGACGCCGAGCCCGCACTGCGGCGAGCTGGTGCCCACCAACCTGCCGGACGAGAGTTTCGAGTCATCGACCGACGTCGTGCTCGGGCCCGGGGAGTTCGGCATCCTCTCCATCGACACGACGATGTGCACCGGCGTGCCGGGCCTCGTCCGGCGAACGCAGGGCGACGACTCACCGATCTGCGTGCTCGAGGGGCGCACCGTGACGGTGCCCATGGAGGCGGTGGTCTTTCTGCGCGGGACAGCGCCGTTCGCGATCGCAGCCACCGGCGAGGTGTCGATCGCGGGCTTGCTGTACGGCGCGGGGTTCTCGGGCGCGCCGGGGCCCGGCG
>JAFLCL010000237.1 GCA_017303575.1 Deltaproteobacteria bacterium
GACCGGCCGCGTCACGCGCTGGATCGAGGCGATCGTGGGGCCCGCCGAGATCGACGAGCCTGCCCCGATCGAGACGCCCGCGCCGCCACCCGTGCATCGTGACCGCGTGCGTCCCGCTCTGCCCACGATCGAGCCCACGCCGCTCGAGCCCACGCCGCTCGAGCCCACGCCGCTCGAGCTGCAGCCCGCGCCGCTCGAGCCGCAGCCGATCGATCTTGATCACGCCGAGGCGCTCCCGAGCGACTCGAGCGCCGCGCGTCCCGCGCCGCGCGAGGACACGAGTGAGCGTGACGATCGCCTCGCCTATCAAGCTGCGCGTGCGCTCGAGCTCGAGTCGCGCGATCCCGCCTCGGCGATCGACGCGTACGACGCCTACCTCGCGGCGCACCCGCGCGGGCGCTTCGTCACCGAGGCGCGCTACCACCGCGCCGTGTCGCTCGCGAGCGCGGGCCGCACGGACGAGGCGATCCGTGCCCTCACGCCGTTCACGCGCGGCGGCTACCGCGAGGCCGAGGCACGCGAGCTCATCGAAGCGCTCGAGGCGAGCGAACAGCCGTGAGCGCTGCATCGGTGCGCACGGGCGCGCTCGCGACCTTCGCCGCCCTCGTCCTCGTCACTGGCCTCGCGCACGCGGAGACGGCGCCACGCGAACCTGTGAGCCTGTCGATCGATGCGTCGATCGCCCTCGATCACGAGGCGGTTCGCGCTCGCCTCGCCGATGCGCTCACGCGCGAGGTTCGCCTCGTGGAGCGCGACGCGGACGAAACGATGGTGCGCCTGATCGGCACGCGCGGTCGCGGCGTGCGTATCGTCGCGCGCGGGCTCGATGGCACCCTCACGCGTCGCTTCGTGTCGTTGCCTCGTCGAGAGGACGAGCGCGTCGCGTCGCTCGTCCTCCATCTCGAGTCGCTCCTGCGCGACGACGCACGCGCGCTCGCGCAGAGGCTGCGCGAGGCACGAACGAGGAGCACCGCCGCGCCGGAGGCGACCGAGAGCGAGACCATCGCGTCGACGGCCACAACGACAGAGAGCCTCACCACCCGAGCGCCCGAGGTGGTCACCGAGCCCACCGAGCCCGAGGTGGTCGCCGAGCCCGAGGTCGTGACGGAGCCCGACGTCGCCGCCGACCCCGAGGCCACGACAGACACCGAAGCCGTCACCGAGTCCGAGGCAGAGACCGAGACCATCCTCGAAGAGAGCGAGCCCGAGCGGCCCTGGACGCAGACCTCACCGACGTGGATCCGCTTCGGCCTCGGGACGCAGCTCTCGGCGTTTCAGTCGAGCAGCAGCGGCTACGACCTCGTGTGGTGGGCGGGCCTTCACGTCGCTGCCACGATCACCGAGTGGCTCGCGATCGGCGTTCGTGAGCTCGGGGCAGGGCTCGCGACCACGAACGAGGTCGGCGCCGGTGGCGTGCTCTTCTTCGAGCTCGCGTGGCGCCTCGACACCTACGTCGATCTCCACCTCGGAGGTGGAGGTCACATGCAGGCGATCATTCCGCCCATGGGTCAGCTCGTGTTCGGCTTCGCGCCGGTCGGTGGTCTCGGCGCGCGCTTCTGGGTGCATCCGAACGTCTCGATCGGTCTCGACGTGGAGATCCGCTGGATCGCGACGAACACGTTCCACGCGGGCGTGCCGATCGTTCCGTTCGGCGAGCTGCTCGCGAGCGCGGGCCTCTCCACGCTCGTGCACCTCTGACCTGACAGCATCGACCGAATTCCGATCGTCGATTGAACGACGCGCGCGCGCACGGACACGACACCTCGAAGCCCGCCGCACGGCCGGCGAACCGGAGGATTCGATCATGTCCTTTCACACTGCTCGCTTCTCGTCTTCGCGTCTCACCACCTTCGTCAGCGGGATCCTCGGACTGACACTCTCGATCGCCGATGGCGCGGGCGCTGCGCGCGCCTCGGAGACCGACGGCGAGATCGTGGTGTCCGTCTCGGAGCTCCGGAACGCCTCGGGCGTGGTGCGCATCGCGCTCTATGCGCGTGAGGGAGAGTGGCTGTCGCGTGAGACGGTGTCCGACTGCGTGGCGCAGGTCCACGGCGAGCACGCGCGGTGCTCGCTCGGCGTGCATGCGCCCGGCACGTACGCGATCGCGGTGCTCCACGACGAAGACGCCGACGGCGACATGGATCGCGACTTCATCGGCCTTCCGCAGGAGGGCTACGGCTTCTCGAGCGGTGCGCGCCCAGGGTTCGGCCCGCCGTCGTTCGGTGACGCCTCGTTCGAGCACGGTGCATCGCGCAGCGACGTCCCGGTGCGCGCGCGCTACGGCCTGTGATCGTCAGTCGTCCGCGAGCGAGTCGAGGAAGAGATCGCGCACGCGGACGCCGTCTCGATCCGAGAGGTAGGTCAGCGCGTCCGCGAGGAGGCCTACGCCCGCGCGCAGATCGTGCGCCACCGGCTTGTCGCCCATCGCGGGCCGCGCGAGCGCGAACGGCGGCGCGCGATCTCCCACGATCGCCTTGGCGGACGGTCCCAGGATGCTGCCCGCTCCGAGGATCGAGACGCGCGCTGCGGCCGCGGCTTCGAGCTCGAACGCGATGCGCGCACGCGCGGCGCCGAGCGCTTCGGCCGCGCGACAGACCGCGGCGGCGGCCGTCGCCACCGCCTTCTGTCGCGGATCGCGCTCGCGGTAGCCCGCGGTGTCCTCCGACAGGCGTGCGTCGCAGCGCTCGGCCATCGCGAGGAGGCCTTCGCCGTTCTCGGTGCCGGCGATCGAGTCCATCGCGAGCGCACATGCCTGGGCCCCGAGGGCATCGTCGATCGCAGCCGCATCCGTCTCGACGGCGACGATCACTGCGCTGGCGATCAGATCGAGCGGCAGGGTCAGCACCGCGGCGAGCCACACAGCGGCCTCGGGGCTGGGCGCTCGCTCGAGCAACGCCATCACGTCCTCCACGTCCTCGAGCGACACCGACAGCGAAGCCTCGCCGCGCGCCCAGGAGAGCACGTCGCGTGGGCACTGCGCCCACGCGAGGAGCTCGGGCAGATCGAAGCGGTCTTCGTCCATCAGCCCTTCTCCTCCGCAGACGAGAGCCGCGACAGCACCAGCGTGTCCGCGAAGGTGCCGTCGGGTCGCCTCGCGTTGGCGCGCAGCACACCCTCGCGCTCGAAGCCCATCGCCTCCGCAGCGCGGATCGCGCCCACGTTGCGGGGAGACGTGCGCACCTCGAGCCGATGGAGCCCCAGCGTCTCGAACGCGAAGCGCACGACGGCCTCGCCAGCCTCCCGCACGACGTGCTTGGCGCGGAAGGCGTGATCGATCTCGGCGCCGATCTCCGCCATCCCGCCGCGCTCCCCGAGCGGGCCGCGCAAGAGACCGGGCGCATCGATGCGGAGCACGCCCATCGCGCCGACGAAGCGCGCGTCCGCCTTGGTCTCGATCACCCACGCGAACACGCTCCACCCGTTCTCCGCGAGGATCCGATGCACGATCGGCGTGATCTCCTCGATGCGCTCGGGCCGCGGGAACGAGAGGTGCTCGAGCGCGCCCTCGCTCCGACGCATCGTGAAGATCGACTGCGCATCCCGCAGCGCGTACGGACGCAGACGGAGTGAGCTCGTCTCGAGCATCGGCACCTCGCGCCGTGTCTCGGGCGGCATGCGATCACGCCGCGGCGTGGGGAGGCCGATCGGCGCTCCGTCGTGGGGTCCCATCGCGCGCGTGGGCACGTCGAGCCATCGCGCCTCGCCGAGCTGCTCGTTTCTCACCGCGTGGAGCGGGTAGTGGACACGATGCCCCTTCTCGCTCGCGAGCCCGATCGCGATGAGGCGCACGGGACGCTCCGTGTCGTTGAGGAAGGTGTGCGCGATGCCGGTGCCGCACGGAAAGCCGACAGCGTCTCCGGGACGAAGCGAGTGGACCACGCCGTCGATCCACACGTGCGGGTGGCCCTCGATCACGTAGACGAGCTCGTCCTCGTCGCCCTCGGCATGCGGCCACGACGTGCGACGACCCGGTAGCAAGAGCTCGTGGTGCACACCGACCTGCGTGAGGCCCGTGTGCTTGCCGAGCGGCGAGCCGATCGAGTGTCGCTCGCTCGAGCCGGGATACATCGAGTCGTCGTCTTCCTGGATCTCGCTCCAGTGGACGACGTACGGCGGTCGCGTGGTCACGCGTCGACCGCGCGCGAGAGCTGCAGGCGCACCGGCACGCACACCGCGGGGCCGACACTCTCCACGAGCGTCAGGCGGAGATACACCGGCGTCGCGGAGTTGCCGCCTTCCCCCGGCGCATAGCGGTACGTCTGCTCCGCCGTCGAGCGTTGTCCTGCTTCGTTGCAGCCCACGCCCGAGACCTCGACGAACTCGCCAGCCCCGTTCACCCACGACACCGTCGGACAGGTCTGCTCGGCGGCGGTGAACGCCGATGCCAGCGTGACGCTCTCGCCCTCGGTCTGCAGCACGAACGGTCCGACGAAGACCGCGCCCGTGCAGGGGATCTCGAGCTCGATCGGCGGCCCGACGTTCAGCGCGCGCGCGTGCGCGACGTCGGTCGGCGGCGCGCTGGGAGCGGGCGCGGGCTCGCTGGCGCTCGTCGCCGCGGGTGTCGCCGTGGTCGCGGGAGCCGTGCCCGCGCGTTGGCTCCCGCAGCCCATCGCACCACCGCTCGAGAGGATCAGCACCACCGTGCCCAGCGTCCGAACCTTCATGTGCCCCGCCTTGTCTTCGTTCGCGCGGCCACCATCGCCTCTTCGCCGCGCTCGAGATGAGATTGAAGGAGTCGTGCGAGCCACGCACGGAAGCGCTTGCCGCGTCTCTCCCTCGCACGCTCGTCCTCCGGTGGATGCAGCATCGGCCCGACGATCACGTCGCCGAAGAGCGCCAGCGCCGAGAGGATGATCACGAAGTACATGTCTTCGTACGGCGGCGTGTCCTCGCCGTGGTGATGCCGCCGGAGCTCGTGCGCGGCGCGTGCGATGCGCTCGATGTTCTCGCTGCCCCTCGTGTCGGGGATCTCTCCCGCCAGCGAGAGCCACGCGACCACCCGCGCGTGACCCATCGGCCCGAGCACGCGCGCGGCGGCCTCGAGCATCTCGAGCACGGGCTTCTCACCCCGACGGCCCTTGCCGATCTCCTCGACGAGGCTCGCATGCAGCGCATCGACCGAGCGATGCACGACGGCCGCGACCAGGCCCTCGCGGCTACCGAAGTGGTGCAGGATGGTGGGATGCGAGACGCCGACGTCGGCGGCCACGTCTTGGAGGCGCAGCCCACCGGGCCCCACCTCTGCCATGCGCTTGCTCGCCGCATCCAGGATCGCGCTCCGCGCGTCTTCGGCCGTGCGCCGCACGCGCTTCTCGCTCGTCGCATGCGTGCTCTGCGCTCGCTTGCTGCTCGCACGCTCGCTCGTCGGAGGCACGCTCTTCACGCGCTCGCTCGGCGCTCTCTTGGCCACGCTCGCACGATGCCAGACCGAAGGACCGCACGTCGACCCGAGCAGTCCGGCGTCTTCACGAAGCTTCACGCTGCGCGCGCGCACGCGCTTGTTGACACAAATGTCAGTAGTGGCTACCTACAGGCCTGTAGACGAGAAGGAGCCTCCCGATGACCACCTCGCATGCCCAGCCGATGGATGTCCCCCGCGCCCTTCGTGCTCTTCGTGCCCTGGCCGCCGATCCCGACGAGACGAGCCACGTGTTCACCATCATCGACTCGCTCTCGGGCCGCGCGCCCGATCACCTCGTGGGGTTGTTCCACCGCACGCCCGAGGGCGCGCGCCTCATGCGCGAGCAGCCGTCGATCGTCCCCGTGCTCGCGGATCGCGAGGCGCTCCGTCGCATGCCCGAAGGGTCGCTCGGCCGCGCCTACCTCGCGTTCGTCGAGAGCGAGGGCATCACGGCCGATGGACTCGTGGCCGCGAGCGACAAGGGCCGCGCGCGCACGCCCGGCGTCGACCCCGAGCTCGAGTACGCCGGTCAGCGCATGCGCGACACGCACGATCTCTGGCACACGGTCACCGGCTACAAGGGCGATCTCCTCGGCGAGACAGCGCTCCTCGCGTTCAACGTCCCGCAGGTGTGGAACCCGGGCATCGCGATGATCGTGCTCCTCGGCGTCTACCGCGTGCGCGCTGTGCGCGTGCTTCCGATGGTCGCCGCTGGGTTCGTGCGCGGCCTGCGCGCGCGCTACCTCCCTGCGATCGACTGGGAGCCGCTGCTCGCGCTCCCGATCGACGAGGTGCGCAGCCGCCTCGGCATCGTGCCGGTCGGTGACTACGAGCCGCTCCGCACCTCGCAGCTCCGCGCCGAGGGCCACCTCGCCCCGCGTGAGACCGAGCTCGCGATGGCTTGATCGTTCGCTCGGCGCTCAGCGCTTGAGCATGGCCTTGGCAGCCTGACGGATCGGCGCTGGATACGCGGTCTGCTGCGGCACCAGCTGGAGATCACGCTTGGGCATCGCTGACAGCACGCGCTGCGCGAGCGTGGTCGGGCACCGTGGGTTCCCGAGCAATGCGCGCTGCACGAGCGTGCTCTGGAGCCACGCGCCGTTGCTTCCGATCGCCTCGAGGATGGGTCGAGGCACGGTGCCTTTGCGCGCGATGCGTGCGACCTCGGGCGGGCTGAGCCGCCCGCTCGAGATCAACGCCTCCCACACGTTGGGGCCATACAGACGCTCGAGCATCGTGCGCTCTTGCAGCGTGCCCGTGGCCGCCATGCGCTGCTGCTCCGCGCTCGAGAGCGATCGCACCCGCTCGTGCAGCTGCGGTGCGCGTGCTTCGTCTGCATCGCCGTCGTCCGTGTCGTCGTCCGGTTCGTCCTCGGAGGGCGCGCCTTCGTCGGCGAGGGGCAACGGCATGTCCGCGAGATCAGGCAGCGGCATGTCCGCGAGGTCCGGCAGTGGAACGTGGATCGGTGCCACGGGCTGGGCGGACGCCGGATCCGCCAGCGCGCGCAACGCGACGAGCATCTCGTCATCGAGCGGTGGGAGCTGAAGGCCCACGCCTCTTCCGGGCCCGTCGTCGCGCACGTAGACGATCTCCGCGAGCACCGTGTGGCTGCGACCTTCGAAGGTCACGATCAGCGCGCACGAGGTGAGCGGCTCGACGCCGCCTGCATCGGGGAGAAAGACCATGCCCTTGGCGAGCTGATGATCGATGAGCGCGAAGAGCGCCTCGATGGAGCGTGGTGTGACCTCCAGCGTCGCCATGTCACTGCTCGTTCGAGCGTGGCCGCTCGTAGCGAAGGCGCACCACGAAGCGCGCGTCGCGCGCGGGCCCTGGGACGAATCGAAAGCCATTGACGACCCGCGTGGTGCAGCTCGCGATGTTGGGCTGCGAGAGCTCGTCGCTGTCCAGCGTCGCGGTCGTGCTCGAGTCGGGATGCAGCGTCACGGCGAGCGCGATCGTGCCTTCGCCGATCGCGTCGTTCAGTCGCGCCTCGCGCTCGTAGCAGCCGACGAACGCGGGGCGTCGCGCATGCAGCATGCGAAAGACGATCGCAGGGTCGAAGTCCGGGCTCGTCGCCGGAGACACGCTCGAGTCGTCGAGCACCAGCCGCACGATCTGCGGCCTCACCGCACGCACAGCACGAGCCTCGTCCGCCGCAAACGTCGCGAGCGCCACGAGGCCGACCGAGAGAACCACCGCGATCCCACGCATGACGCTCCTCATACTACGGCGCGTCGTCCTCCGGTGGGTGGATCAGCTCGTCGACGATGGCCACCCAGTCGATGGAGCCCATGCCGCATTGACTCGCATCACGGTTCCGGACGGAACGTCATGAGTCCTTTGCAGAGCGATGCCCGTCGCGGCGCAGCGCGGCGAACGCGAGTTGGTGCGGGTCGACGAACAGCACGAACGCGACCGCCGCGATCGCGGGGGCGATCACGGCGTTCTTCGTCAGCGAGCTGCCTCGCGGGCCGGGCTCACTCCGCGGCGTCGCGGACGACCTTGTTCGTGTAGTCGATCGAGCGATCGAGCATCTCGGCGATGTCGAGGTTCTCGACCTCTTCCTGCTTCTCTTCGCCCTGGATCGCGTCGGTGATCATCGTCATGCAGAAGGGGCAGCCGCTGGCGACCTTCGTCGCGCCGGTCTCGAGGAGCTGGAGCGTGCGCTTCTTGTTCACGCGCTCCTTGCCGTGCTCCTCCTCCTTCCACATCTGCGCGCCGCCGGCGCCGCAGCAGAGGCCCTTCTTCTTGTTCCAGTACTCGACCTCGACCAGCGACACGCCGGGGATCGCCTGGAGCACCGCGCGCGGCGACTCGTACACCTCGTTGTAGCGGCCGAGGTAGCAGCTGTCGTGGTAGGCGACCTTGGCGTCCACGCGCTTCTCGGGCTTGAGCACACCGCGCGCGAGCAGACCGTTCAGGAAGTCCGAGTGGTGCACGACGTCGTACTTGCCGCCGAAGCTCGGGTACTCGTTCTTCAGGGTGTTGAAGCAGTGCGGGCACGCGGTGATGACGGTCTTCTTCGCGACGCCCATCCCGTTCAGCGTCTCGACGTTCTGCTTCGCGAGCATCTCGAAGAGGTACTCGTTGCCCGCGCGGCGCGCGGGATCACCCGTGCACGTGGCCTCGTTGCCCATCACCGCGAAGTCCACGCCCGCGTGGCTGAGCAGCTTCGCGACCGATCGCGCGACCTTCTTCGCGCGATCGTCGTACTCGGCGGCGCAGCCCACCCAGTACACGACGTCGGCGTCGAGGTGATCGCTCAGGAGCTTCACCTCGAAGCCCTCGGCCGCGAGGCCGTCGCGCCAGCCGCCGCGATCGCTCGCCGGGAGGTTCCACGGGTTGCCGTTCGTCTCCATCGCGCGGAAGGCCTTGGTGAGGTCCTTCGGGAACTGGTTCTTCACCACCACTTCCGCGCGGCGCATCGACACGATCTTGTCGACGTAGCTGATGTTGACCGGGCACTGCTCTTCACACGCGCGGCACGTCGTGCACGCCCAGATCACCTCGGGCGCGACGATGTCGGGGATCAGATCGACCGGCGCGGCCTTGCGGAAGTACGCGCCCTCCGGCGGATCGCCGTGCACGTGCTGCTCGCCCTCCTTGGCGTCGTGCGCCTTGGGGCTCTCGATGCCGCCGTTGCCGATGAAGTGATCCTCGAGGTCGTAGAGGTGATCGCGCAGCGCGAGCGTGAGGTGCTTGGGCGAGAGCTTCTTGCCCGTCGTGAACGCGGGGCAGTTGTCCGAGCAGCGGCCGCACTCGGTGCACGTGTAGAGATCGAGCGCCTGCTTCCAGTTGAGGTGCTCGATCTTGGCGATGCCGATGGGCTCCTCGCGCTCGAGCTTGCCCTCGATGTCCTCGACGTTCGGCAGCTTCCCCTTGGGCGCGAGCGGCTCGAAGAAGACGTTCGGGAGCGAGGTGATGATGTGGAAGTGCTTCGAGTACGGAAGGAGGTTGAGGAAGAGGAGCACCCAGCTCGCGTGCCACCAGAAGCCGCCGGCCTCGAGCCACAGCACCGTGTCGTCCGAGAGGCCGACGAAGAGGAGCGCGAGACCGCTGCCGATGGGCGAGTAGAGGTGGTAGTCGGGCGCCGTGCCGATCGCGCGCGCGGCGAGCAGGTGGTGCGCACCGACGTAGACGAAGTCGGCGATCATCATCGTCGCGATGATCCCGAGGATCACGAGGCCCTCGCCCGAGAGCGTCATGCGCTTCTCGCGCCTGACCACGCGGTAGTAGACGAACACGCCGCAGCCGAGGACGCAGAGCGCGGCGATCAACTCTTTGACGAGCGAGTAGGCCTGTCCGAAGAGATGCCCCTCGCTGAGCAGTCCGAAGAAGTCGAAGTCGCGGTCATACGCGCGGCCCCACAAGAGGACCGTGTTGAGCAAGAGGACCTGGAAGGCGGCGAAGATCGCGATGTGGGCGAAGCCGGCGACGTTGTACTTGCCGCCGACCATCTTCTTCTGACCGAGCGCGTACACGAGCACGTTCTCGATGCGCTTCACGATCGGCTCGAAGTCGAACCGGAAGTCCGTGTCCTTCTCGGTGACGAGCAGGAGGCGCGTCCGGCGGTTCGCGCTCCACGCGAACGCACCGAGCGTCAGGAAGAAGATCACGGTCATCAGGATCGGGTTCATCGCGGGGCCTCTTCTCGCGGTGAGCTCCGGGCTATCCGTCCCGCCCGCACCGTGGCGAGGAAGGGGAAGCGGTCAGCCCAAAAAGTCGCGGTTTTCCGGCCCGCGTATACGACTTGCGGCTGCCGGTGTCGAGATCTCGAAAACTGAATGGCCATTCATCCTGACACCGAACGCGACCTCGCGCCGCTCTCGCGACGCGCTGGGTCGATCGGCTATCGTGCGCGCCATGGCAGTGTTCTTCCTTGGGCCGCGTGAGGGGATTCGTGTGTCGCTCGGCGTGCTGGCGCTGGCCTCGATCGGAGCGGCGGGATGCGGCGATGGAACCGGCATGCCCGACGCCGGCATCGACGCCGCGCTCGGTGACGACGCGGCGAGCGCGCCCGATGTGCCGCCGCCCGATGCGTTCGCGCCCCCCGACGCATGGCCTCGCTGTGGCGACGGCGTGCCCGAGGGCGGCGAGGCGTGCGACGACGGCAACCGTCGCAACAACGACGGGTGCAGCAACACGTGCACGCTCGAGTGCGGCGATGGGCGGCTCACGGGCGACGAGCTCTGTGACACTGCGGTCCCCGCTGGGACGACGGGCGCGTGCCCCACGTCCTGCGACGACGGAGTGGTCTGCACGACCGACACCCTCGTCGGCGCGGGCTGCATGGCGACCTGCGCGACGACCGACATCACCCTGCCGAACGACGACGACGGCTGCTGTCCGCCCGAGGCCACCTCGCTCACCGACGCGGACTGCCCCGTCGTCTGCGGCAACGCGCTGCTCGAGGCAGGCGAGCTCTGCGACACGGCGATCGCGAGCGGCGCGGGCGCGTGCCCGGAGAGCTGCGACGACGGCGCGGTCTGCACGACGGACGCGCTGCTCGACGCCGACAGCTGCACGGCGCGCTGCTCGGCCGTCGAGATCACCGAGGCGAGCGGGGGCGATGGCTGCTGTCCGATGGGCGCGACGGTCGCGACGGACACCGACTGCTCTCCGCTCTGCGGCGACGGAGTGCTGACGCCAGCGAGCGGCGAGGTCTGCGACACCGGCATCGCGAGCGGCGCAGGCGCGTGCCCCGCGTCGTGCGACGACGGGATGGTCTGCACGAGCGACACGCTGGTCGGAGCAGGCACGTGCACGGCGAGCTGCACCTACTCGCTCCGGACGCCGATGGCCGGAGACGGATGCTGCCCGCCCGGCGCCACGATCGGCACCGACGCGGACTGTCCCGCGCGCTGCGGCGATCGCGTGCGTACGGCGCCCGAGGCGTGCGACGACGGCAACACGGACACGGGTGACGGCTGTAGCCCCATGTGCACGCGCGAGCCTCGCGCGTATCGCTTCTCGTTCCTCACGATCCAGGATCCGCGCATCATCAACAGCTCGGGCTTCGACGTGACGCCCGAGGCGAACACGGCGCTCCGCAACGCCGCCTCGACCGACAGCATCGGCAGCCCGAGCGGCGGTCCGGATGGCTACATCGATCTCAGTGTCGTGCTCCGCTTCGATCCGCTCGATCAGGACGCGGTGACGCTCCCGCTGACCATCGACTTCGCGCGCTGCACGCTGCCCGTGGCCACCACCATGTGCTCGACCAACGGTCCGGGATCGAACACCGTCACGAACCGCATGACGGGCGAGTGCATCGGGCCCTTGCCCGGCACGATCCCCGTAGGTCGCGTGGTGAACACGCCCACGGGGCCTTGCTTCTCGACGGGCGAGATCATGGAGTTCTCGATCGGCCTCGGCGGCTCGGCGCTTCGCTTCCGGCACACGCAGATCGGCGCGCAGTACGTGGGCGACCCGGCCTCGAGCCTCATGACGGGCCTCGTGCGCGGCTTCCTCCCCGAGGCGGACGCGATGGCCGTGATCCTCGGCGGCTCGTCGCTCGCCGAGAACCTGAGGCCCATCGATCGCGACACCGTCGATGGCGTGAGCGGCTGGTGGTTCTACCTCTCGTTCATCGCCGAGCCGGTGCCGTACACGTACCCGTGAGCTCGTTGCCCCCGGGGCGGGCCGCGAAACGGGCCAGGACCACGCCCAGAGATCCAAGCCGGGTCTCTGGGCGCCCGTACTAGACCGCTCGGACGCCTCGCGCGTCCGAGCCGCGGCCCCTTCACGCATGGAGCGACGATGAAGACCTCCCGTACCGCCGCGGCTCTCCTCGCGAGCCTCTTGCTCGTGAGCCTCGCCAGGCCCGCACCTTCGCGAGCGTTCTGCGGTTTCTACGTCGGCGGTGCCGATCGCTCGCTCTACGCGAACGCGACGATGGTGGTGCTCCTTCGCGACGGCAACCGCACGGTGCTCTCGATGCAGAACGACTACGAGGGGCCGCCCGAGGGCTTCGCGATGGTCGTTCCGGTCCCTGTCGTGCTCCACGAGGACGACGTACGCACGCTGCCCCGCGATCTCTTCGCGCGCGTCGACTCGCTCGCCGCGCCCAGGCTCGTCGAGTACTGGGAGCACGATCCGTGTGCGCCGCAGATCGAGTACGAGATGCTGTACGCGACGACCGGCGCATCGGTGGTGGAGGACGAAGAGTCACCTTCGGGCGACTCCGATCTCGGCGTGCGCATCGAGGCGCGGTTCGCGGTCGGGGAGTACGACGTCGCGATCCTCTCGGCGGGTGACAGCGCAGACCTCGAGACGTGGCTCCACCGCGAGCACTACAACATCCCGAACGGCGCAGGCGCGCTCCTCCGGCCCTACGTCGAGGCGGGCACGAAGTTCTTCGTGGCCCGCGTCGATCCCTCGCGCGTCACGTTCGAAGAGGGACGCGCGGTGCTGAGCCCGCTGCGCTTCCACTACGACACGCCGGACTTCTGGCTGCCCGTGCGCCTCGGCCTGCTGAGCTCGCAGGGCCAGCAGGATCTCATCGTGCACGTGCTCGCGCGCGGGCAGCGCTACGAGGTCGCGAACTACGCGAACGTCACGATCCCCACCAACCTTCGCGTCGTCGACGCAGTGCGCGGCGAGTTCGGCGGCTTCTACGAGTGGGTGTTCCGCGAGACCGTCGCGCACAACCCGCGGACCGTCGTCACCGAGTACGCGTGGGACTCGATGAGCTGCGATCCGTGTCCTGGCCCCGTGCTCTCGCCCGAAGACGTGATGACGCTCGGCGCCGACGTCGCGAGCGATCGACAGCCGTACGGCTACACGCTCACGCGGCTCCACTATCGCTACGGACCCGAGGATCTGACGGAGGATCTCGTCTTCCGCGCAGCGCCTCCGCTGCGAGGTGGGCAAGGAATCCCATCCGCGGACGGCGTGATGGAGCAGGGCGCGCAGGTGTCGACGTCGCAGCAGAACACCTTCCAGGGTCGCTACGTGATCCTCCATCCGTGGGAGGGCGCGATCGCGTGCCAGAGCCCGCAGCGCGGACGCTGGGGAGGCCCGCCGGGCAGCGACGAGGGCAGCCCGCCGAGCACCTTCCCGAGCCAGAACGCCGCGATGTCGGGCGGGATCGCGTCGAGCGACCTGCAAGGCGAGGCGATGCTGGCGGGCACGATCGACTGGGATCGTGGCCAAGCGGCGCAGGCCTCGACGTCGCTCGGAGGCACCGTGCCGCTCGCGCCGCGTGGTGGCTGCGCGACCTGAAACCCCAAATGAAAAGTTCATGGCCTGCTGCAACGCATCTTGATGCTTAT
>JAFLCL010000238.1 GCA_017303575.1 Deltaproteobacteria bacterium
TACCTCTCGCCCAACATCGACCTCGCGATCCTCGTCCCCGAGGCGGACCTCACCAGCGTCGGCGACGACGGCGTCGCGCGCGCGGCACCGGCGCTCGAGGTCGCCGCCGTCGGAGCCCTCGTGCGCGGCGAGCGTGTGGTGCTCGGCGGCAACCCCGGCGGCCTCTACTTCATCACCACCGAGGGCGTGGTCGCCGGCGTGGTCTCCGACACGCACGACTCCGACGAGGCGTGTGGCGTGGGCCACAACTGCGTGGTGCTCGACGGCGAGGGCGAGCTCGGCAGCTCGGGTGGCCCCGTGCTCGATGCGAGCGGCCGCGTGATCGGCATGCTGTGGGGCGTCTACACCGGCAGCTCGCTCTCCATCGCGATCCACGCGAGCACGCTCCAGCGCGAGCTCGACCTCGCCGCGCTGAGCCTCGCGGCCCGACGTCGACCCCGCCTCCCCCGTCAGCCTACGATCGAGCCATGACCCACACGCAGCGCGGCGCGATCATCGTGGGCTCGCTCCTCCTGGTCCCCTTCGGCGTGCTCGTGCACGGCCTGATCCGTGGCTTCACCGACCTGCGCGACGCGGACGCCGCCACGCGCGCCACGATGATTGCCCAGACGATCTCGGAGGCCCTGAACTGCTTCGCCATCGCGGCGCCGATCGTGGCGCTGTTCGTGCTGATCGGCTTCGTGCTGTGGGCCAAGCGGCGTCGCCTCGAGACGCCCATCTCGCCCGTTCCGCGCGACACGAGAAACAATCGATTCACGACCTGAAGGGACGCGGTGGTGGGGGGTCCAGGGCGAGTTCCGCAGGCCGAAGGCCGAGGATGTTTGAGCATCGGACCCCCCTCCGCCGCGGCCCGACTCGAAGCGGGGGATTCTTTCTCGCTCTCTCACTAGACCGCGTTACAGGCCGAGCTTCTTCTGGATGCGGTCGACCGCGCGCTGGACCTGCTCGTCGGTGAGCATGAGACCCGTGATCTTGCGGTGCGCGCTGATGACCGTCGTGTGGTCCTTGCCGCCGAAGCGGCGACCGATGTCGGGGTAGCTCAGGCGCAGCTTCTCGCGCGCGATGTGCATCGCGATCATGCGCGGCAGGCTGACGCCGCGGTGACGACGATCCCCGAGCAGCTCCTTCATGCCGAGCCCGAAGAACTCGCATGTCGCGCGCTGGATGTCCTCGACGCTCGTCTGTCGGTCGTGCATCGCCATCGATGGCTCGCCGAGCATCGAGCGCGCGAGCTCGAGGTCGATCGACTTGCCCTCGACGTCGGCGCGCACCGCGAGGCGCAGGAGCGTGCCTTCCAGCTCGCGCACGTTGCTCTGCACGCGCTGGGCGACGAAGAGCGCAACGGCATCGTCGAGGCCGATCGACTCGGTCTCGGCCTTCTTGCGCAGGATCGCGATCCGCGTGTCGAGCTCGGGCGCCTGGATGTCGGCGACGAGGCCCCACTGGAAGCGCGAGATCAGGCGATCCTGCATCTCCTTGATCTGCTGCGGGTAGACGTCGCTCGTGACGACGATCTGTTTGTCCGCGTGGTAGAGCGCGTTGAACGTGTGGAAGAACTCTTCCTGCGTCTGCTCGCGGCCGGCGAGGAACTGGATGTCGTCGATGACGAGCACGTCGCAACTCGTTCGGTAGCGGGCGCGGAACTCGTCGATCTTGCGGTGCTGGAGCGCCGAGATGAACTCGTTCGTGAAGCGCTCGGCCGAGAGGAAGAGCACGCGCGCCCCCGGACGATCCTCGCGCACGCGGTGACCGACGGCGTTGACGAGGTGCGTCTTGCCCAGGCCCACCTTGGAGTAGATGAAGAGGGGGTTGTAGCGCTTGCCCGGCGAGCTCGAGGACGCGATCGAGGCCGCGTGCGCGAGCTGGTTCGAGGGCCCGACGATGAACGACTCGAAGCGGTAGCGCGGGTTGAGCGAGTAGTCGGGCTCGGCCTCGGGGGCGCGCACGAACGGTCGTGCGGGCGCAGAGGGCGCGGGCGTCGCGCGCGTGACCGCGGGCTGGGCGCTCGTCGGCTCGTCGAACGAGAGCTCACCGGTGCGACGATCACGCGCGCGGGCCATCGGCCGGACCGAGGCGCGCCGCGGCGCGATCGCGTCCTGACGCGGCTGCCACTGCGGGGGCCGCGCGGGCTCGACGGCGGCGGGAGCGAGCTCGAGCTGGTGGGCGCCCGAGTCGTGGTTCGAGGTCGTGTCGTCGCTCGAGGCGCGGGCGTCCGTGGCGTCGATGACCCAGTCGATCTCGGTGCACGGCTGTCCCGAGAGGCGAGTCATCGTCTCGAGGAGGTCAGGCAGATAACGCGGAGAGATCCAGTCCGCGAAGAAGCGGTGCGGGATGCGCACGCGCAGCAACGGCGACTCCAGCGACACGAAGCGCAGAGGCGCGAGCCACGCGACGAACGTGTGCTCCGACAGGCGCCCACGGAGCTCTTCGAGCGCTGCTTCCCACACAAGGTGCATGCCGGAAAACCTAGTCGAAACGAATGGTTGACGGATTACACCCCAACCTATCCACAGGTTGGAGTGCACTCGGCTCGCGGCCCGGAGAGGCCCGGGAAGGAGCGCGTCGATCGCGGAGGAGCCAGATCCGAGGGGTGATCTTGCCGGGCCTCCGGCCGGATCCCAGGTGACACGGGGCTGTCACGGGGGCCGTCATGGGCTCGACAAACTCGGTGCGAAGCTCGGCTTCGACCGCGAAGGGAGCCGACGCTAGCAAAGCGATCGCGAGGCGTCTACGACGGATCGTCAGGTAGTTCGTAAGCACCCTGGATCTATACGATTTCAGCCGCATCGCCCGCTCCGTCCCGGGGGTGGCTCGGAGGCTCTCCGGAGGTGCTCCCGGGCAAGTGCCCGAGATCACGAGTGATCCGCCCCCTCGTGCGTGATCCGGGGGAGGGATCGCGCGTGATCCCTGGGTGATCACGGGTGCTTGGCCCCGATCGTCGAAGAATTGTGCGCGGTTTTTTGGAGTACCCACCCACCTGTGGGAATCCTCGGCCCGTTCCTGACCGTCGGCGCGACGCAGAAGGAGCGCCCCTGCCACCCCCTGACGAGGTTCGGTCCATGGATACGACGCTTCCTTCGACACCCCGTGCTCCGGGCGGCTCGGTGCTCGCGCTCTTCGCGCTCCTCGCCCTGCCGAGTGTCGCGAGCCTGCCCTGTGTCGCCAGCGCGCAGGAGTCCACGACGGTCCCGCCCGCCGACGACTACGAGAGCACACGCGCGATGGCCATGGGCCTGGGCGCCCGCGCCTCAGCCGCCTCCACTGCCGCGCTCGGCACCAACCCTGCGAACCTCGCGCTGGGCCGCCTCTATCACGTGGAGACCGTCGTCGGGTACGTACCGCAGCACACGAACTTCACGTTCGGAGCGGGCGTGGTCGATGGCTTCAGCTCGCCCGTCGCGCTGGGTGTTCAGTACCGCTACATCCTCGGCAATGGTCAGTACGGCCACTCGGGCATGGATGGTCGTGTGGGCCTGGCGTACGCGTTCTCCGAGGCGTTCTCGATCGGTGTGAGCGGGCGGTACCACTCGTTCCAGCGAGAGGGACAGCAGGAAGGCGACACGCGCGGACCGTACGCCGAGGGCGTGAACGTGGACGCCTCGCTGCGCCTCACGCCGGTGCCGGGCCTGCACATCGCAGCGATCGGTCAGAACCTCATCGACTATGGCACGCCGTACATCGCGCGCCTCGTCGGCGGCAGCATCTCGTACACGTTCGAGAACGTGCTGACGCTCGCGGTGGACGGCTTCGCGGACCTCTCCACGTTCCGTGACGTGGCGGGCAACATGCGACCCGAGATGCTGCTCGGCGGCGCGGCCGAGGTGTTCACGGGCGAGGTCCCGATCCGCGCCGGCTACTTCTACGACTCCGGCCGCGGCATCCACTACATCACTGCGGGCGTCGGCTACGTACGTCCGGAGTTCGGCATCGACCTCGGCTGGCGTCAGCAGGTCGTCGGCGACGACGACACGTGGGTGACGCTGTCGTTCCGCTACTTCGTGCACTGATCGGACGTCTCGTCAGCGCGCGACGTCGGCCAAGAGCGGCAAGATCTCTCTCGCGACGAGGTGAGAGCCCGACTCCGACAGGTGGTCGAAGTCGCGGTACCAGATCTCTCCCGCGCTCGCGCCGCGGCAGACGTTCGCGTCACAGAACCGCGATGTCGGGTCCACCAGGCGGACGCTCGGGTGGCGCCCGACGATCTCGACGACCATGTCGCGGAACCTCGCCGTGCGGTCGTCGAATTCCGCGCGTGGGATGGTGCAGTCCTCGCCTCCGCGGAGGCGCCACTGCGTGCCGGGGAAGTGGATGGCCGGCCGACACGTGCTGGGATTGAGGCCCAGCTCCGGCACGTCCAACACGAAGATCACGTGCTCGTCGGCCTCGGTCAGCGCCGTCAGTGTGCGGTCCAGGCCGTCTGCGTAGATGCGCCATCGATCCGACTGCGCGGGATCGCGTACGTCGATCACCCGTTGACCGCGTACACGCGCGGGCGCGGTGCCACGGAAGGTGGTGTCGTCGAGATAGACGGGGCCCATGCTCGACATCACCACTGTGTCGATGTCGGGCCGCGACAGCAGGAGATCGAGCGCTTCGCGCATGAGCCGAGGGCACTCGCCCGGACGCATGCGTAGGTCGTAGCGATCCACGTCGTAGAAGGGCAGGCAGCCGGGTGAGCTGAGGTTCAGCAGTCGATCACCGAGGCTCGCGCGCAGGCCCGCATCGAGGTGGTTGGCGTGAGAGTCCCCGAGCAGCATCACGCGCGCACGATCGGGATGTCGCGGGATGACGGGCTCGCGAGACGGGCTCACGAAGGTCTCGCGTAGCGTCGCCGCGGTGGCTCGCCCGTGCAGGACCAGCGCGAGCCCGGTGAGCCCCAAGGCGATCATCGCGCTGCTCAGGAGCGGCACGGCGAGCTGATGCAGCCGTCCCGAGCGAAACGGCCGCTCGACGAAACGGTAGGTGAGCCAGGCCAGAAGCACGGCGGCCACCATCGCGGTGACTCGGTAGGACGCAGGCGCGGTCTGTCCGAGCACGATCGCCGCGAACGCCAAGAGAGGCCAGTGCCAGAGATAGAGCGGATAGCTGATGAGGCCCACTTGCACCATGGGCCGACTGGCGAGCAGGCGATGGGGCCAATGGGGACTGGCATCCGAGCTGCCCGAGCCGATCAACAGCATGGCACCGGCGACGGGTCCCCACGCCCACCACCCAGGGAATGCCAGGCCCGGGTGAATGGCGAGGAGCGACACGAGCAAGGTCAATGCGCCCAGGGTGCTGGCCGGGGCGGAATACCGCCTCAGCCAGGATCGCGCGCGCCGCGTCGGGTCCATGTCCACCCAGGCCAAGAGGCCGCCACAAGCCAGCTCCCAGAAACGGCTGATGGGCAGATAGAATGCCGTGTTGGCGTTGCGGCTCATCAGCCAGATCTCGGCAGCCATGCTGGAGATCACCACCGCGGCCGCGAGCCACGGCAACGCCCCGCGCCGCCGCGTCCCCACCCAGGCCAAGAGCGGCCAGAACAGGTAGAACTGCTCTTCGATGCCGAGGCTCCAGAGGTGGAGCAGAGGCTTGAGCTCGGCTGACTCGTCGAAGTACCCGCTCTCTCTCCACAGCAGCAGGTTCGACGCGAAGAACGACCCGGCGCTGAGGTGTGCCCCCAGGTTGCGGAGCTCGTCCGCATAGAGCAGCAGCGCGCCCGCGACCAGTACCGCGATCATGAGCACCGTCAGGCCCGGGAAGATGCGTCGAACGCGTCGGCGATAGAACTCGAGGATGCTGAAGCTGTCGCGCTCGGCCTGACCGAACACGATGGTGGAGATCAGGTAGCCCGAGATGACGAAGAAGATGTCGACGCCGATGAAGCCGCCGGGCAGGGCCTCGGGAAACGCGTGAAAGAGCAGCACTGCCCCGACCGCCACGGCGCGCAGCCCGTCGATGTCGGGCCGGTACGCCGGGTGTGGCGGGCTGTCGTGGGTCTTGGACGTGCTGCTCACGGCGCGAGATGATGGGCTGCGGCTCGGAGCTCCGGACAACAAAAACAAACGAAGCGGAGGCGGACGTCACCCGGCCCGCGGGATGGGGGGCGTCGAGCGGCGGCCGTCTCGGGATCGGCGAGATCGTTGCCCGCTCAGGTCCCGTCCGGTGATGATCCGCGCCATGAGCGCTGGGACCGATACGTCGAACGAGAAGCCCAAGACCCTGCTGTCGCGCATCGACGACGGGGTGTTCGGGATCGAGCAGACGATCGTCGCCTGGTTCCTGACGCTGACGACGCTGGGCACGTTCGCCGATGTCGTCGAGCGACGCCTCGTCGCGCCGGACTCCAAGGTGGGCCAGCTCCTCGCGCGCCTCGGCGGCGTGGAGGACGAAGCCACACGCGCGACGCTCGACCACACGGTGGCGCCGGTCCTCTCCGTGGTCGTGTCGCTGGCGCTCCTCTGGTTCGGCTGGAGCTCGGCCGAGCGCGGCCGCGGTAAGCCCTTCCTCGCCGTGCCGGGCTCGGCGGTCGTCCTGACGGTGATCACCGGCGCCGTGCTCGCGGCCACGGGCTGGCTGATGGTCCACGTCGCGTCGAGCACGTTCACGCTCGTGCTCGGTCTCGTCGCGCTCGCGGCCTATGCCTACGCCCAGATCCGCGCGAAGGAGCCCGGCTTCGAGAAGCGCCTCGTCAGCGTCGCCGTCGCAGCGCCGCTGCTCGTGTGGTTCTGCCTCCACCACGTCCCCGAGGGCTGGGGCTGGGGCAAGGAGATCTCGCTCCTCTTCACGCTGTGGGTGGGCTTCTTCGGCGCGAGCATCTGCGTGCACGAAGGCAAGCACATCCGCCTCGAGGCCCTCGAGAAGATCCACCCCGAGGGCGCCAAGCACATCATCGCCGCCGTCGGTCACATCGTGGCCGCGCTCTTCTCGCTGCTGCTCTGCGTGCTCGGCGTCTTCTACATCCAGGGGCAGATGGAGACGGGCGGCTCGCTCTCTCAGACCGGCCTGCCGGAGTGGTCGAAGTCACTCGTCATCCCGATCGCGCTCTCGATCGCGATCGTGCGCTTCGTGGCCGCGGCCGTGAGCGCGCTCCAGGGTGGTCGCTACGGCATGCCCGCCAAGGCCGAGGGCATGGAGGACGCCGAGAAGCTCGCCGCCTCGAAGAAGGCGGACGGCGATGCGAGCGCGACGGCCAGCGACGCGACGTCGTCCCCGACCGCGACGAGCTCGAAGCGGCCGATCCCGTTCCTCGTCGTGCTCGGCCTCATCGTCGTGCTCTTCGCGATCGGCGGGAACGGCGGCCGCCTCGTCGCGGTCATCCTCACCGGCGCGCTCCTGGCCCTTCCGCTCTACGTCGTCCTGGGGCTCGTGACGATCGCGTGCTTCGCGCTCTGGCTGCCCGATCTCGCGAACGTCACGCAGGGCGGCGCGCTCGTCGAGCAGATGGTCTCGGTCGCCGACAACGACGCGCTGCTCGCGATCCCGCTCTTCATCCTCTCGGGCGCGATCATGGCCAAGGGCGAGATCAGCAAGCGCCTCGTGGGCTTCGCGCGCTCGCTCGTCGGCTGGATGCCGGGCGGCCTCGCGATCAGCGCGGTGCTCGCGTGCATGATCTTCGCAGCCATCTCGGGCTCGAGCCCCGCGACCGTCGTCGCGATCGGCGGCGTGATGGCGCCCGCGATGATCGGCGCGGGCTACCGTCCGAGCTTCACGCACGGCCTCGTCACGTCATCGGGCTCGCTGGGCATCCTCATCCCGCCCTCGATCCCGATGATCGTCTACGCGATCGTCAACACGACGTCGCAGATCCGCGTCGAGGATCTGTTCGCCTCCGGCTACGGCCCTGGCCTCGTCATCGGCGGCATCCTGATGGGCTACTCCATCTTCCGCGGCGTCGTCGACAAGACCCCGCGCGATACCTTCGACACGAAGGTGCTGATGGCCGCGACGCGCGACGGCTTCTGGTCGCTGCTCTTTCCGTTCTTCATCTTCTTCGGGACGAACTCCGGCGTGTTCACCGCGACCGAGGCCGCGGCGGCCAGCGTCGTCTACGCCGCGATCGTCGAGCTGTTCCTCCACCGCGCGATCAAGCCGGGCGACCTCTTCGGCGTGTTCCAGGAGGTGGGCGTGATGCTCGGGAGCTTCCTCGTGATCCTCGTGGTCGCGCGGAGCTTCGGCGAGTTCCTCGTGCAGGCGGACGTGCCGACCGTGCTCACCGAGTGGTTCCTCTCGATGAACCTCGATCGCACGGGCTTCCTCCTGATGATCAACGTGCTGCTGCTCATCGTGGGCTGCCTCATGGACATCATGAGCGCGATCTTCATCTTCGTGCCGCTCATCGCGCCCATCGCCGCGACGCTCGGCATCGATCCCCTGCACCTCGGGATCATCTTCATCGTCAACCTCGAGATCGGCTACCTCACGCCGCCGGTGGGCCTGAACCTCTTCGTGGCCTCGACGCTCTTCGACAAGCCGCTCGGCTACGTCATCCGGAGCGTGCTGCCGTTCATCGCCCTCATGTCGGTCGGGCTGCTCGTGATCACGTACTACCCGCCGATCTCGGGTGATCTCGGGCGCTGGATCACGGGCTCTCCCGCGTTCGTCCCGCCGCAGGCTGCCGCGCGCGGTGGTGAGATCGTGGACGACGACGAAGACGCCGAGGACACCGACGATGAAGGCACCGCCCCGACGCGTGCGTGCGACAACGGCATCGAGGGCGACTTCGACTGCGACGGCAACGTCTCGATGGACGAGATGATGCGTCTCGCCGAGGGCGGCGGGGAGGAGGACGAGGCACCTCCATCACCGAGCTGCGACAACGGCATCGAAGGCGACTACGACTGCGACGGCAACGTCACGATGGACGAGATGATGCGCCTCGCGGAGGAGGGCGCGCCCGAGGACGACGGTGCTGTCTCCCCGACGCCCCCAGGCGAGGGCACGAGTCCGTAGCCCCGGAGAGGGCACGAAGCCGAGGGCACGATGACGGACGACGGCAAGCCACCACGCACGCTGGCGGAGATCAACCATCGTTTCGTCGGTCGCGCGCTCGCGACGGGGAAGGTGGCCGCGAACGCTCTGCGTCTCGCGTCGCGTCGTGTCCTCTCGCGCGACGACGTGGGCGTCTACGCTGCGATCGGCGAGAACCTCGCGCGTGAGCTCGATGGGATGAAGGGCATGGCCATGAAGGTCGGCCAGATCCTCAGCTACCTCGAGGGAGCCCTGCCGCCCGAGACGCACGCAGCGCTCGAGGTGCTCCAGAAGGGCGCGACGCCGGTCGCGTTCTCGTCGCTCGTGCCGGTGATCGAGTCCGCGCTCGGTGCGCCGATCGAGGCCCTGTTCGAGTCGATCGATCCGATCGCGATCGCCGCCGCTTCGATCGGACAAGTGCACCGTGCGCGTTTCGCGGGGGCCGATGTCGCGGTGAAGATCCAGTATCCCGACGTCCGCGCGACGTTCGAGTCGGACCTCTCACGACTGGACCGGCTCGCTGGGCTCGCGTCGATCGCGACGGCCGTGGATGGCAGAGCGCTCGTCGAGGAGCTGCGCGCCCGCATCCTCGAAGAGTGCGACTACGTGCGCGAAGCGAAGAGCCAGCGTGCGTTCGCTTCACGGCTCGCGGGGGATCCGGAGATCGCCATCCCCGAGGTCTTCTCCGAGCGGAGCGCGCAGACGGTGCTCACCTCGCGCTTCGTCGAGGGCCTGGACTTCCAGCGCTTCTGCGCGTCGAGCGGCGCTGAGCGCAAGAACGCCGTCGCGATCACCTTGGTGCGCGCGTCGCACCACTGTTTCTTCGCGCTCGGAGCGATCAACGCCGACCCGCACCCCGGGAACTACGTCTTTCCTGCCGACGGGCGCGTGGTCTTCTTGGACTTCGGCTGCGTGCGTCGCTTCGAGCCGGGGTACGTGGAGCGTGATCGCCACCTGGCGCGCGTGGTCTGTGACGGAGATCGTGCGCGCTTCCGCGAGGCACTGCTCGCGACCGGGATCGTCGCGAGACCGTCTCGCTTCGACTTCGATCGGCACTGGGAGCTCCTGCGCCATCAGTACCGCCCCTACATCGAGCCGAGCTTTCGGTTCACGCCCGCCTACCTCCAGGCCCTCGTCGACTACGGCCGACCGAACGAGCCGAACCTCCGCCTCCTCGCGATCCCGCCCGAGTGGATCTGGCAGCAGCGTCTCGTGTCCGGCCTCCACGCGATCCTCACGCGTCTGGACGCCGAAGGGCCGTTCCGCGAGACCTTCCGCGCGGCGCTGGAGGCGCCGCTGGTCCCGCTGGAGCTGCGTTGACGACGCGCACGAGGCGTCTCGCGCTACGCTCGCCGGCGTGACGCGCGAAGGAACGATGCTCGCCCTCGGGCTGCTCGCGCTGACGCTCGTGCCCGCGTGCTACGCGAGCCACGACCCGCGTGGGGACGTGGGCCCCGTGGATGCGCGCATCGTCGGGCCGCGGAGCGGTCCGGGTGAGGTGGTGTGCTCGCCGGGCGCCACCGTCACGATCGCTTGCGGCGCGAGGGGCCTGGGCACGTGCTCGGGCGATCCCGTCCTTCTCGTGTGCGACGCAACGCTCGCTTCCCCCGATCGCTGCAGCGACGAGAGCTCGGGCTTGCTGGGGCGCAACGACGACAGCGAGGGGCTCTGCCCTGCGGTCGAGGTGCGCTGTCCGAGCTCGGGCCGCCTCGCGGTGCGAGCCCGTCCGTTCAGCGGCGGCTCGTTCGAGTGTCGGTGGGACAGCCGCGGCAGCTGATCAGCGCGCGTCGCGCACGACGTGCTGTCCGTCTGCGGTGGTGAGCGCGCCGTAGAGCTCGGGACGTCGATCGCGGAAGAAGCCCCAGCTCGCGCGGTACTCGTGGATCTTCTGGCGGTCGTAGGTCGCGAGGCACACGCCCTCTTCGCCGCGCTGTAGCTCCGCGAGCTTGTCGCCGCGCATGTCGGCGCAGAACGAGCAGCCGTAGAAGTCCTGCCAGCTCTCGAGGCCGATGCGGTTGGCGGCGATCACCGGCGTCGCGTTGGAGACCGCGTGGCCGATCATCGCGCGCTGCCAAGGATCCTTGGTGTCGACGCCGTTGGGCTCGGCGCCGATCGCGGTCGGGTAGAGCAGGATCTCCGCGCCACCGAGCACCATCGCGCGCGCGCACTCGGGGTACCACTGGTCCCAGCAGATGCCGACGCCGATCGCGCCGAAGCCCGTCTTCCACACGCGAAAGCCCGTGTCGCCGGGGCGGAAGTAGTACTTCTCCTCGTAGCCGGGTCCGTCCGGGATGTGGCTCTTCCTGTAGAGGCCGAGCACGCGGCCCGTCTCGTCGATCATCGCGAGGCTGTTGTAGTAGGCGGGCCCCGCCTTCTCGAAGAACGAGATCGGGAGCACGACCTTCAGCTCCTTCGCGAGGGTCGCGAAGTGCGCGATCGTCTCGTTGCCCTCGAAGGGGCGCGCCCACTCGAAGAACAATTCCTTCTCTTCACGACAGAAGTAGGGGCCCTCGAAGAGCTCGGGCGGCAGGATCACGTTCGCGCCGCGCCCGGCGGCCTCACGCACGTGCGCCGTGATGCGCGCGACGTTGTCCTCGCGCGAGCCACCGAGAGGACACTGGATCGCGGCGACGGTGACTTCCTGGCTCATGGGTGCGCGAGGATAGTGCGAGCCTGCGGCGCGTCGACGGCTCATCAGCGCCAGCGCGGCAGCGGCACCAGCACCGACGTGCGACGCGCGTACTCCGCCCAGCCGGGCTTTCGCTTCTGGCGTCCTTCCATCATCGGGATGGAGGCGAACACGAAGAGGCCGAGGATCGCGACGATGCCTGCGAAGGACCACCACGACGCGTGTCCGCTGCCGAGCGCGAGGAACGCGAGGCCCGTCCAGAACGAGATCTCGCCGAAGTAGTTCGGGTGCCGAGAGAAGCGCCAGAGGCCTCGCTCGCAGATCTGATCGGGGTCGGTCTTCTGCTTCACGAACGCGCGCAGCTGCTCGTCCGCGATCGCCTGGACGACGATCCCCAGGATCGAGATCGCCGCGCCGATCGCGTCGTAGAGGCCGAGCGAGGCTCCTGCAGGCGCTGTGATCGCCGCGATCGGGAGCATCGTCACGAGAACGAGCGCGGTGGGAAAGAGGTGCAGGCCGAAGAGGCTCACCAGCCAGTACGCGCGGCCCGTCTTCTTCTGGAGGTCGCGGTAGCGGAAGTCCTCGTGATCGAGGCCCGACCAGCCGCGGATCCAGTTCCACGTGAGGCGCGCGGCCCACGCGAGGATGATGAGCAGCGCGAGGACCTGCCGCGCGTTCATCCCTGTCGGGTACGACGCGAGCGCCCAGCCGCCGACGAGGAAGAGCGGCGGTGCGGCCATCCAGTACGCGTCGTACACGCTCGAGTTCTTGAGACCGAACGAGAACGCGAAGATCACGAGCGTGGCGACGACGTCGGCGATCGCGAGGTGCGCGTAGTCACCGAGCGGGCCCTCGACGCCGAGGTGGGCGCCCTCGCGCAGCATCACGAGGGTGGCGATCGCGATCGCGAGCGCGACGGCGTAGGCGAACGCCACCCACGCGAAGGAGCCGGCACGCGTGTGCCCGCGGGGAGAGTCGATGCGCTCGGTCGCCGTCATCTGCGCACGATGCACAATCTCGCGCGGCATGGCGAGCGAACGGGTGCTGCGGCGTGAGGCCCTCCACAGATGGGAGCGGTGAACGCGAGCGTGGCGAGACGAAGCGCGTCATCTTCGCCGGCCCTCTCGTGCGACCCCCGGATCGCGATCTCGCTCACTGTCATGCGCTGCTCGCGCGGGGCTCGCGCTCGTTCTCGTTCGCAGCGCGCCTCTTGCCCGCGCGCCTGTCGGATCCGGTGGCCGCGCTCTACGCGTTCTGTCGCGTGTCGGACGATCTGGTGGACGAGAGCGCGGATCCGCGAGGTGCGCTCGAGCAGCTCGCGCTGCGCGTCGACAGGGTCTACGCGGGGCGCCCCGACGACGATGCTGTCGATCGCGCGCTGGCGTGGCTCGCCGACGATCACGCCCTGCCGCGCGCGCCGATCGACGCGCTGCTCGACGGCTACCGCTGGGACGTCGAGCAGCGCGAGTACCAGACACTCTCGGACCTCGTCGCGTACGCCGTGCGCGTCGCGGGCTCGGTGGGCGTCGCGATGAGCTGGCTGATGGACCGCCGCGCGCCCCACGTGCTCGCCCGCGCGTGTGATCTCGGCGTGGCGATGCAGCTCACGAACGTGGCGCGCGACGTCGGTGAGGACGCGCGAAACGGTCGCCTCTACCTGCCGCGCGCGTGGCTCGACATGGACGACGCCACCCGCGCGGCGTTCCTCGCCGAGCCGTTCGCGGATGCGGGGGTGCGCGATGCCACACGCCGGCTGCTCGATCATGCGGACGTGCTCTACGCGCGCGCGGACGCTGGCATCGACGCGCTGCCGGGCGAGGTACGCCCTGCGATCCGTGTGGCGAGCGCGCTCTACGCAGCGATCGGCGAGGTGGTGCGCGCGCATGATCACGACTCCGTCGGCGCGCGCGCGGTCACCACCACGCCCGACAAGATCGGCCTCGCGGTCGGGGCGCTGGCGCGGCACCGGAGGCG
>JAFLCL010000239.1 GCA_017303575.1 Deltaproteobacteria bacterium
GCCCGCCGATGGGACGCCGCGCTGAGCCACTGGGCTCTGCCGTGCGCCGTCGCGACAGGGCTGGGCTTCGACGCCCATCGGCACGTGGCCGTGTGGCACTCGGCGGACGTGCAGCTCGCCACGAGGCTGCTCGGTCGACGCGCGTGGCAGGCGACGAGAGCGCTCGCACGCGAGCACGTCTTCGTCGCCGAGCACCTGCGCGCGCGTGTGGGCGCAGCGAGGGACGTGCGCGCGCACGTGGTGCCGATGGGCGTGGATCTGCCGGCGCGGCCCCCGCAGCGACGGTCGATCGATGGGCGACGCCTGCGCGCGCTGGTGCTCGCTCGCCTCGTGCCGATCAAGCGCGTCGAGCTCGCGATCGCGGCGTGCGCGGACGCCGGCGTCGAGCTCGTGATCGCAGGGGACGGCCCCGAGCGTCTCGGGCTCGAGCGGCTCGCACGCGCGCGCGGAGGACGCGTTCGTTTCGAGGGGACGGTGAGCCCCGCGCGACGAGACGCGCTCTTCGCCGAGAGCGACGTGCTGCTCGCCTGCAGCGCACACGATCCGCGAGGTGTGACCGAGGGCTATCCCGTCGCGCCGCGCGAGGCGCTGGCGCATGGCGTGGTGGTGATCGCGACGCGTGATCCCGTGCACGAAGAGCTCGCGCGACGCTGCGGGCGCGCGGTCATCTTGCGCGCCCCCGACGCGCTCGCGTCCTCGCTGCGCGCGCTGTCGAGCGATCCCACGGAGATCTCGCGTCTGTCGCGGCTCGCGCCCGAGCACGTCGAGGCCGACGGCTGGCGGTCCGTCGGGCTTCGCATCGAGCGGCTCCTCGAGGGCCCGCGCTCGAACATCGCCGAGCGATCAGATCTCGATGCGTCGCGCGCCGGGGTGCGGTGAGAGCAGCAGCATGCGTGGGTCGATTTGCGCGGGGTACCGCAGCTGCTCGACGTCGAGCCGCTGCCAGTTCCCCAGGCCATCGAGCCACAGGACGCGCTCGATCCGTCCGCGGTCCGCGCCCTCGTCGAGCGCGCGAACGACGATGCGCTCGAGGCCCGGCCAAGCGACGCGAGGAAGCAGCTCGAGGCGCACGCGCCGGCCCTCTCGCGACAGCACACGCTCGCTGAACATCGCGCCGAGATCCTCTCCGCCGATCCACGCGGCGTACCGAGCGAGCGGTGTCTCGCCTCGCTGGAGCAAGACGCGCGGTGGCGTCGCGTCGCCGTCGAACGCCTCGATCTGTGCGGGCGTGAGCGCGACCTCGGCATGATCGAGAGCCAGCCGCGCGCCGCTCGGGTCGAGGTGCAGCGTGCCGCGCTCGGTGGTGGTGCGATCGTGCGCGTGCTCGTGACGCACGAGTGTCACTGGGCCCGTTGCGCGAGGGTGAGCACGTGCGTGCACCGACAGGACCGCGAGCCAGGCATCGGGGGCAGGCGCCGCGTCTTGCGCGACGCCGATCGCGCTGGCGAACAGGCCGATCGCGAGCGCGACGAGGACCCCGCCGAGGAGGCCAGGGCAGCGGTTGATCGCCCCGGTGAGCGTCCTGTAGCATTCACGGGTCATCTCGGAATCACTGCTTGGCTCGTGTCGTTCCACTCATCGACAGTCATCGACGGAGGTCTCATGGCGCAGGCGAACGAGAAGGTGATCGGCAGGTTGGAGCGTCGGCACCAGAAGCTGAAAGACAGAGTGGCCCAGTACGAAGCGCGACTGTATCTGACCGCGAGCGAGCAACGTGACCTCGCGGAGATGAAGAAAGAGAAGCTCGCCACGAAGGACGCGATGACATCCCTCAGGCAGCCTTCGTAGCTCGACCGCAGAGACGCACGTTCCGCACAAGCAGAGGGCGCCCAGGAGTCTCCGGGGCGCCCTCTTTCCATCCGTCGGCGGCCAAAGACCGTCGCGTCGGTCAATCGGCG
Organism: Deltaproteobacteria bacterium; assembly: GCA_017303575.1. Taxonomy (GTDB): domain Bacteria; phylum Myxococcota_A; class Polyangia; order Polyangiales; family Sandaracinaceae; genus JAFLCL01. The sequence continues at coordinate 1,899 of JAFLCL010000239.1, forward strand.
GCGGCAGGGGGAGGACGATGAGACATGCGATCGGTCGGGGTGAGCTCGCCCAGCGTGCGGTTCATCAGCTCGCGCTGCTCACGACGCAGGCCCACTCCGTCGCCGCCGCTGACCTCACGCGCGAGCGCCAGGTGATAGAGAGCGTCATCGCGTCGGCCGAGGCGGAACTCCGTCATGCCGCGCACGTAGAGGTAGCGGGCGCGATCGGACAGCTCCATGCGGCCCAGGTTGTCGTCGCCCACCACATCGAGCCACGCGAGCGCGGCGTCGGGGCGGGCCTCGTCGTATGCGACCTCGGCCTGACGGATCTCCTGCGACCACGTGGTGCAGCCGCCCAGGGCGAAGAGGGCGAGGGTGCACGCCACAGTGAACGCGTTCGTGAAGAAGTGAGATTGCGGGCGAGGGCGCATCGGCGCGAGCATACGACGAGGAATGCCGCGGTCGCGACCCCCGTTGTCGTGTGCGGACGTCGAACGCGACGGACAAGAAAAAGGCGGCTGGGTCACAGCCGCCTCTCTCTTCCCCTTCACGGGGTCCACCAAGACGAGACACCCACTCGAGTCGAACCAGGACGGCACGAAGAGAACGCAGGCGTCGAAGCGAGGACGAAGGCGAAGCAGACGAAGCGAACGAGTCGAAGACGCCGAAGCCACACGAAGCGAACAGAACGGCGAAGCGAACGAACGAAGCCAACGAACGAAGCGAACAAGTGGGAAGGCGAAGGACGAAGCGAAGAAGAAGGACTCAAGCAAAGAAGGGACTCGCGCGAAGAAGAGACTCGAGCGAAGAACAAGCGACTCAAGCGAAGCGAGCGAAAAAGGAAGGGAAGCGAAGCGAGCGGTGAGGCAGGTACTGGAGAGGCCGAGTCCCACCGGAGCGCGTGACCCACTCCCGAAGGCGCAGAACGAGATGCGGAGCGCGGAGATGCAGAACGCGGGCAGGGGCAGGTCATAGGCCTGCCTCACGACCGAGCCACGGACTGTCAGGGCTCGATCGGAGGGGGCGGAGAGAAGCAGGCAGCCGGGACGAAGCGCAGGTCGAAGGAGAGGAAGAGACCGAAGCCCACTCGTTCAGTGCCAAGACGGTTCCTGGGTGTGCAGTGACCGTGCCGAGCAGGTTCTCCCTCCGTTTCTGCGTGTTTCTTCACCTCGAGCCCGGACGGCCATGACATCCGTGTCAGGGCAGAGGCTCCTGGCTCATCCAGGACACCGGCTCAGCCCGAGAACCACCGGCCGTCTCGGCACACGAAGCGGGTGGTGCCGCCGAGCACGGGCGATGGCTCGGGATGGAGAGGATCCCCAGGCAGTGCGAGGACCCAGCCCGTGTCGGGCGCGTGAAATGCCGGGCGAACCAGAGGCGGCGGGCGCTGACGCGTGGCCTCGAGCGCCTCCCCCGCCGTCGCATGCGGCGAGAGGAGCTCGAGCGTCCGAAGGGTGGGGGGTGGCAGATCGATCGTGGCCGCGTGGTGGAGGGCGACCGCCTCCTCGGGCGTCAGCCACCGCGAGGCGACGGTCTCGTGCTCCTCGATGCTCGCGCGATCCGAGTCTGCACGGGACACGGCGCAGAGGAAGAAGCGGGCATCGAAGCGCTTCCGCTCCACCGCGGGCGTGACCCAGCGCGAGGCGGGCACCAGCCGATCGAGGGCGAGGTGGGCCTCGAGCGCGGCGAGCACATCCGAGAACGGGGTGCCCGCGTTCAAGCGAGCTCGCTGGGCCGCGATCTCGGCGGCGTTCCGCGGCGTGGTGCCGAGGAGCACGCCCGACTCCTCGAAGGTCTCGCGCGCCGCAGCGACGAACAGAGCGCGGGCCGTCGTCGCGTCGATGGTCTCGGTCGGACCGAGCGCAGCGAGCATCGTGTCGTCGTCGGCGGAGCGCAGGTGCGACCGCACGCCGTCGCTCGCGTCGAGGGGATCGAGCTTGCCACCCGGAAAGACATAGGCGCCGCCCATGAACGCGGTGGCCTTGTGTCGCTGCACCAGCAGCACCTCGAGCCCCGAGTCGCCGTCTCGGAGCAGGATCACCGTCGAGGCCGGGAGCGGCGTGGGGCCGTCGCGCAGGGGATCGATGTCGAGCACGCCTACCTCCGTTGGGTCTGCACCCAGTGGCCGATCCGTTCGATCGCCTCGACGGTCGGAGCGCAGTGTCGACGCAGGAACGTCTCGTCGACGGGCTGCTCCTTGGGGATCACGCCCACCGCCGCGAGCGCGCGGGGCCCATCGAAGTCGACGTACGCGAGGCGCGCCGTCAGCTCCTCGCGGGGACGGCCGAAGCTCACGCCGGGGACCAGCGCCACGCGCGCCTCGCTCGCGATGCGCGCGGTGAGCGTGGCGCTCCCGTCGATCGAGGCCTTCCCCTCGAGCGCGGGCCCGAAGTCCGCGAAGACGTGGAAGCCGCCCGTGGGCTGCGCGCAGCGAACGCCGTACGACTGCAGCCGTCGCGAGGTGAAGCGGCCTAGCGCGCTCAAGACGCGACGCACCTGGAAGAGGTAGCGCTCGATGTCCTCGCCTCCTTCGAACGCGATGACGGCAGCACGCTGGATGGGGATCGACGTCGCGCTCAAGGTCTCGCTGGCGACCGCGACGATCGCCGACAGAATCGGGCGCAGCTGGTCGGGGAACACGAGGCATCCCAGGCGCCAGCCGCCCGCGCCCACCCACTTCGAGAGCCCCGTCGAGACGATGGTGCCCTCGGGGTAGTAGCGCGCGATGGAGCTGTGCTGGCCCTTGTGGTGGAGCTCGCCGTAGACCTCGTCCGAGAGCACGAGCAGCTCGTGACGCTGCGCGATCTGACCGAGCTCGCGCAGCTCGTCGGCGCGGTAGGTGAGGCCCGCAGGGTTGGATGGATAGTTGAGGACGAGCAGGCGTGGTCTTCGGGGCTCCGTCGCCAGCGCTGCCTCCAGCGCGGCCGGTCGCAGCAGAAAGCCATCCTCTGCGCTCGCATGCAGCGAGAGGACGCGTCGCCCTAGCAAGGTGGCCTGTGCCACCGACGAGCCCCATGCGGGCGTCGAGACCACGAGGTCGCCCGCGAACACGAGCTGGAGAAGGAAGAGCAGCTCCTTCGATCCGGGCCCGATCACGACGTCGTCAGCCGTGCGATCGATGCCGAGCTGTCTGTCGACGTAGGCGGCGATCGCCTTTCGTAGCGGCTCGTGGCCCTGTACTGGCGCGTACTCCTTGGCGCCCGCGGCATCGCGCAACGCCGCCACCATCCGCTCCGGTACGGGGAACGGCGACTGTCCCAGCGTGAGCTTGGAGACGCTCTCGCCTGCGCTGCGCTGTGCATCGACGCGCTCCGAGAGCGCGAGCGCCGACGAGGGCGCGAGGCCCGTCGCGCGCGGGTCGAGGTGCTCGGTGAGCTTCATCGCGCCTCAGGCGTTCGGACCGAACGCGACCACGAGGTAGCCGCCCGAGCTCTCGTCGTGTGTGATCTCGAGGAGGCCGCGGCGGCCGGTGTCCTCGATCAGCTGGTTGAACGTGCGATAGCCATGGAAGCGCTCCGAGAATTCAGGGCGCTTGCGCTTCAGAGTCTGCTTCACGAGCGCCCCGTGGAGCGCGCCGTCGCGGTCCTGGAACAGCGCCTCGACGACGTCGAGCACGAGCTCGATCGCCTCGCGCTGACGTTCCTCGGTGGTCTTGGCCTCGGCGCCCTTGTCGGTGCCGTTCTTGTCGCTCGGGGGGATGGCGATCGCGCCGCTCGCGGGACCGTTGGCCGAGCTCGTCGTGCCTTGCGGAGCGCCGTGAGGTCCGTTCTGTGGGCCCTGTGGGCCTGCGGTCTGGGCGCCTGTGTTCTGCGGGCCAGCGTTCTGCGGGCCTGTGTTCTGCGGGCCTGTGTTCTGCGGGCCAGCGTTCTGCGGGCCTATGTTCTGCGGGCCTGCGTTCTGGCCGTTCTGGGCGAGCGGTCCGGTCGGTCGCTCGGGGCGCCCACGTTCGCTGCGCGCGTCGTTGCGTGCGGCGTCTTGGCCACGGCCTCCCTCGGCCTTCACGCGTCGCGACGCAGCTTCCTTGCGCTGCGCTTCCCTGCGCTCACGCACGAGGTCGTCGTAGTAGATGAACTCGTCGCAGTTGTCGATCAAGAGATCGCTCGTCGAGCTCTTCACGCCGAGGCCGATCACGCGCTTGTTGTTCTCGCGCAGCTTCGACACGAGGGGGGAGAAGTCGCTGTCGCCGGACACGATCACGAACACGTCGACGTGCTTCTTCACGTAGCAGAGGTCGAGCGCGTCCACGACCAGGCGGATGTCTGCGCTGTTCTTGCCGGAGTAGCTGACGTGGGGGATCTCGATCAGCTCGAACGCGGCCTCGTGCATCTGCCGCTTGTGCTGCTTGTAGCGGTCCCAGTCCGCGTAAGCCTTCTTGACGACGATCTTGCCCTTGTCGAGCAAGCGCTCGAGCACGAGCCGGATGTCCAAGTCGTCGTAGCTGGCCTTCTGCGCGCCGATCGCGACGTTCTCGAAGTCGCAGAAGATGGCCATGTTCGGGGCGTCTTCGAGACGCGAGAAGGGATCCGTCAACGTTCGACCTCGGAGCGGCATCGTACACCGCGGGCGCGCGTGCGGTCAGGGAGTCGCAGCGTCCACGGCCGGCGCCGTCAGCGGGGTGACCTCCATGTCGTCCACGAGCCAGCTGAGGTCGCGGGGAACGACCGAACGTCGCCGGACGAGGAGCTCGGCCGGTCGAGGGAAATCGGTGGCGAGCCGCGCTCGATCACGCGCGCCGAAGTAGCGCCGCTCCGCCGCGAACGCGCGCTGGTAGAGATCGTCGGACGGCACACCGCAGCCCCCGGGCATCGAGGCCTCGATCGCGAGACGGATCGCGTGGGCGTCGGCGCCTCGCTCGTGCTCGGGGTTCGAGCACGCGACGAGCGCGGCCGTGTGACCGACGGCGCCGTCGGCGAACGACGCGAGGTACGCGCTGAGCTCTGCGCGCACCAACGCCGGCGTGCCCGGCGAGCATCCGGGGCATCGCAGCTCGCGGCTCGGGCCGTCGGCCACGTGACGGATCTCGTGCGACGCGACCGCGCGCGCGGCGAACGACGCCAGCGCCTCGAGCGCTTCTTCGAGGCGCGGCATCTCCGCGAGGCGCTCCGAGGCGCCCACGATCTGAGCGGCCTCTCCGAGCGTGACGTCCGGGCAGGTGCTGCCGCGGCTGCGCTCGATCGCGAGCGCGAGCATCGTGTAGCTGCGTCGCGACAGACCGCGGTACGGCAGGTCGTAGACGCGGAACTCCGACCCACACGCGTGGCGCGACTCGATCGACGCGGCGGCCTCGAGCAATGCCTGCTGATCTTCGGCGGTCTCGACGAGGATCGCGAAGAGGGCGGGATCGATGGCGCGCTCGGCCTCGTCGCGCATGCCGGGCAGGGGGCCACGCTCCTCGGCGGGGCGTCGCTCGTCGAGCGCTGGCAAGAGCGCGGGCCAGAGGTGCCGTGTCGCGAAGTGGAGGATGCGATCGGCCACCAGCATCGCGCCGTCGGCCTCGCGTGTGGTGTGACCGAGCCAAGGCTCACGAAAGCTCAGGCCGTCGATGCGATCGAGGTAGCGGGCGCGGTGGCCCGCGATCGTCTGCGCCTCCTCGAGCACGTGGTAGCTGCGCGTCGCGAGGCGAGGGCGCTCGCTCCGCATGTAGAGCGTGGCCTCGATGCGGTACGGCTGATCGAGCATCTCGAGGCGTCGGTTGTGCGCCCAGAGCAGGTAGTCGATGCGTCGCGCATGGCGGATGGGATCGATCGTCGCGAGCAGGTGCAACTCACGCCACAGATCGACGAGGTTGGGATCTGCCTCCATCGCATCGCGCAGGTTTCGGAACGCGTACTCGGCGCGACGATGACCCGCGGGCGTGTCGGCGCGGCCGATCGCGACGACGTACTCGGGCAGGATCCTCCGGTGGATCGCGTCGAAGTCGATGCTCTCGATGGCTTCGCGACTGACCCGATGGAGCGGCACGTAGATCGGGTTGCCGAAGAGATCGATCTCGCGCCGCAGGAACGAGCCGACCGCGCTCGCGTGCCGAACGCCGCCGAAGGTCACGGTGAGGAGCGCCACGAGCACCAGCCCCCACTGGCGCAGCATGCGACGTCGCTCGAACGCGGCTGCGTCCAGCTCGTCGAGGGTCTCGCTCGTGCGCGAAGGCTCCATGGCTCGCGGTCGTGCTCCTGGCTGACGTCGGGCTCGCGGCGTCGGACTCGGTCCGACAACGGAGCTCCGCGCAGGTTCCAAGCATCACGGATCGAGACGGCCGGTGCACGCCTCGGACGCGGGTCGCGGTAGCGTCGCCTGCATGAGCACGCCCGGCCCCCTCGATCCTGCCCGCGCCGACGCACGCACAGCCCTCTTCGGAGGCGAAGGGACGGTGCGCGTGTGGGACTTGGGCGCGAGGGTCGGCGCCCTGTCGGCCAACCTGTGGTGCGAGCTCGAGCCCGGCGGGCGCGTGGGCAAGCACGTGCAGTCGCACGACGACGAGGTGATCATCGTGCTCGAGGGCGAGGCCGTGATCTACGTGCAGGGCCAGGCGCACGCGTGCGTGAGAGGCAGCGCGGTGCCGCTGCCGATCGGGCGAACGCTCGAGATCGACAACGCCTCGCCTACCGAGCCGGTCCGCTACCTGATCGTGAAGGCGCGGGCCGCGCGGTGATCAGGCGGTGTCAGCTCGGCGTCCAGCGGACGACGTGATCGGCGAGGCTCGGGCGCGGCATCGCGGGCGGCTCGCTCGCGAGGGTTCCGACGTACAGGAAGCCGACGATGTGATCCTCGGCGCGGAGGCCGAGCCCGACCTTCACGCCTGCGTCGTACGCGGGGCCGCCCGTGCGCCACATGGCGCCGAAGCCTTCGGCCTGGAGGCCGATGAGGATCGCGTGCGCGACGCAGCCCGCCGTGAGCACCTGCTCGATCTCCGGCACCTTGGGGCTGGGCTTGGGCGTGCACGCGATCGCCAGGACCATCGGCGCGCGTAGCGCTTTCTTCTTGGCCGACTCGAGGCCCGCCGCTTCGATCGAGGGGTTCTCGCGCTGGGCCGCGTCGGCCATCAGCTCGCCCAGCGCACGCCGTGCATCGCCTTCGATCACGAGCACACGGAACGCGCGGAGGTTGCCGTGGTCGGGCGCGCGGAGCGCAGCGGTGAGCACGCGATCGAGCACCTGACCCGGCGGCGCCGGATCGGTGAGCTTGCCGGCGGAGCGACGCTCGGCGAGCAGCGAGAGCGCATCGAGCTTCTGACTCACGAGACCTCCGGACGGTGGATGGGGTTCTTGGGTTCCTTGTTGCCGCGGCCGATCTCGTCGCCGTCGCGCATGGCGCGCATCGTCTCGTCGGACCACGCGGCGTAGTCGCCCTTCACGATGTGCTCGCGCGCGGCGCGGGTGAGGTCGAGATAGAAGTGGAGGTTGTGCTGGGTCACCAGGCGTGCGCCGAGCATCTCGTCCGCGCGCACGAGGTGGTGGAGGTAGGCGCGCGTGAAGCGGGTACACGCCGGGCAGCTGCAGCGCGCGTCGAGCGGCGCCTCGTCGGCGCGGTGCCGCGCCTGCTTGAGGTTCACGCGTCCGCTCCAGGTGAGCGCCTGTCCGTTGCGCGCGTTGCGCGTGGGGAGCACGCAGTCGAAGAGGTCGATGCCGGCGCCGATGCCGCGAAGGAGGTCGTACGGCGTGCCCACGCCCATGAGGTAGCGCGGCCGATCGGTGGGCATGCGGTGCGCGACGGCGTCGAGCGCTCTGTACATCTCGAGGATCGGCTCGCCCACGGAGAAGCCGCCCATCGCGATGCCGTCGAAGCCGCGGCCATCGACCTCCATGCTGCCGATGTCCTCGAGGTGACGCAGGCGTCGTTCGACGTCGGTGCCTCCCTGCACGATGCCGAAGCGCGCTTGTCCTTCGCGCCACGGAGCCGCGAGGCAGCGACGCGCCCACGCCGTGGTGCGCGTCATCGCGCGATCGATCACGTCCGCAGGGCCACCGCCTGGGGGGCACTCGTCGAACGCCATCGCGACGTCACTGCCGAGCAGCGTCTGGATGCGCATCGACTCTTCGGGCGTGAGGCGCAGCGCGCTTCCGTCGAGGTGCGATCGGAACGAGACGCCGTCGTCGTCGATCGTGCGCAGATCCGCGAGCGAGAAGACCTGGAAGCCCCCGGAGTCCGTGAGGTGCGCGTGCTTCCAGCCCATGAACTTCTGCACGCCGCCGAGGTCGGCGATGCGCTCGGGGCCGGGGCGCAGCCACAGGTGGTAGGTGTTCGCGAGGATGATGCGTGCGCCCGTGGCCTCGACCTCGTCGGGCGTCTGCGACTTCACCGTCGCGAGCGTTCCCACCGGCATGAACACCGGCGTCTCGATGACGGCGCGTGGCGTGGTGAACCGACCGGCGCGCGCGTGACCGTCACGCGCGAGCTCCTCGAACCCGAACCCGGGGCTGCGCTTCATCCGTCTCCTCGATCGCTCGCGCGGCGCACGAGCATCGCGTCACCGTAGCTGAAGAACCGGTAGCGCTCGCGCACGCATTCTTCGTACGCGCGGCGCACCGGCTCGGTGCCGCCCATCGCCATCACCAGCGCGAGCAAGGTCGAGCGCGGGAGATGGAAGTTCGTGAACAGCGCGTCCACGACGCGCATCGTGTACGGAGGACGGATGAAGATCGACGTGCGACCAGGCCCGGCGCGCACGGCGCCGCTCTCGTCCGAAGCAGCCTCGAGCGTGCGGCACACGGTGGTGCCCACGGCGACGATCGGTCGACGTTCGCCCCGCGCGCGCGCGATCGCGACGCTCGTCTCCTCCGGGACCTCGTAGCGCTCGGCGTGCATCGGGTGCTCGTCGAGCGACTCGACACGGAGCGGCGCGAAGGTGCCGGGCCCGACGTGCAGGGTGACGCGCGCGATCGCGTGACCTGCGCGGCCCATCGCCTCGAGCAAGCGCGGCGTGAAGTGCAGGCCCGCGGTGGGAGCGGCGACCGAGCCCTCCGCGTTCGCGAAGATGGTCTGGTAGCGGCTGAGATCGTCCTCGCTCGGATCGCGACGGATGTAGGGGGGGAGCGGCACCTGGCCCGCGCGCGCGATCGCCTCGCGCACGGTGAGGCCCTCGCGTGGCTCGAGGTCGAGCTCGATCTCGCCGTGCTCGCGGAGCGCCCGCACCACAGCGTCGAGCGGTGCGCCATCGATCGTGAGCTTCATGCCGGGACGCAGGCTCTTCACGCCGCGGGCGAGCGCGCTCCAGCGTCGATCGTGGGTGCCATCGAGGGGCTCGACGAGGAGCATCTCGACCTTGCCCTGCGTGGCCTTGCGCGCGTGCAGGCGCGCGGGGAGCACGCGCGTGTCGTTCACCACGAAGAGGGAAGGGCGAAGCGCCGTGGGCAGATCGAGCACGTGTCCGTGCCGGACGAGACCACGCCCGATGTCGAGCACCGCCATGCGTGCACCGTCGCGCTCTCGGGGCGGCGTCTGCGCGATCAGCTCTGGCGGGAGGTCGTACTCGAGCTCGCTGGCTTGCACGTCGGGCCTCGGACAGCCGCGTTCTTAGGGGCGGGCGTCGGGCGCGGCAACCCCCGCGCCGAGCGTCATGCCCGTCACGGTCGGCGCGGGTGGGCTCGGTCGCCTCTGGACGGCGACGTGCACGAGCTCCGACGCGTCCGTCGTGGCCCAGAGCGATCCGTCGCTCGCGATCATCGGGAAGCCCTGGCTGATGCCGCCGAGCTCGAGCCGCTCCTCGATCTCGCCGCTGGCGGAGAAGACGCCGAGGCGACCGCGACGATCGAACGCGAGCGTGCGGTGCGCCGCGTCGATACCGACCGGGCCATGAAAGGGGGCGTCCGTGGAGGCGGTCCAGCGCGTGGTTCCGTCGGCGTCGAGCGCGATCACGCCGAGCGTGGGCACCGCCACGCGGTAGGAGCCGTCGTCGTCGAGCGCGAGCATCGAGCTCTGGTCGGCGAGCACGCGCGCACCGAGCGGGAGCCGCGCGCGAACGCTGCGTGCGTGATCCAAGACCGCGATGTGCCCGCCCGCGAGCAGCACGTGCACCGTGCCGTCGGCAGAGACGACGGGCGGCGCTGCGATCCGATCGCCCACGTCCGCGCTCGAGAGCAAGACGCCCGACAGATCGAACACGCACACGCGATCGGCGACCGCGACCACGATCCGATCGGGCGAGAGGAAGGCCGGCGCCTGCGACAGACCGGCGGTGCTCGCGGCCAGCGACGCGTCGAAGACAGGCGCGAGATCGGAGTCGAGCCGCACGAGCCGCCGATCCATCGTCGTGAGGACCACGCTGCCGTCGGGCAGCGCGAGCGGCGAGGGGCGGGCGCCACCGCCGAGGCGCGCCTCCACACGCACGCTGAGATCCTCACGCAAGACGGCGACGCGACCGTTGCGCATCGCGACGAACAGCTCGCCCGAGGGCAGCACGATCGGCCGGACCTCGATGGGCTCGAGCGCGATCGTGCGCATGCGTCCTTCGGGGAGGCGCACGGCGAGGCCATCGGTTCCCCCGACCGCCACGTAGCGCCCCCATTCGACGGGGGGCGTGCTGCGGCGCGAGCTCAGCGGGAGGCGCTCGACGACCTCGTGCTGCGCGCCGACGAAGGTGCGCGCGCTGCGTCCGTCGCGTGTGGGGCCCCCGAGATCGACGGCGACCGACGAGGCCGATCCGCTGCGGAGCGTCACGAGGGTGCCCGGGCTCGCGTGATCGGCGCGCGCGATCCCCGTGAGCGCCGCCAGCGCGGCGAGCGCGCCGGTCACGACGTGCCGCGACCTCATGGCTGCTCGTCCGGCACGACCACGGTCGGGGCGTGCCGGAGACGGAGCACGTAGGGCTCCGTGGCATCACCGCGCTGCGCGCCCTGCGCCGCCGACACGCGCACGCACACGCGCCGATCCGCGTCCGCCCCGGCGACGTCGAGGGACTCGCCTTCCCCGCTCGCGTGCTCGTTGGCGGTGGTCTCTCGGCCCTCGACGATCGACTCGAGCACGAGGTCGAGCCGCTCGAGACCGCCGAGCTCCACGCGCAGCGCATCCCGCGCGCTCGCGAGGCAGTAGGTGTCGACGTCACCGGCCCAGCCGATGAAGCCACGTCGCGTGAGCTCACCGCCCGCGGGCAGCGTGACCAACTCGGCCTGGCTGATGCCGTCGTTCCACTCGCGCTCGTCGTCGGGGCCGCGTGGCGCGACGGTCCACGACACCGTGTACGTGTCGCTCACGTTCTCGATCGGGTAGCGACCCCCCACGCGCACCTCGTGCACGCGCGCGAGGTAGAGCCCCGGCTCGAGCGGCAGGTTGGGTGCGGCCTCGGGGCCTCCGAGCGGCATCGAGTCCAGCACGACGAGCGGATCCGATCGGCCCGACGCGAACACGTCGACGGCGAGATCCACGTTCGGGAGCTCCGACACGCGCACCGCGATCGACCCTGCGCCCGCGGGGACCTCGAAGCCGAACACGTCGACATCGCCGTGGCTCTCGTCGATGCGTGCGCCCAGGTGACCTTCGAGCGGGGCATCCGCGTGCAGGAGGTTCTCTTGTCCGGGCTCGTCGTTGGGCTCCGACTCCGTGGTGACGGGCGCGGCCGCCTCCACGGGCCGATGGACCCACAGGTAGTACGCACTCGCGCTCGCGACGCCGCACGC
>JAFLCL010000024.1 GCA_017303575.1 Deltaproteobacteria bacterium
TCGCGGCCCTCGTCGCGGAGGATCCCTCGTGGACGGTCCGCCGCAGCGCGCTCCGTCGCCTGGCGTCGCTCCAGCCCGAGCCCGAGATCGTGGAGCGCTCGGTCTCCTCGGGGCTGGCCGATCCGGCGGCGTTCGTGCGCAGCGCAGCGCTCGAGCTGGCCGAGGTACGCCTCGATCGGGGGACGCTCTGCGCACGGGTCGCGACCGTCCTGAGCGATGCCGATCCCGTCGTCGCCGCGCGCGCTCGGGCCCTCACCGCCGAGCACTGCGTGCGCTGACCCTGCGCGCAGGTTGATCTGCACGAGGGGGGTGGCGTACAAGTCCGACCGACGTGGAAGAGCGCATCGGCATTGCCTGTGGCGCCTGCGACACGTTCGCTCCCATCGGAGCCTCGTGGTGTCCGGGCTGCGGACAGTCGCTGTGGGCCGGCTCGGCGTCCGGAGACGCTGCTGCGTCCGTCGCACTCGATGGCTCCACGGCAGAGACCCCGGCGGCGGCGTTCGTCGTCGCCGAAGGAGACTTGACGAAAGGGCCGGAGGCGACGGAGCCTCCCCACTCGGTCGCGGCGCCCGTCGCGAACCCTCAGGAGGAATCCGTGGAGCAGAGCCGGTTCTACATCTGCAGGGAGTGCAGCTCGCCCGTCCCGCCGGGGCACAAGTTCTGTGGCGCGTGCGGCACCACGGTCCCCGACGACGCGCTGGAGCGGAAGGTCGAGTACTTCGGCACCATGCAGGCGCCCGGAAAGGCGCGGCTCATCCTCATCCGCGGCACCGACGGCGCGGACGGTCTCAGCTACCTCCTCCAGGGCACCGAGCACGTGGCGGGTCGCACCGACGCTCAGATCCCGTTCCCGAACGACGCGTGGATCAGCCCGCGCCACGCGAACTTCATCTACCGCGGCGACAAGCTCGTCGTGCGCGACGAGGGCAGCCTCAACGGCGTCTACGTGCGCGTGCGCGGTCAGGCGCAGGTCCAGCCGGGCGAGCAGTTCCTCTGCGGCGAGCAGGTCTTCCGCATCGACCTGACCCCCAAGGACAGCTCGGGCCCCGAGCCGGATCAGACCTACTTCTACTCCTCGCCCAAGCGTCCGAGCGCGTTCCGCGTGGTGCAGGTGCTGCGCGGCGGCACCGACGGCATGCTGCACACGGCGCGCGAGAGCGCCGTGCAGATCGGCCGCGAGGACAACGAGATGAACTTCCCGGACGACATCTTCATGTCGGGGCGCCACGCGCGCATCGATCAGAACGGTGACGGGAGCTTCACCCTCCACGACCTCGGATCGCGCAACGGCACGTACGTTCGCATCCACGGCGAGCGCGAGCTCGCGCACGGCGACTACCTGTTCATCGGCCAGCAGCTCCTGCGCGTCGAACAGACCAATTAGTGCGAGGCAGCATGAAGTCGATCGTCGCTCTCCTCACCGTCGCATTCCTCTCGCTCGGCTTCGTGGCTTCGCGCGCCGAGGCACAGGCCGCAGCTCCGACGGCAGAGCAGCGCGCGCGTGCGCGCGAGGCGTACACGCGGGGGCAGCAGCTCTTCGACGCTGGCCAGTTCGAGCAGGCGCAGGCCTCGTTCGAGGAGGCCTACGTCCAGGTGCCGAACCCCGTGGTGCTGCTCGGTGTGGCCTCGGCGCAGGAGCGTCGTGGGCTTCGTGCCGAGGCGCGCGTGACGCTCGAGCGCTACCTGCGCGAGCTCCCGACGGCGCGTGATCGTGCGTCGATCGAGGCGCGCATCGCAGCTCTGCCCGCCACGCCCGCGACGACCGGCTCGACCACAACAACCACGGGCACCGGCACGACGACTACGGGCACCGGCACGGCGACCACGGGCACCGGCACGGCGACCACGGGCACCACGACGACGACGACGTCTTCGACGACGACGACGACGGGCACGGCCACGACCGTCCCCACGCGTGTCGAGACGACGACGACCACGACGACGACGGCCCAGACGCCCGTCGAGACGCCGACGGAGACCGTCGTCGAGACGGCGGTCGAAGCCGAGGCCGAGGCCGAGACCGAAGAAGAGGTCGCGCCCGTCGAGACGCCCGCTGCCCCGGCCGGTCCGTCCACCGCGGTCTGGGTGCTCACCGCCGTCGGCGCTGTCGGCCTCGTCGCGGGCACCGTCTTCGGCTTCATGGCGCTCTCGCGTCAGAGCGACTTCGACGCTGCACCTTCGCTCGGCGCGGCCGACGAGGGCGAGGCCTTCGCGCTCGTCGCCGACATCTCGTTCGGTGTCGCGCTGGCAGGCGGCATCGCCGCGATCGTGCTCTACGCGACCGAGGGCTCGGGGGCCGCGGACGAGACGGACGACGCGACCGCGTTCCAGCTGGTGCCGACCGTCAGCCCGCAGGGCGGCGGGGTCGTCGCGCTCGGCCGGTTCTGAGGAACGGCCGGGCCAGCCGCCCATGGCCGACTCGGGCGAGCCAGCGATCTACGGCGCAGTCATCGCGCAGACGCGTACGGCCCTGATCGAGGTCGTGGGCCGCGAGGCCTACGATCGTGCGCTGGCGACGATGCTTCCCGCCGACGCCGAGGCGTACTCGCAGGCCAACGCGCTCGACTGGGTGCCGGTGCGTGTGATCGAGGGCGTCGCACGTGCCTGTGGCGAGGTGACCGGTCGCGACTGGCAAGCGCTCAACGACGAGGTCTCGCGCCTCGGATCGCGACGCGCGTTCGGCACCGTCTGGCGTGTGTTCCTCCGCTTCACCTCGGACGAAGCGCTGATGACCCGCGGGCCCACCCTCTTCGGCAAGACCTACAGCCACGGCCGCGTGCACCTCGAGTTCTCCGAGCACTGCAGCGCGCGGGTCGCGCTCGAGTGGCCCAACCCACCGGACCTCGTCGTGCGCACGCTTCGTATCGCGATCGAAGAGCTCCTCCTCGCAGGAGCCCGGTCGCGCGTGCGTGTGAACGTCGAGCGATCCGCGCGCGGCGCTGTCTACCACTGCGCTTGGAGCTTCGACTGATCACGACGCGTCCCGGTCAGGGCACGCCGAACATCGCGAGCATCGGTCCCACGAAGAGCCAGCTCGGTCCCGCCACGACGCCGATCGTCCAAGCACGCTGGACCGGCGTGGGCCAGCGCGCGATCGGCAGCGCGCCCTCGAGCAACACCACGGCGCCCTGCGACACGAAGTACACGCCCATCGTGAGCGCATGCGCGACATCCAGCGCAGCGAGCGTCATGAACGCGTGGAGGAGCACGCTGAACGAGAACGCTGCGATCAGCGCGAGTCGCGGCGACCGCGTGCGTCGCGTCACGGGGAGGAACACGTGGCGCCGCAGCCACGAGCTCACCACGCGGTTCCATCGCTCGCCCCAGTGCTCGGAAGCGCTCTTGGCGAGGATCGGATCGCGCTGCATCGGATCGACGTCGAGCCCGAACGCCGCGAGCACCGCGCGCGCGAGGCTCGCCGCCACGTCGAGGTAGCCGTACGCGATCATCACGCCGCCCAGCCATCGCAGAGGCCAGCGCGCAGGCAGGGACGCGGGCGCGAGCCACACGAGCGCCGCACCGATCGCGAGCACGCTCGCGTGCACCGCCGCGCGCGCGAGCGATTCCTTCGCGATGCGCGGCTTCGCGTGCGCGAGCGAGGGGCCATCGACGGGCAGCACGAACAGGATCGCGCGTGGAAGGATGGGGGGCTGTGTCGCGCGCGACGACTCGACCCATCGCATCAGCGCGAGCATCCCGCCGAGCGCAGCCAGCCCGCGCGCGAGCATCTCCTCGCGGGGCGCGAAGAACGGCATCCCGAGCAGCGCCACGACGCCGAGGCCCGAGAGCGCACGACGCGCGCGGCTCCGCCCATCGCCGAACGTCGCGCCCGCGATCATCCCCACGAGCGCCCACGCCACGATCAGCGCGACGCCCGGCAGACCGAGGCGCAGCATGGCCGTCAGCTCGCGCGCGGCTCGCGTCGCATCGTCCAGCCGGTGGGGATGCCGCGCAGCGTCTCGTCGCTGAGGACCTCGAAGCCGAGGCATCGGTAGTAGTCGACGTTGCTCTTCTTGTGGGTCACGAGCACCACGCCCACGGCCTCGCGATCCGCGCGCTCGAGCATGCTCGCGACGAGCGTCTTGCCCAGGCCCTTGCCCTGCGCCGCAGGATCGACGCCGAGCAGATCGAGGTACCAGCTCGGCGTGGCGAGGTGCTTGGCGAAGCGCTTGGCGAGATCCTCTTCGCGCCACAGCTCGCGCGCCGTGCCGCCGACACCGAGGAAGAACGGCGCCTCCCAGCCGCCGATCTTCAGCTGGTGGATCGTCGATCCCAGCGGGCTCACGCCCGGCGGCACCCAGAACGATCCGCCGAGCACGCGCCCGCCCTCGCACGCGACGAAGCCGATGCCGTGTGCGATGGCGAGACGCACGCCTTGCCGCATGCACCACTGGCTGCCGCGGAGGTCCCGCTTGCCGAGCAGGTACTGGATCGCCGGATCGTCGGCGAACGCGGCCCCCAGCGCGCGCGCGGTCTCCGCCTCGTGTCGCCCCGCGTCGTACGGAAGGATCTCCACAGCCACGCGGCGACGCTCGCACACGCGCCGGTCCAGGTCCATCATCGACACGATGGCCTCGAGCCCGCCACGCTCCTCCGACACCACCGAGCTCACGCCTCGCGCGAGCACGCCGGACGACGTGATCCTCCCGCACGCGCGCACGGAGGACGGCGAGGGCTTGCACGTCCTGCGCAAGCGGGGTGACGTCGTCGAGGCAGGCACGATCCGCGCGATGCGCGAAGGACAGCCGCTCCACGGTGAGCTCGTCTCGCTCGCGCACCGTGAAGGGACACCGCTGTTCGACGTGTCGGTGCTGCACGATGCGCGTCCCGCGAGCGCGAGAGGCCGCCCGCCCAAGGTCGCGACGCGCGCCTTCCGCGACGGCTGGGATCGCATCTTCTCCAAGGAAGACCCAGGCGACGAGGAGCCCAGCTGATGTTCAAGAAGCGTCCGCGCACCGAGCGACGCGCCAATGATCGCGAGGTCGCCAAGCTGATCGAGTCACGCGAGAAGCTCGCCGCGCTCGAGCCCGGCGGTCACCCCTCGCGCCCGCTCGAGGTCCCCACAGCGTCGGTCATCGAGGTGCGCGCGACCTCGCTCCGCTGCCTCGCGTGTGATGGCGAGCTCCGCGTGCACGAGCACCGCGCCAAACACGACCTCCGCGAGGTGGAGCTCGCCTGCAAGACCTGCGGCCGCAAGCGCACGCTGTACGTCCGCGTCTCTCTGCCCTCCTGATCCTCAGCTCGTGATCCACGTGCCGTGGAAGCCGAAGGGCACGCGGCGGGGCATCCACACCTTCGCGATCGGGCCCGCCTCCACGCGGGTCGCGTCGAGCACGGCCAGGTAGCTGCGCGCGCGGCTCGCGTCGAAGACCATGCTGACGAGGTAGCCGTCGTCCTCTGCGTCGCCGAACGGCACGAAGAGCGCCTCGTCGGGCTGGTGTCCCGCGGGCGCGAGCCACTCGGTCGTCGCGCCGCTCGCGCGGTCGTGCTTGGTGATCGAGAGCGGCTGCGCGATGACCGCGGTGCTCATCGGATCGAAGCCGAGCGAGTACGCGACGCGGTGCTCGCGGCCGACCTTGCGGAGATCGATCTGCGGGAAGTCGACCGAGCGCTCGAACAGCTGCGACTCGCTCGAGGTGCCGGTCTCCGGATCGAGCGTCCAGCGCCACGGGCGCGGCGTGCCCGATGCGTCCGAGATGCTCGTCTCCCACAGCGAATTCAGCCGACAGCCCTCGACGACGACCTTCCCATCGCTCGTCTCGTACGCGTTGAACGAGTGGAACATGAAGCAGAGGTCGATCTCGAACCAACGCACCGTCGGATCGCTGCCGTCACGGCGAAGCAGGCCGATGCGCGCGCCTGCCTCGGGCGCCCAGCGGAAGGGAAAGCCCGCCGCGAGCTGCGCGGTGTCGAAGTGGATCGGTAGATCGAAGATCACCGCCCAGCGCTCGGTGATCTGGAAGTCGTGCATCATCGAGCTGTGATCGATGTCGACCTCGAGGCTCGACACGAGCGCGCCCGTCGCGTCGACCACGTGGTAGGTGAGGAAGGGCGCGAACGGCGCGTAGCCGATGAAGAACATCTGGCCCGTCGCGGCATCGATCTTCGGGTGCGCCGACATCGGACGACGCAGCGCGCCGCCGAAGTCGTACTCACCGCGCGTTGCGAGCGTCACCGGATCGATCTCGTGCGGCACAGCCACCTCGTAGAGCGCGAGCAGCTTGCCAGCGTGCGTCCTGATCGACGTGTTCGCGCGGTTGGCTCCGAGGTTGTCGGGCATGCCGTTACGCAGCGCGAGCGTGTCGATGAAGCGGTTGCGATAGGAGAGCGCGCGCCCGGCGGCGAGCTGGACGCCGTGCAGCATTCCGTCGCCCGTGAACCAGTGGAGCGACTCGCTCGCCGCGGGGTTCGAGCCGTTGCGCACGAGCGTGCCCGTGAGCTCGGGCGGCAGCGATCCTTCGACCTCGAGATCGAACGCCTCGATCTCGTCGAGGACGGGCGCGTAGTTGTCGCTCAGCCACCAACGGCCCATCGGATCCTGCGGCAGCTCGGGCACCGGCTCCGAGACGCAGCCGCCGAAGGCGTGCGCGAACAGGTACGAGGCGCCAGAGGCGCTCGCGAGGCGAAGGAGCTCACGTCGGCCGAGATCACGTCGGTTCGTCATCGCGCCGCCTCTCAGAACGGGAGGTTGAGGTTGAGGTCGAGATCGAGCGCGACGGGCGTCTCGTCCGCGATCGTGACCGACACCGAGCTGAAGCCGTCGAGCGCGACGAGGTCGCCGCGATCGGGCCCCGCGGTCGCCGGGCTCGAGGGATCGACGGTGCCGTTGTCGTCGAGGAACGCCGTCACGTAGTAGGGCTCGCTGCGCGGCGGGATGCCCTGCACCTCGTAGGGCACGCGCGCGTCGGCGCCGCTCATGTCGACGTCGTCGATGCGTGCGTTCGCGACGTTCACTGCACCGTCGCGATCCGTGACCGGATCGGAGGTGAAGACGGCCACGTAGAGGTGGCCGCGACCACCGGCGGCGGGCATCGCGCTTCGCGTCACGACGCCCTCGATCGAGCCCGCGCCCGCAGGGACCGCGCCATCGTGGTTCGCGTCGAGCCCGTGCACGAACACATCGGGCGACGGGGTGGACGCGTCGAGCGTCTCCGCCACGAACGCATCGGCAGTTGGTGTCGCGGCGGCGTCCGGCGTCGCATCGCCCCCACCGCAGCCGAGCTGCGCCAAGGTGCCGAGGACGACGAGGCACGCCGAGCCGAGGCGTGGTGCACGAGAGAGCGCCTTCATCGCGACCTCGTACCCGAGCGCGCGTGTCGCTGGCAAAAGAGAAAGCAGCGCGCGGTCCGCGGGCGAGAGCTTGCGCACGCTCGCCGCACCGAGCAGCGGTGGGCGACCTCGCGGGTCACGAAGTCGTCTGTAGGGAAGCCCGCGTGAGCCGTCTCGCGGCGGCACGGGTACTCACTCGGCATGCCGCGTCTGGTCCTGCTCGCCGCGCTCTTCGTGGGCTCGCTCGTGCCGCTCGCGTGCTCTGCCACGCACGGGCTCGAGGCCGAGCCGCCGGACGGCGTCGACGCCTCCGACGCGTTCGCGCGCGACGCCTCCGTGCTGATGCGGCCCGACGCGTGGACGAGCCTCGACGCGTGCGTGACTCCGCTCGGACCGGCACGCTGGGTGCCGGCTTCCAACGGCGAGTGTCTCGGTCTCGCGGAGCCCGGGTGCGTGACGTGCCACGCGCGCGACGGAGGCTTCGACATCCGGCCCATCGGCACCGCACCTCCGCCCAGCGTCACGCCCCTCGCCCCCGGCGCGTGCGGCCTCTGCGATCGGTGAGCTCACGCTTCAGAGGGGGATGCGGCCCTCGTCGAGCGGCACGCGGAACGTCACGCGATCGCGCGCGCCCGGCGTCATGTGCACGCGCATGTCGGAGTCGACAATCACCGCCTCGTAGCCCGGCATGCGCGAGAGCATGTCGAGGCAGCGCTCCACGCCCATGATGAAGCAGCCCGTGTCGATCGCGTCCGCGTCGAGGCCCGTGCGCGTGAGCACAGTGACCTGCACCACGCCCTGTGCAGGGCGGCCCGTCGAGAGATCGATGATGTGGTGCCAGCGACGTCCTTCGTCGTCGATGAACGAGTGCTCGTAGTCGCCCGCGGTGGCGATCGCGCAGTCCGTCGCGTCGAGGTAGCCGATGTAGTCCTCGCGTCGCGGATGCTGGATGCCCACGCGCCACACCCGATCGCCGCGCATGCCGCGGAGCTGCACCTGCCCGCCGCCGAACATCATGAAATTCGGGAAGCCCTCGCGGACGAGGATCTCCTGCGCGCGGTCGAGCGCGTAGCCCTTCGCGATGCCGCCGGTACCGATCGCCATGCCCGGGCGACGAAGGAACACGGTGCTCGCGGCGTGGTCGACCACGACGTCTCGGTAGCCCACGAGCGGGAGCCGCTCCGCGATCTCGGCGTCGGTGGGCACGCGCTCCTCGCCGCGCTGGAAGAGGTAGAGCCCACGCAGCGCGGCCCACGTGATGTCGAACGCGCCGTTCGTCTGCTCCGCGGTGACGAGCCCTGCGTCGATGATCGTCATCGTCTCGGGCCCGACCTGCACGGGCGCTCGCCCCGCCGCCGCGTTGATGCGCGAGATCTCGCTGTCGTCGCGCCACTCCGAGAGCAGCGTCTCGAGGCGATCGATCTCGTCGAGCGCGTGGCCCATCGCCGTCTGCGCCGCCACCTCGTCTTCGCCCACGACGCTGATCTGGTAGACGGTGCCCATCATCGATCGCTGCGCGCGGACCAGAGGCACGTCGTCGGGTCGGCTGGTGGCCGGCGGTGCCTCGTCCTCGTGCGCGCTCTCGTGCGCCTCCGTCGTCGTGGCCGGAGGTCGCGGTCGATCGTGAGGCTCCTCGTCGGCGCCACTGCACGCGGCGCTCGACGCTGTCGCGAGCAGGGCGAGGAACCACGATCGACCTCGTACGAGCATCGCGGCGAGCGTAGCCGAGCGATCACGTGTCGCCGAGCGATCCGAGTCTCCGACGACGAGAGGAGCCCGAGGCTCACGAGGGGCAAGGCACCTGCGCGCCGCCCGAATGAAGCGTCGACGTGCGGGAAGGTGTGGGTAGAGTCCGGTCCCGTGCAGCTCCCGGCTCGCTCCCCTTGGCTCGTGCGCACAGCGCTCTCGCTCACGTGCGCCCTCGTCGTGACGGCGCTCGCTCCCTCGTGGGCGCAGGCGATCGGCGAGGACGGCGAGATCGACGTGCGTGTCGTTCGGTACGACGGCGGCCATCACCGACCGCGCGAGACCGCGCCCCGACGCCTCGCGTGGGAGCTCCGCAAGCGCACCTCGATCGACGCGCGTCTCGAGCCGAGCGAGGTGCGCCTCGACGATCCCACGATCTTCACCACGCCGTTCCTCTACTGGACCGGCGACGTCGCGTTCCCCTCGCTCTCGGAGGCGGAGAGCATCGGCCTTCGTCGCTTCGTCACGCTCGGCGGCACCGTGCTCGTCGACGACGCCTCGGCCGCGCGTGACCCAGCGGGCTTCTGGGGCTCGGCGCGTCGTGAGCTCGCGCGTGCCTTGCCCGAGACGCCGATCGCGCGCCTGCCGAGCACGCACACGGTCTTCCGATCGTTCTACTTGATCGATCGCCCCGAGGGCCGCGTGCAAGGCCCCTCGCACCTCGACGCGATCGTGATCGACGAGCGCGCCGCGGTGATCTTGAGCGGTCACGATCTCGGCGGCGCGTGGGCGCGCGACGTGTACGGCCACTGGACGTATCCCGTGGAGCCCGGAGGCGATCTCCAGCGCGAGCGCGCGATCCGCCTCGGCGTGAACGTCGTCCTGTACGCGCTCTGCCTCGACTACAAAGACGACCAAGTCCACGCGCCGTTCATCATGCGGAGGCGCAGCGGCGGTCGGATCCCCGACATGGACGAGTGATGATCTCGCTCGACGTCCCCGGAGGATCGTTCACGGCCGTGCTGCTCGCGATCGCGCTCGGCGCGGCCGTCGTGCTGTCGCTGCGATCGCTCGCGGCCGTCTCGGGCGCACGACGCGCGGCGCTGATCGCGCTTCGAATCGTCACGGCGCTCGGCGCGTGGCTCGTCGCCGTGCAGCCCACCTGGACCGAAGAGCGCAGCGACGACGAGCCCGGTCGCCTCGCCGTGTTGCTCGACGTCTCACGCAGCATGCGTGTCGGCTCCGACGCGGGCGAGGACCGATCGCGCATGGCCCGCGCGCGATCGCTCGTGCCGCGTTGGCGCGCGGAGGCCACGGCCCGAGGCGTGCCGCTGCTCGGGTTCGGTCGTGAGCCGCGCACGCGCACGTGGGACGAGGCCGAGGCGGGCTTCGTCGCCATCGAGGACGACACGCGCCTCGGGGACGCGCTCGACGAAGCGAGCACGGACGCGACGGCTGCGCTCGTGATCTCGGACGGCGCGGATCTCGCCGGTGGTGCGATCGAGCGCGCCGAGGAGAGCGGCCTGCGTGTGCACACCGTGCTCGTCGACGACCCACGGCCGCTCGTCGACGACGCGATCGCGCACGTGGAGTACGACCGCGTGGGCTTCGTGCGACGTCCCGTGCGCATCCGCGCCGAGCTGCGCTCGTACGGTCAGCCGTCGCACGTGGTCGCGCTCGCGCTCTACGAGGGCGAGAGACTCTTGCGCGAAGAGCGTGTCGAGCTCCCCGAGAACGGCACCGCGAACGTCGAGCTCGAGGTCACGCCGCCCGCGATCGGTCGTGCGCTCTACCGCCTCGCGCTCCCGCACATGCCGAGCGACGCCGTCGCGGAGAACGACGAGCGAGCGCTCCTCGTGCGCGTCCAGCGCGACGACCTGCGCGCGCTGCTCGTGGCAGGGCGACCCAGCTGGGATCAGCGCTTCCTGCGCAGCTTCCTCAAGCGCGATCCCACGACGGATCTCATCTCGTTCTTCATCCTGCGGAACACGGCCGACATGACGATGGCCGACTCCGACGAGCTCGCGCTCATCCCGTTCCCCACGGACGAGCTCTTCAACGAGCACCTCGGCAGCTTCGACGTCGTCATCTTCCAGAACTTCGACTACGCGCCGTACCAGATGGAGATCTACCTGCCGCGCATCCGCGAGTACGTGGAGCGCGGCGGGAGCTTCGCGATGATCGGGGGTCCGCTCTCGTTCTCACAGGCCGGCTATGCAGAGACGCCGGTGGGCGACGTGCTGCCCGTCGAGGTGCTGCCCTCGCGCACACCCGAGAGCCGCGCGCTGACGACGGACGCGTTCCATCCCCGCATCGCCGACGCCGCGCGCTTTCATCCGCTGGTGCAGCTCGCGTCGGACGCGCGCGCGAACGAGCTCGCGTGGGGAGCGCTCGCGCCGCTGCAAGGCCTCAACGTCGTGGCGCGGCTCCAGAACCAGGCGCAGCGCGTGCTCGAGCACCCCACGCTGCGAGACGACGACGGCCAGCCGCTGCCCGTGCTGGCGACGGGCACCTTCGGCCGCGGGCGTGTGCTCGCGCTGATGACCGACACGAGCTGGCGCTGGGGCATGACCACCGCGGGCGAGACGGGTGATGCGTCGGCGTACGAGCGCTTCTGGGACACCTCGCTGCGCTGGCTCGCGCGCGACCCGCTGCTCGATCCCGCGCGGATCTCGACCGATCGCGAGCGGTATGGCCCCGAGGCCGCGATCCACGTCGAGGCCACGCTGCGTGATCTCGGCTACCAGCCCTTCGCCGACGAGACCGTGCACGTGCGTGTGCTCGACGCGGCGGGCGCCGAGCTCCGCAGCGTCGATGCGCGCACCGACGGCGCGGGCCACCTCGAGGCCGATCTCGTGGCGCCTGCGGACCCGGGCGGGTTCCGCGTGATCGCCGAGCGGCTCGACGCGAGCGATGGTCGTGTGTCGATGCGCCTGGCGCCCGACGCGCCGCGCGGCACGGCGGCGCGCCTCGCCGAGGAGGTGTTCGTCGTGGAGCTCGGGGGCGACGAGCTCGCCGATCCGCGCACCAACGAAGACCTGATGCGCGCCCTGGCCGAGCGCACGGGCGGCACGTTCCTGCGCCTCGACGACGTCACGGGCCTCGATGCCTTCGATGCCTCGCGCTCGCGCGTGCGCGAGGTGGTGCGTCGTCGACCGTTCGCGAGCGTGCTCGCAGTGCTCTCGCTGCTCGTGCTCTTCGGGCTCGAGTGGATCGCCCGCCGCCGCTGGGTCGGCTGATCGAGATTCGTCGCGACCGTTGATTGGTTTCGAGCGCTCGCGCCCACAAGGGGGCAGGAGGCTCGCATGCGTCGTTCGTCCCTCGCCCTCGGTCTGCTCGTATGGGGCGTCGCTGCGATGCTCGGGGCCTGCGAGCCAGAAGGCGGCGCAGGGGGTCGACGCGGCGGTCGCGCCACGGCCGACGCAGGCATGGGCGACGCAGGCATCCGTGGAGGGACCGTCGATGCGGACACGCCCCCTCCGCCCGACGGCTGCGCCGATCGCGAGATCTGCGGCAATGGCGTGGACGACGACTGCAACGGTGACGTCGACGAGCGCTGCGGCTGCGTGCCCGGTCAGACGCAACGCTGCTACCTCGGTGATCGCGCGCTCGCGGGCGTGGGTGCCTGTCGCGAGGGCACGCAGACCTGCGACGATGTCGACGGCGAGTTCTCCAGCTGGGGCGCGTGCACGGGCGAGGCGGGGCCGAGCACCGAGGCGTGTGATGGCCGCGAGGACGAAGACTGCGATGGCACCGTCGACGAGGGCTGCGGCTGCGCGCTCGGCGAGAGCCGTGAGTGCTACACGGGCCCCGCGTCGACGCGGGGTGTGGGCGTGTGCCGCGGCGGCATGCAGACGTGCGTGACGGTGGGCAGCTCGACGGATTGGAGCGAGTGCACTGGCGAGACCACGCCGCGCCCCGATCTCTGCGACGGAGTCGATCGCGACTGCGACGGACGCGCCGACACCGGTTGCGACTGCGAGATCGGCGACACGCGCGCCTGCTACACGGGCCCCGACGGAACGTCGGGCGTGGGCCTCTGTCACGACGGACTCGAGCGCTGCGTGCCCGCGCACCCGGGCGCGACGTGGGGCCCGTGCGAGGGCGATCAGACGCCCGAGATGGATCTCTGCGACGGCGTCGATCGCACGTGCACGGGCGTGCCCGGCGTCGGCTGCACGTGCATCCGCGGCGAGTCGCGCGCGTGTTACGGCGGCCCGCCTGCGACCCGTGGCGTGGGCGTCTGTCGCGAGGGGCGCAACGCATGCGTCGATGGCGCGGGCGGTCCGGAGTGGTCGGCGGACTGCGCGGGCGAGCGACAGCCCGGCACCGAGATCTGCGACAACGGCGCCGACGACGACTGCGACGGCGAGGTCGACGAAGGCTGTCGCGGCAGCGTGATGTGCCCCGGCGACGTGACAGTGCCCGCTGGCCAGCCGGTGTCCCTCACGATCACGTCGATGGGCATCACGTCGCAGAGCTGGCGTGTGGTGTCGGCGCCTGAAGGCGGCGCCGAGACGGCCGAGTGGTCGCCCACGCCACCGACAGCGACGACGGAGTCGTTCACGCCCTACATCGTCGGTGAGTACGTGATCGAGGTGACGGGCACGCTCGCGAGCGGCATGACCGTCACGTGCCGCTTCCGCGTGACCGCGCTGCCCCACGGTCTTCGTGTGCAGCTCCGATGGGACGGTGCGGGCGACGTCGATCTCCACGTGCACGGCCCGACGACGAGCACGCCGTGGTTCAGCTCGCCCGACGACTGCTACTACGCGAACACCTCGCCCGCCTGGGGCGCCTCGCTCGACCTCGACAACACCACGGCCGACGGCCCCGAGAACATCAACCTCGACGAGCCGGTCACGGGCTCGAGCTACACGATCGCCGTGCACAACTACGCACGCGCTGCGGGCCGCACCGCGAGCATCGACGTGTTCTGCGGCGCGCGCATGTCGACCATGCCGACAGCGACGTTCACGAGCCGCCCGCTCGCGGGCACCGCGGCGGGCAACTGCACGGCGAACGACTTCTGGACGGTCGCGCGCGTCACCTTCACGAGCCCCTCGACGTGCACGGTCACGCCGATCGACACCTACCGCGCGAGCAGCCTCGCGTGCACCGCGCTCTAGCTCTCTCTCGCGCCCTGCCGTCCCGAGCCACGGCACGCCGCATCGAGCTCCGCTGCGCGCAGCCTTCTCCGCTCAGATGCCGAGCACGCGCACCGAGGGAAAGCACAGCGTCGCGATCCGCTCGAGATCGTCGACGTCGCTCGTGTAGACGACACCACCGCCCTCGACCGCAGCGAAGGCGATGACCATCACGTCCACGGCCAGGCGGGCTCGAGCGCGCTCGCTCTCGAGGGCTCCCAACGCCACGCCCGCGGCCTTGGCGGCCCGCAACGAGAACGGGTCGATGGAGATCGCGCGTACGATGGCGTCGCGACGCACGCTCGCTCCACGCCACCACTCGCTGACCACGGGCGTGATGGTGCGCAGTCGAAAGTGACCATCGCGTGCTGCGCGTTGGAGCTGCGCGGCGCGAGGCTTCCCGCGCTCCATGCCGATGAGAGCGCCCGTGTCCAGCGTGGCGGAGATCACGCCGCGCGCTTTCGCGAACGCGCCGAAGTCTTGGGTCTGCCTGCCCGGGTCTGGGCCTCGGCAACCAACGCAGCCAGCTCGGCATCCGACACCGGCGGCGAATTCTCGACGAGCCAATCGAGAGCGTCCCGACGGTCCGCCTCCACGGCGATCGCTTCGACCAACGCGGAGACGTTCCCTCCGAAGCGCCGCTCGGCCGCGCGCTTGAGGAGACGCTTGGCCGCCGGAGACACCGAGACCGAGAACGTCTCCTTCGCGCCGCTTCGCTTGATCCGAGTCATCCGATCCTGATGCCACGCACAGCAACATCCGTCCATCGCTCCTTGAGCGTCTCGACGGCTGTCGCCGCAGCAGGGCCGTGAAAGGTCGGGAGGCGCAGGGGATACGGCGAGTCGATGGCGGGGACGCGTTGCCCGAGGGCGACGAGTGCGTCGAAGGGTCTTGCCATGATCCGAAGGTTGGCAGCTCCGGCCCGGACTGTCGTCGCGCGAATCGATGGCTCAGCCCGCGTCGCCGAAGAACGGCGACCACCGCGCGGGCCACGCGAGGTCCGCGCGCTCGAGCAGCGCGGACACGCCGACTGCGCCGCGGAACGGCGGCGCATCGCCCTCGTCGTCGCACGCGAAGATCGCCGCGCCGGCCTCGAACGAGAGTGTGCAGCGGTGGCCGCGAACCTCCCTGTGCGCCCGATCGCCGGCGAGCGGCTCGTCGACGTCGCCATCGCCGTCCTCGTCGTCGGTGTCGTTGCAGGCCTCGTGCTCGCTCACGCGGCTCGACTCGTAGTGCGCGAACGCGCAGCGCAGCGCGCCGGTGTCGATGCTGCACACGATCACGGCGCGGTCGCTCGAGTAGGAGTCGTCGCAGTACCCCACGTCCGCGTCGCTGCCGGTGGTCTCGACGTCGACGACGAGCTCGGGGTGGCCACCGGGCAGCACGTCGTCGCTGCGCGCCTCGACGGAGAGGTCCGCCGACATCGCCAGCATTCCCGGCGAGTATGCGTGCGCGAGGTGCGTGGTCTCGACGCGATCCCCCATCCGCACCGCCAGCGCGGCCCAGAGGTAGCCGCCGCCGTACGACGTGTGGAAGTCGGTCGAGATCACGGCCGCGCTGAGACCGCCCTCGAGCTCGGGCACCTCCTCCACGCGCAGATCGACCGGACACGGCTCGCCCTCGGGGACCTGCGCGTAGTCGGTCGCGCACAGCGTCTCCCGCACATCGCGCGCGACGTCTGCGAACGTCCTCGGCCGAGGTGCGATCGAGGGGCGTACAGCCGACGACGACGCGCCCCCACACGCGACGAGCGCGAGCGACGCGGCGAGCGCAGCGACGACGCGCGACCTCATCGACCGAACGATGGAGGACGAACGTCGATCGCGAAAGGTGGTGTGAGACCTGCGTAGGGGCTCGGCTTCCGACGCTGCGGTGCCGAGCCGATCAGCGCGCGATCCTCGCGATGCTCGTCGCGACGTCCGCCGGTCGATCGAACATCGGCCAGTGGCCCGCGTCGGCGTAGTGCGTGGCGGTCGCGCCGTAGCGATCAGCGGTCTTCGGATTCGGCATGTACGGATCGAGGTCGCCCCACAGCACTTGCTTCGGCGTGCCGGCCGTCGCCGCGAGCAGCTTCGTGTCCCAGCCCGCGAGCTTCTCGGAGTCGAGCCAGCGGTAGAAGCGCAGCACCATGCGCCGCGCGCGCGGATGGAACGCTCGGTACGCGCGTCTCGCCTCCGCGTCGGTGATGCCGGGTGATCCCTTGCGCGTCTCTCGCGCGAAGAGCCACTCGTTGCCCGCGAACATCACGAGCTCGCCGATCAGTGGCGTGCGCCACATGCGCGCCCAGAAGTGCCAGCGGTAGTCGGAGAAGAAGTTGCTGTTGAGGATCGTGAGCGAGCCCAGCCGCGCTGCGTGCTCGCTCGCGAACGCGAGCCCATACGTGCCGCCGACGTCGTGCACCACGAGGTGAGCACGCTCGAGCTCGAGCTCCCCGAAGAGCGCGTTCACCCAGCGCGCCTGTCCGTCGAGTGACACGTCGAAGTCGACGGGCGCGATCGAGCTCCCGAAGTCCGGCAGATCGGGCGCGATGCACCGATGCGTCTCGGCGAGCTTCGACACGACAGCGCTCCACACGTCGTGCGTGTCGGGATTGCCGTGCAGGAACACGATCGGCGCCGCGTCCTCCGGCCCCGCCTCGAACACTGCGGTCTTCACTCCGATCACGTCGAGCGTACGCGTGCGCGTCCAAGCATTCGTCATCGCGATGACTCCAGCGATGCTCGAGTCAGAGGCTCAACGCCTTCGCGTTCGAACGCCCCAAGGAGCTCCTCGAAGTCCTCGGGAAGGCGAGGTGCCGGCTTCGCGGCGCGTCGCGTCGTCTTCTTGGGCATCGCGACTCCAGTCGAATTGTTCGGCGAGCTCCATCACCATCGCGAGCCGCGCCGAGGGGGTCGACTTCAGCTACCACTCGCGGTCCACGGTCGCCATCTCCTCGTGCGAGCGAGCGACGCCGAAGCTCCATCCGAGACGCTGTGCCGGGCGGGCCACCTCGCGATGGTAGCCCGCGCGGACGGCCGAGTCGCTGCACACATTCTCGACGCGCTGACTGCTCCCCTGTCAGCTCGTCGCGAGCACGAGTCGCGCGAACGTGGTCGAAGAGCTCGGCGACCCGTCTCTGTAGGTCGATGCTGGCGGCCGAGCGATGACCGCCCGCAATCGACGCTCCGCCTCCTCGAGCAGCGATCCCTCGTGCGCCCCATCGAATCGCGCGCCGCTCACGACTTCTGCGTAGGTCGAGTCGGTGCAGCGCGCGAGGCACACGAGGGTGCAGCCGATGATTTCCTGCAGATCACGTGCGTAGACCGATCCGCAGAGCGACGCATGCGCACTGACCGCCAGTCCGGTCACCAACGGATCGAGCACTCCGCACAGCTCCGACTCGTACTGATTCGCGACGTGTCGCAGCGCGAGCGGATCGCCGGTCGTTCCATCGGTCACGAGCCGCGCACACTCCTCGAACGACTCGATTGGAAGTCGACAGGCACGTGCGACCTTGGGCACTCCGGGAGAAACCGACGCACGAGAGCCGCCACCAGCGGGAGGCGCGCACTGTCCGTCGGAGCTTCGTGCATCGCGACCCTGACGAGCCGCTGCGTGATCTCGTCGGCGAGCAGCTCGCTCAGCGTGCGACGCGGCGGACGTTGAGCTCGATGCGCGCGGCGCCGCTCAGCACGAGGTCCGTCGTGAACGCGCGGCGCACGTGCGTCTGGAACGCGCGCACGCTATCGGAGTCGGTCGTGCTCTGCATCGCGTCGAGCACCGACAGCGGCACCGCGCGCGCGACGTGTCCGGGTGTGCGTACGCCGCGGCCGGGCAGGCGCGTCGAGAGCACGAGCTCCGTCGCGCCGTAGCGGTTGCGCACGGCCTCGAGGATGTCCTCGAGGCTGCGCGGTTCGGGGCGCTCGATCTCTGCCTCCGGGCCGGGCTGGACGAGGATCTGGATCGCTTGTCCCGCCGCGCTCTCGGGCACCATCACGCTCAAGCGTCGCACGCTCTCGTCGCCCGACCATCGACGCAAGACCACGCGCACCTCGACGGGCTCACCGGGGTTCACCTCCGTCGCGTCGACCGAGGCGTCCACGATCTCCGCCGTGTCGTGCGCGAAGCGCACCGAGATGTCGACGTCCACGCTGCGCACACGCGCGTCGCGGAACGGGTTGGCGTACGCGACCTCGAGGAGATCGAACGCGCGGATGTGCGAGAGCGCGCTCGGGCTCGCAGCGCCCGTGGAGGCGAAGCCGCGATCGACGAGCTCGATCGGCTGCGCGATGCCCTCGATGTCCACGCGACTGCGGGCCTCGAACATCACGTAGTCGTTGTCCGCCGCGATCGCCTTCACAGCGCTCTGGATCGATCCGCCCACGATCATCGGCGTGATCGCGCGGTGGCTCGCGACCTCGAAGCTCCACTCCGTGCGCTGCTCCGTCGGCAGGCCCGACACGCGCAGGTGCACGGGGATCATCGCGGGCGCGATGTTCGTGTCGACGACGATCGCCGCCTGACGGTCCTGCGTCATCGTGCCGAGCGGCGCGACGGCCTCGGCGATCTTGAACGAGCGCTGGAAGCTCGCGAGCACGTGGAGCACACGCGCCACGGCCGTCGGAAAACCCGTCTCACCCGCCTCGACCATCGGATGCCCGAACGCGACGAGCCTGTTGCCCTCCACGTGCGTGACGGTGCCGACCACGGTGCTCGCCACGTCGCCGCGCGCGAGCGTGACGGCGAGCGCACCTCCATCGACGAACTGCGGCGCGGGCGCGGTGCTCGGAGGCGCTTGTCCCGCACCGCCGGCCTGCAGCACGTCGAGACCATACGGCTCGAGGTGGGACTGCCACTGCCGCAGCACCTCGGGATCGAGGCCACCCACGAGCAGCGGCGTCGACGCGGGCATCAGCTGCGTGCCATCGGCCAGCGCGATGCGCTCACGCGGCCTCTCTTCCATCGCGCTCAGCGCGTGACGCGGCGTGGTCCCGAGGTACGGCGACACGCCGCGCGGCAGCGTGCGCGCGGCAACACGCGTCGAGCGCTCCGGGCTCTCCGAACCCACACGCGCCAAAGGCGTCGCGCCGGGGAAGGAGCCCACGCGCGGCGTGCGGCGCAGCTCGCGCATCATGTTCTCGATCGGCGTCACGCCCGCGACAGGATGACGACCGAACGGCCAGCCGTACGCGTACGCGCCGATCAAGCGATCGTTCAAGAAGATCGGGCTCCCGCTCATGCCGCCCACCGTCGTCGCGTCCGTGAGGATGGGGTGCGTGGTGCGGATGAGGATCAGATCCTGATCGGGACGGAACTGATGGAGGACGTCGATGACCTCCACCTCGAAGCGCTCGGGCTGCGTGCCGCGGAACACGGTGAGCCCATAGCCGCGCATCCCCGCCTGGATCTCGCTGACGGGCATGAACGTCGAGGTGCGCACCTGCGCGAGCGCGCGCTGGATCGCGCTGTCCGGCAAGACCGAGGGCAGGGCGAGCGCCAGGACGATCGCCGTGAGCGCAGCGACGAAGCGAGACGTGGGACGCGAAGACATCGAGAGGGCGAGGCTACACCACGACAGCCTGCGGGGCGTGTCAGCGCGCGTCAGGATCGCGGAGCAGGTTGCGGAACGGGCGGCGATTCTTCCAGCGATACGCGCCGAAGTCGCGACGATCGGTCGAGAGGATGTCGCCTCGGCCTCGCTCCTCCGCGACGATGACGAGGGACGCATCCGCGAGGTCCATGGGCAACGCGCGGTACTTTTCCATCAGCGCTCGCATGCGTGGCACGTGCCGCTCCTCGAGCGCGTGGAGGGAGAGAGCGCCCCTCTCGACGCTCGCGACGAAGCGTTCCTGCGCGTCCGGTCCGAGCCGGGAGAGCAGCAGGTGACACGTCTCCGTGAGCACGGGCCACGTGGAGATCAGTGGCTCCTTCAGCTCCGCGAGCGCGCGGCGCGCCGAGGGGTGCCAGCGGTCGCGCGGGTTCGCGAGGGCGACGAAGAAGCCGGTGTCGGCGAGGATCATCGGCTCGCTCTGGGGCGGCGCCCGCGCGATGACGCCGGCCGCGCTGCTTGCCGCTCGCTCGCGTCCTCTGGCCCGTGGGTCGGCATCGCCTCGCGTACATGGTCCTTCGAGAAGTCGAGGTAGCTCTTGTACTCGGCCGCGAGATCGCGTGGTCCCGCCGCGCAGCCTACGAACCCCGTCTCCGCGAAGAGCTCCTGAGCCCGCGAGCGACCGTCCTGGTCGAGGCGCTGGTGGTACTGCTCGATCGCAGTCACGAGGACGGCCGTCGTGGTCTGCCCCGTGCGGCGCCGGATGTCGTCGAGCTTGCGCGCGAGTGAGGCGTCGAGCCGAGCGTTGATACGGGCCATCGTCATACGCAGCGTATGACATGCGCCGCGGCGGGTCGCACACTGACGCGCTCGCCTCACCGGTCGGTCAGTCGCAGGGCAGCTCGCGACCGCCGCAGATGCCTGTGCGCGTGACGGCGCCTCGGTCGGTGAGGTCGGCCATCTCCTCGCAGCGCTGCGACGGTGGACAGTCCCAGTCGTCCGTGCACGGCAGCGCGCAGGCGTGGCACTCGTGCGAGGAGCTGAACTCGCACCAACCACTTCCGCACGAAGGATCTTCTTGCACGCCGTACACGCCCGAGGCGATGCCATCGAAGCTCGCCGCACAGCGACCTTCCGGGTCGACGGGCGGATCGATCGACACGCACATCGACGACGCTGCGTCGCACGCGAGGTAGTTGCGGCCGCTCGGCTCGAAGCCCTGCGGCGGTTGGCACTCGTCGTCGGTGGTGCACGGATCGCCGGGCCGACTCGCCTCGGTCTCTTCACACCAGAGGGTCCAGTCGGCTTCTCGCAGGAACGTCACGGTCGGCACCCGGTCGCTGCAGCCCTCGGTGCAGCGTCCGAGCTCGCGTCGCGGGCACATCCCTGTCCACGACGCGCACGGGACTGGCGCATGGATCTGCTCCCAGACGACGCCGTCGATGCACGTCACGCCGAAGAAGCAGTCGTAGTGACACGACGGATCGAAGGTGTCGGGCCTTCCCGGTGGACCTGTGTCGACCGACGGATCGAAGGTGTCGGGCGTTCCCGCTGGACCTGTGTCGACCGACGGATCGACAGGCCCGGCGTCCACGCCCAACGCGTCGACGGCCGCATCGCCCGGATCGTCGTCCTCGTCACAGGAGACGCAGAGCACCGCCATCACGAGCGCAAGTGAAGCCCATCGCCACATGCGGTGAGCATGACCGAGGAAACACCCGCGGGGGAAGCCGCCGATCGCACCCCGAGCGCCGCAGCACGCCCCAGCCCCGGCCAGCTCACTCCGCTCCAGCTCACTCAGCAGGCGAGAGCGCCGAGAGATCGAGCAGATCGAAGAGGGCCTGCAGGTTGAACGGCTTCACCAAGAGACCGATCGCACCGACGATCATCGCGGACGCGCGGAGCTCAGCGGACTCGTTCGTCGCCATCAGCACCACCTGCGCGGCTGGATGATCTTCGCGGATCTTCCGCGCGAGCTCGAGGCCGCTCTGCCCGGGCAGCGCCTCGCTCACGAGCACCAGCCCGGCGTTCCACTGCGACATCAACGTGAGCGCCGCGTCGGGCGAGCTCGTCGCGACGACACGCGAGCCGCGCTCGGTGAGCGTGCGCGCGACGCGCGTCTGTACCTCGGGATCGTGGTCCACCACGACGACGTCGCGTGCCTGCGTCGAGCTGACCTCGCGGCTCGCCCTCGAGTCCTTGGGGGGCAGCGGCTGGGTGGGCGCGTCGTGGATGGCGGGGTCGTACTTCATGGCCTGACTTCAGAGTCCCGAACGCTGACTTCGGGCGAACGACGGAACGATCGGACGATGTTCCGGGCGCTGGACAACCGCGCTCGAAGCTTCGTCGTTCCTCCACGCGCGTCACTGACGCGTGTCTCGGAACCAGCGCCCCTCTTGATGGCGTGGACCGAGTATGGGGGACCGATCCACCTCCTGCAACGGGCGGTCGGTGACGGCGGCGTAGCCCTTTCGCA
Organism: Deltaproteobacteria bacterium; assembly: GCA_017303575.1. Lineage (GTDB taxonomy): Bacteria > Myxococcota_A > Polyangia > Polyangiales > Sandaracinaceae > JAFLCL01. Next base: position 22,106 of record JAFLCL010000024.1, read on the forward strand.
TCGAGCCGGGCTCCCTTCGCACTCCTTCACACGCCCCGTGCTTGCGCCTCCGAGACGTCATGATACGGAATGAACGTTCCGTCCGCGCACGAACGCTGACCTCATGAGCACTCCCCGCACCCAGAGCCGAGATCACGAGCGAGAGGCCTCCGCCGAGAAGCGAGCGGCCATCCTCGCGGCGGCGCTCGAGCTCTTCGCGGAGCGCGGCTTCCACGGCACGGCCGTCCCGCTGGTGGCCGAGAAGGCCAAGGTCGGCGCCGGCACGATCTACCGCTACTTCGACAGCAAGGAAGCACTGGTCAACGCCGTCTACCAGAACGAGAAGCGCCAGATGCTCGACGCGCTGCTCGCCGAGTTCCCGTTCGACAAGCCGCACCGCGAGCAATTCCGCGTGTTCTTCCTGCGCATGGCTGCCTACGCGAAGAAACAGCCGCTCTCGGTGCGCTTCATGGAGCTGCACCACCACCAGGCCTACCTCGACGACGCGAGCCGCCACCTCGAGGAGCACGGCAACACGATGATCGAGGCCGCGATCCACTCCGGCATCCAGGCCGAGGCGCTGAAGGATCTGCCGGTGCAGACGCTGATCGCCGTCGTCTGGGGCGTCTTCCTCGGCGTGCTCCGCGGCTGGAGCGAGGGCCGCCTCGAGCTGAACGACAAGACGCTGATCCCCATCGAGCAGTGCCTCTGGGAGGCCATCCGCAGGTAGGCCGTTCGATGGCAGCTGCCCAGCGCGTCCACCTTCTCACGAGCCCTCGCGGGCTTTTTCTCGGCTGCGATGCGGAATGAACGTTCATCCCACGAACCTGATTCTGTCCCCAGCCATCCCCGCTCCATCCCCACTCGCTCCCGTTTGCTCCCCAGCCATCCCCCACTCGTCCCCAAGGAGACCCCAGCCATGAAGAAGATCATCCTCGTCACCGGCGCGACCGCAGGCATCGGCAAGGCAACCGCCCTTCATCTCCACGCCGCCGGCCACCAGGTGATCGCCACCGGCAGGAACGAGAAGGCGCTCGCCGAGCTGAAGGCCGCGGGCCTCCAGGCGATCGCGCTCGACGTGACGAGCCAGGCGTCGATCGACGCGGCCAAGCTCGAGGTGGATCGCCTCTCGAGCGGTCACGGGCTCGACGTGCTCGTGAACAACGCCGGCTACGGCCTCTTCGGGCCGGTCGAGGAGCTGTCGGACGCCGACGTACGCGCGCAGTTCGACACCAACGTCTTCGGCCTGCTCGCCGTCACCCGCGCGTTCGTGCCCGCGATGCGCAAGCGCGGATCGGGCCGCGTCATCAACGTCTCGAGCGTGGGCGGCCGCATGGTGTTCCCGCTCGGCGGCGTCTACCACGCGACGAAGTTCGCCCTCGAGGCGCTGACGACGGCGCTCCGCATGGAGCTCCACCAGTTCGGCATCCGCGTGTCGGTGATCGAGCCTGGCTACATCAAGACCGAGTTCACCTCGACCACCATGAGCCTCCTCCGCAAGTACGTGCGCGACGACTCGCCGTACGCGGCGGCGCTGCAGGTGGGCGCGAGCGCCGAAGAAGGTCTCGCGGGCCTCGCGGTCGGTCCCGAGAGCGTCGCGCGCGCGATCGAGCACGCAGCGACCTCGCGCTGGCCCCGCGCTCGCTACGTCGCGCCGTTCTACAACGCGGCCGGCCCGTGGCTGATGCGCCTGCTCCCGACGTGGCTCACCGACTGGGCGTTCCGTCGCATCTCGGGCTTGAACGCGGCCCCGCGCCTCGTTGCGCCGAGCTCCACGGAGGGGGCGATCGCGAGCCGCGCGACATGAGCGTCTCGAGCTCGTCGCTCACGTACGGAAGAGACGCACCGTGGGAAACACAGCGCGAAGCCGCGAGGACCAGCTCGGGAACGCCCGCGGGCCACGAGCCTTGCGAAGTAGTGTGATCGCCTCTGTCACAAGCGTTCGCTCGCGCTGATACTCGGCGCCGTGAGCAGCGAGAAGACCACCGTGGCACGACGCGAGCGAGCCTCGATCCGCCGCATCCTCCGGCTCGCGCGACCCGAGTGGCGAGGGCTCGCGCTGGGCACCGTGTTCCTCGCGATCTCGAGCGCCGCAGGGCTCGTCTATCCGCGCGGCATCCAGTACCTCCTCGATGGAGCGCTCGGCGATCCGAGCGGCGCGAGCATCGATCGGGCCGCGATCTTCATGGTGATCGTGCTCGCGATCCAGGCCGTCACCACGGCGCTCCGCTACTCCCTCTTCACCACGGCAGGCGAGCGTGTCGTCGCGCGCCTGCGCCGTGATCTCTACGCCGCGATCCTCTCGCAAGAGATCGCGTTCTTCGACGAGCGCAAGACGGGCGAGCTCACCTCGCGGCTCTCGTCCGACACCGCCGTGCTGCAGAACGGCGTGAGCGTGAACATCTCGATGGCGCTGCGGAACGTGGCGACGGCCCTCGGCGGCATCGGCCTCCTCTTCTACACGTCGCCGCGCCTCACTCTCGTGATGCTCGCGGTGGTGCCGCCCATCGCCTTCGGCGCCGTCACGTACGGCAAGCGGCTGCGCACGCTGTCGCGGGACGTGCAGGACGCGCTCGCGTCCTCGAGCGACGTGGCGGAGGAGTCGATCGCGGGCATGCGCACCGTGCGCGCGTTCGGCGCGGAGCCAGCCGAGGTGGCTCGCTACGGCCGCGCGGTGGACCGCAGCTTCGAGCTCGCCAAGCGCCGCATCCAGCTCGGCGCGATCTTCTCGATGTTCGCCTCGTTCCTCGGCTTCGCGGCCGCGGCGCTGGTGCTCTGGTACGGCGGCCACCTGGTGCTCGAGGGCGTGATGACGGTGGGTGAGCTCACCGCGTTCCTCGTCTACACGATCCTCGTCGCCGTCTCGCTCGGCGCGCTCACCGATCTGTGGACGGACTTCAGCAAGGCCGTGGGCGCGGCGGAGCGCATCTTCGAGCTCCTCGATCGCGCGCCCGCCATGGCCGCGGGCGGAGATCGTCCCGCGATCACGAAGGGACGCCTCTCGTTCGACGACGTCAGCTTCGCGTACCCCACGCGACTCGACGCGCCGGTGCTCAAGGGCCTCACGCTCGACATCTCGCCCGGCGAGATCGTGGCGGTGGTGGGCCCGTCGGGCGCGGGCAAGTCCACGCTCGCGGCGCTGCTCTCGCGCCTCTACGACCCGAGCAGCGGTGTGGTGCGGCTCGATGGCACCGATCTCCGCGAGCTCGATCCCGAGTGGCTGCGCCGGCAGATCGGCATCGTGTCGCAGGAGCCGATCCTCTTCTCGACCAGCATCGAAGAGAACGTGCGCTACGGGCGACGCACCGCCACGCGTGAAGAGGTGGAGCGCGCGTGCGAGGTGGCCAACGCGCGCACGTTCATCGAGCGCTTCCCCGAGGGCTTCGCGACCTCGGTGGGCGAGCGCGGCGTGCAGCTCTCGGGTGGACAGAAGCAGCGCGTCGCGATCGCGCGCGCGGTGCTGAAGGATCCGCGCATCCTCGTCCTCGACGAGGCCACGAGCGCGCTCGACGCCGAGAGCGAGCACCTCGTGAAGGAAGCGCTCGATCGCCTGATGCACGGGCGCACCACGCTGATCATCGCGCACCGTCTCTCCACCGTACGCGACGCCGACCGCGTGCTCGTGATCGACGGCGGCGCGATCGCGCAGTCCGGCACGCACGAGGAGCTGATGGCGAGAGACGGCCTCTACAAGCGCCTCGTCGAGCGCCAGCTCGAAGCCGCCTGATCCCAGCCGCCGTGCTCGAGGCGGGGCTCCGAACGGACGAGAGAGCTCAGGTCTCGTCGAGGAACGCGAGCGTGAGCCGCAGCACCTCGTCGCGCTTCGCGATCGGGAGGTCGTGACCCGCGCCGGGCACGAGCTCCGCGCGCACGGACGGCGCCACCGCGCGCACCCGCTCCACGGCGTCACGCGCCGAGCAGACCGTCTCGTGCTCGCCCACGAGCATCAAGCTCGGGACGTGGATCGCCGCGAGCTCGGCGTCCGTCATCGTCGTCGGCGTGACGACGGGTCGTCGCTCGCAGCAGCGGATCATCACCTGCGTGTCGGCGATCAGCTCTTCCGCGATGCGCCGACCCTCGGGCGTCTTCACCGCATCCGCAAACATCCACTCCGTGAAGCTCCGGTGGATGGAGCGGCTGAGCCCCGACGCGAGCGCGCGCGACACCCAGAGCCACGACAGACGCGCGGCGACGCCCGCAGGCGCGAGCCACACGCTGCGCCGCAGGCGCGCGGGGCGTCTCAGCGCGACGTGCGCCGCGACGAAGGACCCGTAGGACATGCCCACCAGATCCACGCGCTCGAGCGCGAGCCCGGCGAGCAGCTCGTCGACCCACTGGGCCAGATCCTCCACGGAGGCCGCGTCTCTCGACGGCGCGCTGCGACCGACGTCGAACACGCTGTCCACCGCGATGGCGCGACGGCGCTCGGCGAGCGGTGCGATCAGCGTCTCCCACATGAGCGAGCTCGACGACATGCCTGGAAGGAGCACCAGCGGTGGCCCGTCGGCCGGTCCGCTCTCGCGCACGAAGGTCTCGCCGAAGCTCGTGCTCACCATCCGTGTGCGGCACGGAACGGGCCAGCGCGCGGCGCGCGTGTCGTAGAACGCGAGGTATTCGCGACGCAGGGCCTCGGATCGAAACGGGTAGGGCGGTGCTCGCACGGAGACTCGACACGCGTCGTGCGCACGGGTTTCGCGCCCGCCGTGCGTTCCCGCTCAACGGTCACTGGGCGCGAAAGCGAGCCCGCACGCGGACGTGCGGCTCGCTCCCGCGCGCGTCGACGACATCCTCGCGACCTTCGCGCATCACGATCCGATGCCTGGACGACTCGAGTCACACGTCGATGACCGCGAGGCGGGCTCCGCTCGCTGCGAGAGTCGGTCGATGTCCTCTCGGGCCCCAGGCATCGACCGCCGCCAGCCCGCGCCTCACGCGCGAACGGGAGCTTCGATCGCGACATGGCGTTCGAGGATCACGTCGCTGACCGACGTTGTCTGCGGTCGGCCAAGGCGGCGATATGCTCGCGCGCATCGTGCCCCGCGTCCTCCTTCTCCACGGCTGGTATGGCTCTCAGGAGCCACACTGGCAGCGCTGGCTGGCATCACGGCTGCGTGATGCCGGCGCTGCACACGTGCAGCTGCCCGACCTGCCGAACGCGGCGGCCCCGTTGCTCGACGCGTGGCGCACAGCCCTCGACGCCGAGCTGACCGCGCTCGCGGCCCGACCGGGGGAGCGGGTCGTCGTGTGTCACTCGCTCGGATGCATCCTGTGGCTGCACCATGCCGCGTCGTTCCGCGCTGGCTCGCCGCAAGTAGACCGCGTCGTCCTCAACGCCCCGCCCGCGCCGGTTCTCGAGCTGCCGACGTTCTTTCCCGCGCCGATCGATCCCCTCGGGGTCGCGGCCGCCGCCAAGAGCACGCGGATCGTCTGGTCCGACGACGACCCGTACTGTGCCGAGGGGGCAGGCAGCCTCTACGCCGAGCCACTCGGCATCCCGAACGATTTGCTCGCGGGCCAAGGCCATCTCAACGTGGACGCGGGATACGGGCCGTGGCCGGCGATGCTCGACTGGTGCCTCGGTCGACGCACGAACCTCGCGCCGCGGGGGTGAATGGGCGTGAACGAGGACGCGCCTGTGCGTGGGGGGGCTTGGCGCCGAACCTCGCTTGCGCGAAGAAGCCGCGTCAGTAGGGCGCGAGACCATGTGCTTGCGGGGAGGTGCCGCTCGCGAGGTCGTGCGGCGTCGGTTACATCACGCGCCGCGATGATCCGTTCGCTCGCAGCACGCGCGTCTCGAACGCTCCACGGTCACTACTGGACCTACGCCGGCTTCGTCCTCTCGCAGGTCCGTCCGCCCGCCGCGCTCGACGACGTGCCGGTCACGATCGACGCGCGCGCTCAGGAGGATCGCACGATCACGCTGAGCGCGCGCTTCACGGACCAGGCCGACAGCGACACGTGCGTGCTCGTGCTCCACGGCCTCGGCGGTGACCTCCACAGCCGCTACGTGCAGCTCGCCACGCACGCGGCGCGGCGTCGTGGTGTCTCGGTCTTGCGCCTCAATTTCCGCGGCGCCGACTGCGAAGGCGCGGACGTCTACCACGCAGGCTTCACGGGCGACGTGCGCGCCGTCCTCGCGAGCCCGCTCCTCTCGCGCTTCTCGCGCCTCGAGATCGTGGGCTACTCGATGGGCGGCCACATCGCGCTCACGTACGCCGCCGAGACGGATCGTGATCCACGCGTCGCCTCGATCGCCGCCGTGTGCGCGCCGCTCGATCTCGCGCACGGTGTGCGCGCGATCCAGCGCACCGATCGACGGCCGTACCAGTTCCACGTGCTGCGCGCGCTCAAGACCGCGTACCGCGCCGTGGAGGTGCGCGCGAAACGAGAAGGCCGCGTGCTGCCGCACACGGCGGACGAGGTCGATCGCGTCGCGACGATCCGTGCGTGGGACGAGCTCGTCGTGTGCCCGCGCTTCGGGTTCCGCGATCCCGAGCACTACTACGAGACCTGCTCGGCCGGTCCGAAGCTCGCGTCGATCGACGTGCCCACGCTCGTCGCCGTGGCCGAGCACGATCCGATGGTGCCGCTCTCCACGCTCCATCCGTGGATCACGCAGATCTCCGACTCGGTCACCACGTGGCGCTTCGAGCGCGGTGGTCACGTGGCGTTCCCGAGCGACGTACGCCGCGCCGACGCCACGCTCGAGGACGAGATCGTGGCCTGGCTGGCGGAACGTTGATTCTGCAAGCACCATCTCCGCGATGCTCACACGGACGCTTTGCGGATCCTCTCGACTCGCTGTCGCAGCTCTGATCGGTACCGTCGCGCTCTCGGGCTGCGGCGATCCGCCCTCCGATCCGGACGCGCACGTCGAGCTCGACGCAGCGCCCGAGCTGCTCGACGCCGGCACCGACGCGCCTGCACCGGGCGATGGCCTCTGCGAAGAGCTCGGCCTTCCGCGCGCCGTGATGCGCGAGGGCACGGGCGTGCAGGTGGGCGAGGTCGCCGGTGACTTCACCGTGCAGACGCTCGCGGGCCCGTGGCACCTCGAGGACGAGTGGAGCGGCTGCGACAGCTACGTGTTCTTCACGTACTTCGACAACGAGCTCGGCGACGCGCTCTTCGGCACGCTGAGCAACGGCACGCTCCTCCGCAGCCCGCGCAACGTGCACTTCTTCTTCAGCTCGAGCGAAGAAGACGCCACCGCGCGCGCCGACCGCGCGCAGGGCCTCGCCGATCAGCTCGAGTCGGCGTTCGAGTCCGCAGGCACCGAGGAAGTCGATCGAGAGTTCTGGCGTCGCCGCTTTCACTTCGTCACCGACCTCGCGGCGGAGATCGAGGGCGCGCCCGGCGAGTACCTGAGCGAGTACATCCGCTACGCAGGCACGCCAGAGTCCCGCGTGGATCTCGGCGAGCGCGGGGTGGCTGGCATGATGTACCCATTCATCTTCGGCATCGATCGCGAGCAGGAGTGGGACTCGGGCGACGATCTCAGCCCCAGCGTCGGGCAGCGTCCGACGTTCACGATGGGTCAGTTCTTTCCCCGCTTCTACAACTACCGCTGGGCCCTCGAGCAGCGCCTCGCGAGCGAGACGGACACCACGGTGGTACCGCTGCTCGATCACGAGCGCACCACGGGCCGTGTGTTCACGCGCACCGTCACGCTGCCGAGCGAGACCGCGATGGCAGCCTTCGACACGCTCGAGATGGACATCGAGATCGACTGCCAGCTCCGCAACATGTTCGGCTGCTCGGAGTGGGATCGCATCGCGAGCGTGTCGCTCTGCCTCGACGGCGAGGCGTGCACGGAGCGTCGCGAGATCACGCGCTGGATCACGCCGTACTGGCGCCGCGGTCGTCAGCACTACGCGATCGACGCGAGCCCGTTCCTCGGTCTCTTGCGCGAGGGCGGCGAGCAGACGTTCTTCGTCGAGCTCGGTCCCGAGTGGGAGCGCGCCACGGAGTGGGTCGCCCACGTGGCGCTTCGCCTGCGCACCGAGGGCGCGACGCCGCGCGCGACGGGCGCCGTGCGTGCGTTCACCGGTGGCGCGTTCGACGAGAGCTACAACACGCGCGAGCCGTTCGCGTTCACGGTGCCTGCGACGGCGACGCGCGTGGAGCTCGTCACGATCCTCTCGGGCCACGGCCAGACCGCGGGCGACAACTGCGCGGAGTGGTGTGATCACCGCCACACGTTCAGCGTCAACGGCACACCGCTCCCCACGATCCAGCACAGCGGCCCAGCCATCGGAGGCCCCCGCGGCTGCGCCGAGGCCGTCGACCGAGGCGTGATCCCCGGCCAAGGCGGCAACTGGGCCCCAACCCGCGCCTACTGGTGCCCCGGTGAGCCCGTCGACGCAGTGCGCACGGACATCACGTCGCTCGTGACTCCAGGCACGGAGACGACGCTGAGCTACGCCGCGACCTTCCAGACGATCCAGCCAAGAGGCGGCGACATCGCACTCTCGGCTTACGTCGTCTGGTACGAGTAGCGAACCGACGCGCGTTGCGCGCAGAGCAGGATCCTATTGGGACGTCGACCGAGATGGCATTGCAGAAGGGCAAACTCACTACCGTCCCGGGGCATCGCCACATGGGTGCAGACGACGCGCACGATGGGTCGCGCCCAAGGGCGAGTCACGCCGTTCGTGGACGAGAGCCGCCTAATGTCGCCGGCCCGACGGCGCCTGGACGGTGCTGCCCCGGATGAGGGCGCCTCGACCCCTGGAGCGTGCCTCTGGCCCGTTGCGATCGGTGTGCAGACCATGCGAGGCGCTTCTCGCTGCAGTTGCCGCCCATACCGGAGGCACCGAGGCTTGACCCGCACTGGTGCTTGACCCGCGCTGGTGCCTCCGCTGATCATGCAGCACACGGATGGTACGCCGCGACTTTTCGCGGCAGTGCAAAGCCTCTTGGTGAAACGGATATGGGATGAGCGACAGATTTCAGCACCTGCTGCCGGCCCCTCTCGAACTCTCGCCCGCCCTCACGGCGGGCGCGCAGTATTTGCAGGTGGATGTGGCCCGTGCGGACCCTCCGGATGCTGCCTGGCTGGTCGCAGCGCGCGTCATCGCCCACCTGCCGACTGGCGTAGAGCGTGCCCGAAACATTGCCTCGCTCTGCTATGTCTCTCTCCACGGACCAGATTCGGATCCGCCGAGCGTGTTGAGACGGATAGACGCGTTGCTCGCTGGTGAGCGTGACAGCGATATCGGCTTGATTCCACAGATCCTCGCGACTCTGGAGTTGGCGACCGCAGAGACATCGGCGACCGCCCCCGCCATCGAGGATGAACAAAGCCAGGTAGACTTGTCATGGCTCGAGAAGCCCCTCGATATCGCGGGCATAGGCATTGGTCTAGCATACCCCAAGGTCGGGGTTGCGCTTGCGTTGGCTAGCATCGCGTCGGGCAGTTTCTCGTCGTGGCTGCCTCAGCGGGAGTCTCGCCTAGACGCACGCTACTCAGAACTTGCGGCAGCAGTTCTCGCGAAGTTGCATTCGGAGTCGGCCCAGGAGGGCCGCCTGCCCGGGCTGAGAAGTGGGTTAGCGCAGCCAGAGGTTGCGGTGCGTCTCGTTCCCGCGGCGGCGAACTCGCCAGGAGATGGTGCTGTTGGCCGCATTGGCACGATCGTTGTTGCTGGCCGGCGAGGTACTGAGAGTGAACGGACGACCCTCGTTCAGGCGATACTCGAACAGCTGAAAGCTGAGGACTCGGCGCTGCGCGGAGAGGTCGAGAAGATGCTGGCCGACCTGCAGCAGTCCCGAGTGGGCACCGCAGAAGCCGCGAAAGCCGAACAACGCCTGGAGCAGATTCGGTCCGCCACCGTCGAAGTTGAGGGGGCGTTGGCTCTGGCATGCTTCGCGTTGGAACAGTTGGGGGTACCGCCGGCCGCGGTCCGAGCTATTAGCACCTGCGCCACCGTCGGCATTCAGGTCGGAAATGCTTGCGCGATGTTCGCGGCTGGAGCCCTGGGTCCTTTCGGCCTGGCTGGCGTTGTCGTGGGAGCGATCGGAACGCTAACGTCCCTCTTCGGGATGGGTGGTCCAACAACCGAGCAAGTGATTCTGGAGCGCCTAGGCGCTATCCAGGAGTACTTGATCGAGGTTGGGAAGGCCATTGAGCGCATTGAGCGAAGGCAGATTGAGGTTCTGAATCAGTTGAATTTGTGCTCTTGGAGATTCGAAGAGGGCAGCGCGCAGTCGGCGACGCCGTTGCAAGAATAGAACGGCAGTTGTGGAGTGCCCGACGAGCCATCGACGAGAACGCGCACGCGACATACCTTGTCGAGTTCGACCGAGCCGCACTCTCTGCCCGGGCGCGCCGCATCACGAACCATGAACAGCTCGCGCAGGCCCTGGTGCCATTTGTTCTTCACGCGCGTAGTGTTGCCGCAGCACCAGCCGTTTTTGGGCCGCGTGGGGGCGTGACCCTTCGCGACATGGCGGAACGGTTCAAAGGAGGATTGAGCCTGAACGGGTCGGCATCTCTGCTCCCGGACCTGTGCGCGAGTATTGGGGTGGCCGTGCCCGACCTGCCATGCGACCCCGTGGAGTGGGCTCGGGGTGCGCAAGGAACCGTCGAAGTGTGCGCTGGCGCGCTCTCTCTCATTGGTTCGGATGAGAGAGATGAGCTTTCTCGTCTTTGGCGAGAGGGGATGTCGATTCGCGATGTGTTGGCACAAGCCTCGTCGGCCGAAATTGTCTGGCAGGCACTCTACCAATACTCCGCTACGACTACGGGTGAGCCATACCGTCATACGGGACAGCGGACTCTTGTTGAGGCGCTTCGCATTGCGATGCGTGGATGGGCGGCCGAGCGTCCAGGCGCACCAGTCGAGGAGATTGCTGCGCATCTGATATCTCGGGTAGAGGGCGCCCTTGAGGGCGACTTCGAGGAGATTGTGCGCTTCGAGGTTGTCGCTACCGCGACTCGAGCGGTATGCGCTCTCGCATGTGCGCGGCGCACGGACGACGGTACGCTAGCGTTCTTACGCGATTCGGATCCCCAGACCGGTCGGGTGATCCGCTCTCGGCCGGGGTATCCTGGATTCGAGTTCTTCACGTTGCCCATCTTGGCTAGCAGGGCGGAGGTGGCGAATACCCTGGTTAGGGGTATTAGCAACAGTCGAGGGTTGAATCCAATAGAGGCGGGCATCGCTACGCTCGAGGTCGCGGTCAATCAGTCGATTGCACACATTGAGCGCGTGGGGTGCATGGCGTCGGCGGGGCAGCACGACGGTCAAGGGATGCCCTTCGTCGATACCGTTCTTCGGAACGTAGGATTGGTGTTGCGTTCTGCGGGAGGCGAACTGCCGGACATCGGCGAGAGCGCACCGCGTGACCACGCCGGTACATGGTTCGCCGACGCCAGGCCGCTGAAGAAAGTGATCGACTCGGCGGTAAACGGATTTGAGGATATCATGGGCGCCCAGATCAGCTTTGACGATGATACGCACTATCGTCCTACCGTTCGTGTCCCTACGATACTAGGGAGCGTGGGGATGCCTGCACGAATCTCGGTTCCTTGGCGGGAGGGTTCCTGGTCGGATAGGCACACTGAACCCTATGAAGTGTTTCAGCGACGCGGAAGGCGACGGTATTGGTTCGCTCTAGGAACCGGTGTCACTCCGACGGCAGTACGTGCGGCGCGGTACCCCTTCGACTCACTTGTGGAATTGCAGAGTCGCCTCGTTCGTACTTATTCCGCAGTTGTTCGGCGGGCGATTGGGGCGAGTCAGTTCGCCAACGGGTCGTGGCGGGAGAGTGCGCTCGTGTATAGGAGTGACCTAGATATGATTAGCGTTTCGTTCCAGGAGAACATAGATGTCGCGCGGGCGCGCGCGGTGACTATTCGAGCCCGCGGGGGACTGCATGGCGACGTGGGGGTGTCTGTCCACGCCGGACTTAGTAGACCCCGAACGGACTCGTGAGAGCCTCCGTTCCGGCGCACATCTAAACAATGAGCCATGGTCCCGCGGGAGCTAGTTTAGCGAATCCGCGGAAGAGGGCCTTCTGCGACTGCTTCTCGCGACGCTTGCGTCGAAATGGGTCTAATTTGGACGCTGATGTCCGGCATCGCGCTCCTTAGGCCGAGACGGTCCACAGGTCCGACAGCAGTTCTGCCTGCTGCAGCACCGTGTTCGTTGCCAGCTCCTGCTTGTCCGGCGGGTAGCCGTACTTGCGTAGGATGCGCTTCACGATGACGCGCAGCTTCGCTCGGACTGATTCCTTCACGGTCCAGTCGATCGTCGCGTTCTTCTTCACGTTCTCGACGAGCTCGCGGGCGATCGCGCGGAGGGCGTCGTCGCCGAGGATCTTCACCGCGCTGTCGTTGACTTCGAGGGCGTCGTAGAAGGCTAGCTCGTCGTGTGTCAGGCCGAGCTGTTCTCCGCGGGCCTGGGCGGCTCGCATCTCCTTGGCGAGCTGGATGAGCTCCTCGATCACCTGCGCGGCCTCGATCGCTCGGTTCTGGTAGCGGAGGACCGACTTCTCCAGCAGGTCGGCGAACGAGCGTGACTGGACGAGGTTCTGCTTCGAGCGGGTCCTCACCTCGTCGTCGAGCAGCTTGCGGAGGAGCTCCACGGCGAGGTTCCGGTGCTTCATGTCGCGGACGTCCGCGAGGAACTGGTCCGAGAGGATCGAGATGTCGGGGTTCTTGAGGCCCGCGGCAGCGAAGATGTCGATGACCTGGTCGCTCGCGATCGCCTTCGACACGATCTGGCGGATCGCGTGGTCCATGTCGCCCGACGCCTTCCTGTCGCCCACCTGCGTCTTGGCGATCGCCGTGCGCACGGCCTGGAAGAAGCCGACGTCGTCGCGGATGCGGATGGCGTCGTCGTGCGGAACTGCGAGCGCGAACGCCTTCGACAGCTCCGTGACCATCTGGAGCAGGCGCTCCTTGCCGCCCTCCTGCGCGAGCACGTGCTCCTGCGCAGCGGGGAGGAGTGAGAGACGCGCGGCCGGCGAGCCCTTGGTCCAGGGCGCCCAATCGAAGCCGTGGAAGATCTCGCAGCAGATCTCGTGACGCTCGAGCATGAGCGCGACGGCTTCGGCCTGGTCGATCGACGCCTCGCCCTTGCCGCCGCTCTCCGTGTACGTGTGGAGCGCCTTCTTCAGCTGGTCGGCGAGGCCGAGGTAGTCGACGACGAGACCGCCGGGCTTGTCGCGGAACACGCGGTTCACGCGGGCGATCGCCTGCATGAGGCCGTGCCCCTGCATCGGCTTGTCGATGTACATCGTGTGCATGCACGGCGCGTCGAAGCCCGTGAGCCACATGTCGCGGACGATCACGATCTTGAACGGGTCGATCGGGCTCTTGAAGCGCTTCGCGAGACGCTCGCGCGCCTTCTTGCTGCGGATGTGACGCTGCCATCCCGCAGGGTCCGACGCGGAGCCCGTCATCACGATCTTGATCGCGCCCATCTCGTCGTCGTCGTCGTGCCACTCCGGGCGGAGCGCGACGAGCGCGTCGTAGAGGTCGACGCAGATGCGGCGGCTCATGCAGACGATCATCGCCTTGCCGTCCATCGCATCGACGCGCGCCTCGAAGTGCTGCACGAGATCGTTGGCGATGAGCTGGAGGCGTCGATCGGTTCCGACGAGCGCCTCGAGCGCGGACCACTTGGTCTTGAGCTTCTCGCGGCCTTCGAGCTCTTCGCCTTCGGTCAGCTCGTCGAAGGCGTCGTCGAGGTGCGGCCGCTCCTCTTCCTTCAGCTCCAGCTTCGCGAGGCGGCTCTCGTAGTAGATGGGGACGGTCGCGCCGTCCTCCACCGCCCGCTGGATGTCGTAGATGCTGACGTACTCGCCGAACACGGCCTTCGTGCTCTTGTCCGCCGCGTCGATGGGCGTGCCCGTGAAGCCGATGAAGGACGCGTTCGGCAGGCCGTCGCGCATGTGGCGCGCGAAGCCATCGATGAAGTCGTACTGGCTGCGGTGCGCCTCGTCGGCGATGACGACGATGTTCCTGCGGTCCGAGAGGAGCGGGAACGCGTCACCGCTGCCGTCGCGCGGCGGCAGGAACTTCTGGATGGTCGTGAAGACCACGCCTCCCGAGCCGACCTTGAGCAGCGTGCGGAGGTCATCGCGGTCGCGTGCCTGTTGCGGGGACTGACGCAGGAGGTGCTTGCAGCGCGAGAAGGTGCCGAAGAGCTGGTCGTCGAGGTCGTTGCGGTCCGTGATGATGAGGAGCGTCGGGTTCTCCATCGCGGGGTGCGCGATCACGCGCCCTGCGTAGAACGCCATCGTCAGGCTCTTTCCCGAGCCTTGCGTGTGCCAGACGACGCCCGCGCGGCGATCCCCCTTCGGACGCGACGCCGCGACCGTGGCCTCGACCGCAGACGCCACCGCGTGGAACTGATGGTAGCCGGCCATCTTCTTGATGGCGACGTCGCCGTCGTCTTCGAAGACGATGAAGTAGCGGAGGAGGTCGAGGAGGCGACGCTTCTCGAAGACGCCGCGGATCAGCACCTCGAGCGACGACATGGTCTTGGGTGCGAGCGTCTCGCCTTCGATGGTGCGCCACGGGAGGAAGCGCTCTTTGTCCGACGAGATGGTGCCAATGCGCGAGTCGAGCCCATCGCTGACGATGAGGAGCTCGTTGAACACGAACAGCGAAGGCAGCTCGTGCTTGTAGGTCTGGAGCTGCTTGAACGCGTTCCACACCGTCGCGTTCTCGCTGGCGGCGTTCTTCAGCTCGATGAGCCCGAGCGGGAGACCATTGAGGAACACGACGATGTCGGGCCGCCGCTGGTGGCCGTTCTCGGTGATGACGAGCTGGTTCACGACGAGCCAGTCGTTCGCGTCCGGGTGGTCGAAGTCGACGACGCGCACGGGGTCGTACCCGATGGTCCCGTCGGCCCGGAGGTACTCGACGCTGACGCCGTTCACGAGGTGCGCGTGGAGCTCCCGGTTCGCGTCGATCGGCTGCGGCGAGGAGATCCGCGTGAGCTTGCGGAACGCCTCCTCGAGCCCCTCCGCCGAGACCCCCGGATTGAGCCGCGCGAGGGCCTCCTTGAGCCGCCCTTCGAGCACGACGTCCGCGTACGACGCACGCTCCTGCCCGGCCTCGCCGGGCGCGATCGTCGGCCCCCCGACGACGGAGTACCCAAGCCCGCCGAACCACTCGAGCGCGGCCTCCTCGACGACAGACTCGGTGAACGTGCTCACGTCTCCTTGCGCCCCTTCCCGGCCTTCCTGGGAGCCGCCGGCTCCGCATCCGCCGCGAGACACTGAGTCTCGCCCACGAGGCGACCGAAGTCACTCTCGAAGAGGCGGTCCTGCCCAATGCGCGAGCGAACGACGTCCGTGAGAGACGCTATCGACTTGCGGGTCACACGTCCTCGGTCGCAGTCCGGCGGAAACCCGCGATCACTTGTACAACCCCGCGTTGTCGCGACAGTGCGTTCGGACGACCTCGAGCCACGTGTCGTACCAGTACCAGGTGCTCGCGACTTGAACGCCGAAGTTCTTCCCCGTCGCCTTCGCCCCCTCGTTCTTCCACAGGTCCGTGTGGTGCTTCATCGAAAACCGCGGAAAGCCGTCCGCATTCAACCGACGGACTACTTGTGACGGGAGCCACTTCGGACGCTCCGTTTCCTTGATCACGGCGTACTGCGCGTTCACGGCCTTCGCGACATCAGAATCACCCTTCACGAACGTGATGACCTGGTCGGCTTGGTTCTGATGGTTGACTGTCTTCGGCACGAAGATGACGCGATAGGCATACTTGGGATCTGAATACTCGTCAGGTGTGAGCGACATGTCAAAGCCCTTGATGTAGCTCTTGATGTGCTCGGGCAGTCCCTCGTGCTGCGATAGTTGGTCGACTTGCTCCCGGCCGAGTGACGAGAACTGGAGGCTGAACGCAAGGTGCGAAGCGATGCCGTAACTGTTCCCGAACAGTTTCACCGCGGCGTCGTGGTAGTTGATGCAGCAAGACTGAAAGCGCGCGCTCAGGAGGTCGTCGATCCGAGTCGTCATCTGATGTTCGATCTCGTGTCTCAGTCCGATGACGAACTTCAGGTTCTGCGACACGCCTCGATCGATGGGACACGCCTTATCATCGAGACATCGCTCGAGTTCCCAGTACTTGTACGCACCGTGTTTCGTCCGGTCGTAGTTCTTTCGCTTCGCGCCCTGCACGAAGTACCGGTAGTCCACGTTCTTGCCGCGGTAGTAGGCGTGCAAGAGATATGTCCAGGCGATGACCATCAGAACGACGTAGGTCTCCGACTTGAACGTGACGTTAGGGTTGTTGAAGACCTGCACCGCGGCCAGCGCCGCCTCGCGAGACTTCTTGAGCAGTTCCTCCTTCACGGAGAACATGCGGCGGATGCGCTTCTTCTTGCCACTCATTCCACGCCCCCCGGATCAAGCTCGCCGGCCAGAAGACGCGGGAGCAGTTGGTCGCGAGCGTCCGCAAGACTCGACGCCTCCAGCGCACGCGCCCCAATCATGGCCTGGATCGGATCGACGACACGCGAGAAGGCCCGCATAACGGCGTCCGGCGCCACGCACAGCGGAACGCTTCCGAGGATGCCCGTGTTGAGGTTCGGCATGGTCGCCCCGATCGCGCGCCGGACGATCCATGCGCGCGTCTCCGGGTGGTCGAGGGCGAAGGAGAGAAATGCACCCGAAGGCCAGCCATACCCCGGGCGAACGAGAAGGCACCCCGTTCCGCAAAGCCAGCCAGCCTCTCGCTTGCTGACGAGAGCGTGACGTTCGACGTCGCCTCGCCGGCTGTACACCACGTCGCCTGGTTCGAGCCGATGGCGAGACAGACGCGCCGCGTCCGCCTCGCGGATCCGAGCGATGGAGTGGGCGGACACGCGCCGGCCAACGATGTCCTTGGGCATGACCACCGGGACGCCGCTCGGCACGTAGTCTGACGCGTGGAGTTGGCTCCCAAAGGGCCCGGTCTGAATACTACCTCCACAGCGCTGCACTTCAGGTCCCAGTGTCGTCTGCCTCCACCCCGTCGGGATCGGCCCCAACTCCGACTCCACGAACTCGCTCGGAAAGAGCTTCGCCGCCTCCGCGTCCATCCCGTTCGGGGCGCGTCCCTCCGCCTTGGCGCGCACTGGATCGAAGTCGACGAACCACGACTTGAACAGCGCCCGGGCCATCGCTTCGAGCGTCTCGTTCATCTTGCGGTTCAGCTCGATCTTGTCGTCGAGCGCGCCGAGGATGAGAGCAATCCTGCGCTGCTCGTTGAGCGGTGGTAGCGGAAATCTGAAGGCACGGATCTGCGCAGGGCTGATATGGGGCACCGCGGTACCTGTTTGCACTCCGAGCACGTACTGGGTGAAGGCACGGCTGCCGATGATGTACCGAAGGAAACCCACATCCAGGCGGTCGCTGCCGCGAAGCCGAGCCGTCCGCTGGATCAGGAGCGCGGGGAGGTCTGCGGCGCTCATGGCGGCACGCTTTAGTCCCGCATCGATCCACGGACGGTCCATGGCGAGCACGACGTCACCTGGTTTGAGCCAATAGTCGTCGAGCCCCGTAACCATGTCCCGAGGCCATCGTCGAACGTTCTCCCAGCGAATCTGCCCCTGGGCGATGTTGTCGCCGCCGACGAGTCGTGGGTCGAGGGGATTGTCGGTGTAGTACTGACTTTTGAAGGGGTGCCCGGTGAGAAGATCCGCAACATCACTGAGAGGAACTGAAGGCCACTCACCCGCCATAGCCGAGGCCTCGCAGGTTCTTCCGAATCTCCTTCTCCAGCCGCGCCCCCTCGGCGAACTGCTGCTCCAGCGTCGACACGAGGCGCTTCATCTTCTCGTCGAACGGTTCCCCGTCGTCTTCGACCTCCTCGGCGCCCACGTACCGCCCAGGGGTCAGCACGAACTGGTGCGAGGCGATCTCGTCGGACGTCGCGCTCTTGCAGAAGCCCGGCACGTCCTCGTACTTGCCCGACAGGTCGCCGCGCCAGCGGTGATAGGTGTCCGCGATGCGCGCGATCTCGTCGTCGCTCAGCGCGCGATGCACGCGGTCGACGAGGGTTCCGAGCTTGCGCGCGTCGATGAACAGCGTCTCCTTCCGACGGTCGCGCATCTTCTTGCCGCGGCCGCCCAGGCCGTTCTTCTTGTCGCGGGCGAGGAACCAGAGACACACCGGGATCTGCGTCGAATAGAAGAGCTGACCAGGCAGGGCGACCATGCAGTCGACCAGGTCGGCCTCCACGATCGCCTTCCTGATCTCCCCCTCGCCCGACTGCTGCGAGCTCATGCTCCCGTTCGCGAGCACGAAGCCCGCGATCCCCGTCGGCGAGAGGTGATGGAGGAAGTGCTGCACCCAGGCGAAGTTCGCGTTGCCCGCGGGCGGCACCCCGTACTTCCAGCGCACGTCCTCCTTCAAGCGCGGCTGACCCCAGTCGCTGTCGTTGAACGGCGGGTTCGCGAGCACGTAGTCCGCCTTCAGGTCCTTGTGCCCGTCGGCGTGGAACGTGTCGCCGTGGACGATGTTCGCGTCGATGCCGCGGATCGCCAGGTTCAGCTTCGCGAGACGCCACGTCGTGTGGTTCGACTCCTGCCCATAGATCGCGATGTCGCCCACGCGACCGCCGTGTGCCTCGACGAACTTCTCGCTCGAGACGAACATCCCGCCCGAGCCGCACGCCGGATCGAAGACGCGGCCCTTGTAGGGCGCGAGCATCTCCACCAGCACGCGGACCACGCCGCGCGGCGTGTAGAACTGGCCGCCGTTCTTGCCCTCGGCCGAGGCGAACTTCGTGATGAAGTACTCGTAGACGCGGCCCAGCACGTCGCGCGAGCGGTTGTTCGTGTCGCCCAGGCCGATCGTCCCGATCAGATCGAGCAGCTCGCCGAGGCGCGTCTTGTCGAGGCCGGGCCGACCGTAGTCCTTCTGGAGCACGCCCTTGAGCGACGGGTTCTGCGCCTCGATCGCGACCATCGCGTCGTCGATGAGCTTGCCGATCGTGGGCTGCTTCGCCTTGCCCTGGAGGAACGACCAGCGCGCCACCTTCGGCACCCAGAAGATGTTCTCGGCGCTGTACTCGTCCTTGTCCTCGGGATCGGCGCCGGACTTCGTGTCCGCCGTGAGCGCCGCGTGCTTCTCCTCGAAGGCGTCCGAGATGTACTTGAGGAAGATCAGACCGAGGACGACGTGCTTGTACTCCGCCGCGTCCATGTTGTTGCGGAGCTTGTCGGCCATCAGCCAGAGCTTCTCTTCGAAGCCCACGAGCGCGTCCGAGCTGCTCGCCGACGTCGCGCCGCTCTTGGTCGCCTCGACGCCCGCGGCCTTCGCCGGTCGACCGCGCTTCGCGGCAACCTTCTCTTCCTTCGCCATCCGCCTCCGTGCGGCGCTCGAGGCGCCCGTCCTAGGAGGGCGAGCCTAAGGCGAGGGGGTGCGGGGGCTCAACCATGTCGACGAGCCGGCTCGTCCACGGGCTGAGCGTAGCCATCTGGACGAGCCAGCTCGTGCGAGGGGCTGCGCGTAGCCATATCGACGAGCCAGCTCGCGTCGGGGCGTTGTTTCCAGCGATCCCGACGAGCCAGTTCGGCCTCGTTCGTCGTTTCTAGCGATCCCGACGAGCCAGCTCGGCGCCTGACGCCGTTCCGGGCGGCCTCGGCGAGCCAGCTCGGCGTGCGACGCCGCTCGTGCCGGGGTGTCCGAGCTGGCTCGATACGGCCTGGAAGGCGCGTGGCGCCGGCGACGTGCGCGTGGAAACCGCGTGAAACAGGGCCGTTCGTGGAATTCGTACACGACGCAGGAAACACGCGGAGGGGGCTGCCGACAAGTGGGCACGCGGCGCGGTTGCGTCGCCGGAAAGAGAGACAGCGATGCCTGGTTCCCGTGCTCCCAAACCCACCCCCATCAACCCCAACCAGTTCCTCACCAACGATTCCAAGGAGATCCCCATGCCGAACACGACCGACACCACTCAGACCACCCAGACCTTCGAAGCCGCGCTCGAGGCGCGTCGCGCCGCCATCCAGGCGCTGCCCGAGGCGATGATCATGCGCCGCGTCGCGCTCGATCTCGTCACGGCCACGTCCATGGCCAGCGGCGCGGTCGGCACCGTCGCGGAAGTGCGCCCGGCGCTCGTCGCGCGCTTCGGCGCCGAGGTGGACCCGCTCATCGACGGTCTCGACACCACGGCGCGCGCCGCACGTCAGGCGGACATCGAGCTCGCCATGATGGAAGGGGCGTCCGATCTGGCCGAGCTCCACAAGGAGGTCATGAGCACGTACGAGCGCCTCATCCTCGACGCAGACTCGCTCGTCGCGCGCGGCTTCCTCCCGAAGGAGCGCCTCGCTGGCTTCCGTGATCTGCGGAGCTACCAGGGCACGCTGCAGAGCCTGCTCGGTCTCATCGCGGTGTTCCGCAAGTCGTGGAGCGAGGTCGCCGCGCACACGCCCGTGGCGGTCGCCGACCTCGAACGCGCGAACGACGTCGGCTCGCGCATGTCGGCGGCGCTCTCCAAGCGTCAGCACGGCGCCGCGCGCGCCGAGGCGATCGAGACGCGCGCGCGCGCGTTCAGCCTCCTCCTCCGCGAGTACGAAGAGCTGCGCCGTATGGTGGTCTTCGTGCGCTGGTTCGAGGGCGACTACGACCGCTTCGTGCCTTCGCTCTACGTCGGGCGCGGTGGACGCGGGAAGCTGAAGGGCCCCGAGCCGGTCGAGGGTGACGACGACGTCGTGATCGACGATGCGGAGCCGGTGACGCCCGTGCCAGGGCCGGTGCCGAACAATGGGGGACCGGCGTTCGGTTGATGAGGCTGCGAGGTCGCGTCGCGGCCTGCTGACCGCCCAAGCGCCGGTTCGCTGCTGGGCGCGGCCTCGCTGACCCACCCCTGACCCCTCCCGCTGGCGGGAGGGGGACCCGTTCTTTCTGACCGGTTTGGAGAATCCTCATGTCCCCCACCTTGAATCTCGGCGCGCGGCACTCGCTCGATGCGCGGTCGCACCTCGGTCCGTATACGCTGCCTGCCCACGATCTGCTCACGCACGGCGTCATCGTCGGCATGACCGGCAGTGGCAAGACTGGCCTCCTCACGGTGCTCGTCGAAGAGGCCTTGTCGGCGCAGGTGCCTTGTCTGCTCATCGACGTCAAAGGCGATCTTGCCAACCTCGCGCTCGCGTTTCCCTCCTTCGATCCCGACGCCATGGCGCCTTGGGTCGAGGCCGACGCGGGTGATGACGATGGCGTCGCCGATCCGTTCGTGGTCCAGAAGGCCGTCGAGGCGCGCCGCGCGGGACTGGCAGGGTGGCAGATCGACGAGGCCAAGCTGGCTGCCTATGCGAAGGGCATTCACGTCCGCGTGATCACACCTGGCTCGGACGCGGGCGAGCCGCTCCATCTGCTCTCCGCGCTCGAGCAGCGATCGTCGCGCTGGGACGACGCGCCGGACGCGGCGCGCGCGACGCTGTCGGCGGCCGTCTCGCTCGTCCTGCGGCTCACGGGGCGCGACGCGGATCCGGGCCGCAGCCGCGAGCACGCGCTGCTCTCGGTGCTCGCGGAGAGACGCCTCTCGCGCGGCGGGACTGCGACACTGGCCGAGCTGATGGGTGATCTGAGCGAGCCGCCCATCACCGAGGTCGGAGCGCTCGAGCTCGACGCGTTCGTGTCGCCGAAGCTGCGCGCGGAGCTCGCGGCAGATCTCAACACGCTCGTCGCCTCACCGTCGTTCGCGTCGTGGCGACGTGGTCAGTCGATCGACGTGGCGGCGTGGATGCAGAAGGTCGATGGCAAGACGCCCGCGACGATCGTGAGCGTCGCGCACTTGGATGACACCGAGCGGCAGCTCGTGCTCGGCGTGATCCTCGAAGAGGTGCTCACGTGGGTGCGCGGCCTCGCGGGCAGCTCACGCCTCAAGGCGCTGATCGCGTTCGACGAGGTGTACGGCTTCGTCCCGCCGCACCCCGCCAATCCACCGACCAAGCGTCCGATCGTCGCGCTGATGAAGCAGGCGAGGGCGTTCGGCGTGGGCTGCGTGCTCGCGACGCAGAACCCGATGGACCTCGACTACCGAACGCTGAGCAACGCCGGCACGTGGCTGCTCGGCCGCTTGCAGACCGACGCAGACCGCGCGCGTGTCGTGGAGGGCCTGGGCGAGGACAAGAAGAAGAGCGTGCTCGCGACGCTCCTCAAGAAGCTCCAGCCGCGCTGGTTCGTCGTGCGCGAGGCCAAGGACAGCAAGCTCGCGCTCCTCAACCCGCGCTGGGCGATGAGCTACCTCCGCGGCCCGCTGACGGGCCGCGAGCTTCGCCTCCTCCGACGCACGGAGGGCTGATCGTGCGCCGACCCGCAACTTGCGATATTGTCATGTCTTGCCGATGTGGGCGTCATGGATAGCGCGGCGTTGGCGGTCATTCAGAACCTCGCCAGGCGTCGGCGCGTGCTCTTCACATCGCACGCCATCGAGCGCATGGGCGAGCGACGGGTGTCTCGTCGCGACGTCTTCCACGCCATTGCCGTGGCGACCTCGTGTCGCTGGGACCGCGCGAACGCGAGCTGGACGATCCGTAGCGAGGACGTCGACGGCGACGAGTTGGGTGTGGCCGTGGTCATCGACGGCTTGCTGGTCATCAAGACCGTGTACTGAGGGAGGCTGAGATGGCGGCGAGGAAGAAGGCGGCAGCGGCGAAGACCGAAGAGCGGCGGGTGAGCGTCGGTGGTGTGCTGTTCGTGGCGCAGCTGCCGGTGGTGAGCTCGGCGTCCGGTGCGCACGAGGGGTGGCTCGACGAGACGCTCGAGCGACACGACCTCGCGATCGGCGCGTGGCTCGTCGAGCACGGAGCGCGGACGGGGGACTCGCTGCGCTGGCTGCGCAAGACGTTGGGGATGAAGGCCCTCGAGCTCGCGGAGGTGCTCGGCGTCACCGCCGAGACGATCTCGCGGTGGGAGAACGATCGGCTCGAGGTGGATCCGATCACGTGGGTCGTCCTCGGCGCGATCGTTCGGGATCGCGCAGCGGGTGAGACGCACACGGTCGACGCACTGCGCGCCGCGCACAGTCGGCCGAAGCTACCGAACACGGCGGTGCGCCTCGAGATCGCTTGAGGTCGAGACAGCTCAGTCCGCGTGGACACGCGACGCGTTGCCGGAAGGGCCGACACCCGCGCGTCGCAGAGTAAGTCCGATGGGGGTGAGCGCCTGTGGACCCGGCGGTTGCGCCTACGAAGCTGGTAGCGGGCGGGGCGTCGTGTGTGAAGCCGCGCTCGGCCGGTGGCTACGCGGTTGTCGATGGCCGAGCCTGTGTCGCTTCGTGACCCGGCCGGAGATCATCGCGCGACCCCTCGAATTCGACCGAAATCACCATCGCGTCAAAGGACGCTCCAAAGCCCCTGTGTTCTCGGGAGGTTAGACCCCCATGCAGTGACCCCGTGCGCGAAGCGCCGACTTTGTATCCGGTTCGAAGCGTCAGCCTCGGACGGTGGTTCCTCAAGAGCTCGCCCTGAATGTGACGCCTTCTGTCGGGAATCCCGTCTGGGATGCCCAGTTCCGCGCGAGCTTCGGTGTCCTCGCATCACGGCGGAATGATCTGCCACGTGCGGCCCGTGCCGAGGTCCTCCGCGAAGAACATCGGGACGTAGCTGCCGTCGGCGCGCTGCCGGAGCTTCGTGATCTCGGGTGAGACGAGCCAGCCCTCGATGTCACCCTCCGTCTCGCAGGTGGTCGAGGGCCCATCGGCGTCGACGTCACCATGCTTCCACCACTCGCAGCGAACACGGAACGGCGCCATCGCTCGATTCTATCGTCGGCCATCGGCGCAGCACCATCGGCGGGCCTGGCTCGCGGCCGTTGGGCAACCGAGCTTCCTGCCCGCAGGCTCATCGTGCCGAGGGCGCTGCGAAAGCGCCATGGACGCTGGGCGAGCGAGAGATGTGCGGACTCGTGATGCGCCTCCTGCAGAGGACGCTCTCGTCTGGTAAGAGCGGGCTCCACCGAACCATGCGGATCCCCGACAAGCTCGCGACGCTCGCTGACTACGGCATCCTCCAGGAGGTCGTTCGCCCCTTGATGAGCGGCAAGGAGGCCGAGGTGTATCTGGTGGTGGCGGGCGGGGCGTACCGCGTCGCCAAGATCTACAAGGACGCCGTCCACCGGACCTTCAAGAACCGGGCGGAGTACACGGAGGGGCGGCGCGTCCGGAACAGCCGCGATCAGCGGGCGATCACCAAGCGCTCGACGCGTGGCCGCGCACAGGAGGAAGAGGCGTGGCGCTCGGCGGAGGCGGACATCATCCACCGCCTGTACGCGGCCGGTGTGCGCGTGCCGATCCCGCACCACTTCATCGACGGCGTGCTCCTGATGGAGCTCATCCTCGACGCGCGTGGCCAGCCGGCGCCGCGACTCGCCGACGTCGCGTTGTCTCCGCAGGAAGCTGTCGCGATCCACGCGCGGCTGCTGCGCGAGGTCGTGCGGATGCTGTGCGCCGGCGTCGTGCACGGCGATCTCTCGGAGTTCAACGTCCTCCTCAGCGGCGATGGACCGGTGATCATCGACTTTCCGCAGTCGGTCGATCCGGCGCACAACCAGAACGCGCGCAAGCTGCTCGTGCGCGACGTCGGCAACCTGCACACGTACGTCTCGCGCTTTGCTCGAGACTTTCCGCGGCGCCCATATGCCGAGGAGATGTGGGAGCTGTACCAGGCCAACATGCTCGCGCCCGACACGGTGCTGACCGGTGTCTATCGGCCAGAGACGCGGATGGGCGGAACGGCCTCGGTGGAGTCGCTCATCCGCGACGCGAATCGCGACGAGCAGAGGCGCCGCAAGTCGCTGGGGCTCGCGCCAGGCGCGGCGGCCGCGACGATGGAGGAGCCGTCGCCTCCGCGCCTGTCGAAGTACGCGGAGAAGAAGGCCGCGATGGCGCGCAAGGCTGCAGAGGAGGCCGCGCAGGCCAGAGCAGCGGCGCCTCGGCCGCCGTCGCCGCCCAGCCGTCCCACCGCGGAGCGGCCCGTCGAGTCCCGCGGCGCGTCCGGCCGATCGAGACGTAGGCGTTAGTCCCAATCCACGAGGCCTCGGCGGAGCGTGCACCCGCACCGGGAGGCGGCCGGGACGGTGAGCTCGACGTGCTACGAGCGCGCGCATGTCCCTCGTCCGGTTCGTCCCCCTCGCCTTCGTCCTCGTCGCGTGCGGTGCGGCTTCGCCTCGCACCTCGACTGCCCTCCACGACGCGCCCATCGAAGACGCTGCGGCGGGTGTGCACGACGAGGCGCTGGCGTCGTTGCTCAGGGAGCACTGGGCGGCGGCGCTCGAAGAGGATCCCGTCCTCGGCACGCTCACCGGGGATCACCGCCGCGATGGCGAGATGCCGGACCCGAGCCCCGCTGCCGAAGCGAGGCGACGCGCGGCGCGCGCGACGTTCTTGGCGCGGGCTCGCTCGCTCACGGTGGAGCGTGATTCGGATCGCCTCACGCTCGCGCTCTTCATCGACGCGCTCGAAGCCGAGACGGGCTCGGAGGTGTGCGAGGAGCAGTCCTGGAGCGCCTCCGCGATGGACAATCCCATCGTCGCGCTCAACCGCGTCGCGCCCATCCACGCGTTCGACACGGTCGCGCAGGGGCGCGCGTATCTCTCTCGCCTCGCGGCGTGGGCGCCCTTCACCGATCAGGTCACGGCCAACCTCGTCGAGGGCGCCTCGCGCGGCCTCGTGGCGCCGCACGCTACGCTCGAGCGGCTCGTGACCTTCGGGCGCGGCGCGCTCGCGTCGCCCGTGGAGGAGTGGGTCGCGTACCAAGCACCGGCGGCGGCGATCGAGGGCTGGTCCGAAGGCGATCGTGTCGCGTTCCTCGCGGAGCTGCGCACCGTGCTCGAGGGTGAGGTGCGCCCGGCCTTTCAGCGCTACGTCGATCGCATCGAGGCCGAGGTGCTTCCCCACGGACGAGATGCCGCGCACGAGGGCATCGCGTCGTTGCCCAACGGCGCTGCCTGCTACGCGGCGGAGATCCGTCGCCACACCACGGCCGTTCGCACGGCCGACGAGATCCACCAGCTCGGGCTCTCGGAGATCGCGCGCACCGACGCGCGCTTGCTCGAGCTCGGCGGACCTCACTTCGCCTCGAGCACCGTCGCGGACGTGCTCGAGCACCTGCGAAGTGATCCTGCGCTCGGCTACGCGAACGGCGACGAGATCTTGGCGGACGCGACGGCGCGGGTGCGGCAAGCCGAGGCCCGCGCGCCGTCGTTCTTCGGCCTGCGCGCAGAGACCGCGTGCGAGGTACGGCCCGTGCCCGCGAGCGAGGCCCCGAGCGCCGGCTTCGCGTTCTACGTGCCCGGCGCGCCCGATGGATCACGGGCCGGCATCTACTACGTGAACACAGCGGAGCCCGCGTCGCGTCGCCGTCATCTCGTCGCCGCTGTCACTGCGCACGAGGCGGTGCCCGGTCATCACTTCCAGATCACGGTGGCCTACGGTCTGCCCGCGATGCCTGCGTTCCGCCGCTATGCGGAGTTCACGGCCTACGTGGAGGGCTGGGGCCTTTATGCCGAGCGACTCGCCGACGAGATGGGCCTCTACCACGATGAGGTGGATCGCCTCGGCGCCATCGATCTCGAGGCGTTCCGCGCGGCGCGCCTCGTGGTGGACACTGGCCTTCACGCGATGGGCTGGAGTCGAGCCCAGGCCGAGACGTACCTGCGTGAGCACACCTCGATGTCGGCGGATCTGATCGTCAACGAGGTGGATCGCTACCTCAATTGGCCAGGCCAGGCGCTCGCCTACAAGGTGGGACAGCTCGCGTTCCTCGCCTCGCGCGCCGAGGCCGAGGCCGCGCTGGGCGACCGATTCGATGCGCGGGCGTTCCACGATCGGGTGCTCGGTCTGGGCCCGGTGAGCCTCACAGTGCTCGAGGCCGCGGTCCGCGAGTGGATCGCCACCCAACGTTGATCGCCGGCTCTCTCAGTCAGAGACCGTGGGAATTGTCTCTCGGGGGGCGCCATGCGGCGGGGTTGCGAAGCAACCCCTGGAGCAGGAGCGAAGCGACGAGGTGAGCGACGGGGAGCTCGAGGGGCCAGAGGTCCCTCGAACCAGACCAACTCAGGGAGCGAGAAACAATCGACTCACGGCGTGAAGGGACGCGGTGGTGGGGGGTCCAGGGCGAGTTCCGCAGGCCGAAGGCCGAGGATGTTTGAGCATCGGACCCCCCTCCGCCGCGGCCCGACTCGAAGCACGGGGATTCTTTCTCGCTCTCTCAGATGACGTTCGCGAGCACGAGCGCGCTCACGATCGCGGCCGCGATCAGGCGCCACGCGGCGAAGATCGCGAGGGTGCGCTTCTCGAGCCAGCGGACCATCAGCTCGGCGGAGATCGCTGCTGTGATCAGCGCGGCGACGAAGCCTGCGGCGAGTGGGAGCGGACCGTAGGCTTCGAGCATCTCGCGGCCATGGCCCACGATCGAGTACGCGGTGGCTGCGCCGAGCGTGATCAGGCCGAGCAAGAACGAGAGCTCCACGGCCGCCGTCATCGACAAGCCCACGAGCAGGCCGCCCACGAGCGTCGCGAAGCTGCGGCTCGTGCCGGGCCACATCGCGACGCACTGCGCGAGGCCCACGAGGAACGCGCTCTTCGCGTCGAGCGAGTCCAGGCCCCGGCCCTCGCGTGAGGGCGGCTTGATCGTGAGCCCGATCATCACGACGCCGCCGATCGTCCACGCGATCACGATCGGCCAGGGACCGAACAGATACGACTCGATGAGATCGTCGAACAGCAAGCCCAGCACCGCCGCGGGCAGGAACGCCACGAGCAGCATGCGCGTGAGCTTCGCGCCCTCGGCGCTCTTGCCCACGAGGCCCGCGAGCATCGTCTGGATGCGCGCACGGTAGAGCCCGAGCACCGCCACGATCGCGCCGAGCTGGATCGCGATCGCGAACGCGTTCGAGGCCTCGTCCTCGGGCAGGCCCATCAGGCGCTGCGTCACGAGCAAGTGACCCGTCGAGCTCACGGGGAGGAACTCCGTGAGGCCCTCGACGAGGCCGAGGACGATGGCTTGCCAGAGCTCCACGCGTCAGTCGGGGACGAAGCAGAGGTCCACGCGCGCGGTCTGGATCTCGTCGCGCGACGCGCGCGCGAGGCCGAGCGTGAGCCTGCCGGTGGTGGGGTCCCCGACGAGATCGACGGCCACCTCGCGCGTGTCGGGCATGGGGAGCGCCGGGATGGCGATCGTACGCACCGAGCGGGGCACGGTCGGCGTGCACGCGGTTCCGCGCGTGCAGATCTCGAGGCTCCCCACGCGGAACGCGTCGGGCGCCGTGGTCGCGAGGAACACCGAGCGCGACGTCACGCCGGTCACTGCGACCGTCCTCTGCTCCATGCCCTCGACCTCGATCTGGGGAGAAGGGGTCATGGTGGTGAACGAGCACTCGGTCGGATCCGTGCAGCTGGCGAGCCCCACGGCGAGGCGCACGCCGGCCGAGATCCCCACCGCCCCGAGCGCGACGATGACCGCGTCGCCCTCGAGTCGCGCGACGGCGAGCTGGCCCACGTTCAGCGAGCCGACGTCGAACTCTTGGGGGTCGTGGTTCGAGCCGAAGTCGCGCACGTCGCCGGCCCAGAGCAGGAACGGGTTCGACTCGGTCATGTCGTTGGGCACGAGCGCTGCGCCGCGGCCCGACGCGAAGAGCGTGGCTGTCGGGGAGGCGGCGCGCTCGTGGTACGTGGCGATGTGACTCCCGAAGGACGTGTCGCCGCCGACGTCGAGGACCACCCGCCCACCCATGCCCGCTGCGCCCCAGCGGGCACTGAACCCCAGGAACGCTTCGCCGGGGCTCACGAGGACCAGCACCGGCGGGCCAGCCGGCATCAGCGCGTCGTAGCCCGATGCGTCCAGCGCCCCGAAGAAGCGCGACGTCGTGAGCTCGACCGCATCGTCGCTCAGCTCGTAGCGCCTGCCGCCCTCGTCGTCGTAGCCGACGAGCGAGACGCGGCTTCCCTCGAAGCGCGCTGCGTCGTACCTCCGCAACCCGGGCGCCGCGACGGCCCCGAGGAGCACGTCGGAAGGTGTGCCCGCTCCGAAGCGCGCGTAGCGAACCGCGGCGCCGCCGTCACTCGACACGTAGAAGACGTGCAGCGCCGAGGGCCCGACGAACGCACGGAGCGTGTGGTCGAAGCTGGTGGCGCGGAGGTTCTGCACCACGAAGCGTTCGTCGGGCTCGCAGTCCCACGCCATCCCCGAGACGCGCTCGACGCAAGCGCGATGCTGCAGTCCGTCCCCGTCGGAGTCGCAGGGCTCGCAGAGGGAGCGGGTGCGGTTGCAGAACTGGTCTGCGCTGCAGCCGTCGTCGTCCGTGCACGTGAGCGTCCAGGCGTCTTCATCCGGATCGTGCGCGTCGGGCCCTCCCGGAGCGTCCTCCTCGCCGGAGGGGGCGTCGGTCTCCGTGAGCGCAGCGTCGAGCTCCTCACCTCCGGTGTAGCGCCCGCCTCCGAAGAGTGCGGAGCAGCCTGCCGTCAGGGCGGCGAGCGCGAGCCCGCCAGCCGCGAGTCCCTGCTTCGTGCTCATCAGAACGCTCCCGAGAGCATCACGCCGTTCACCTGCCCCGCCACGGGAGAGATGCGCAGCGACGCAATGTCGGCGCTCGCGCTGCTGCCGGTCGGGACGAAGAGGAAGACGGTTCCCACGATCGCGCCCGCGAGCGAGACGCCCCAGCTGATGTCCGAGACGAGCGCGTAGGTGCCGAGCGAGCTCACCTCGCTCTCGGGACACGTGCGCGACTCCGCGCAAGGAAGGCCGCTCACGCGTCCGTCCTCGGCGAAGAGGAGGCCGGTGAAGATCGCGCCCGCGATCAGGCCCACGCCTGCGATGGAGAAGCCCACGATCGCAGGGACGTTCGTCGAGTCACCGGTGCTGGGCGGGGGCTGCTCGGGCCGCGTCTCGGTGGGTGTCACCGTCGTCGTGGTGTCCGTGGCCTGCGCCTCCCGCTGATCGCGTCGGGTGCGGAGGTTCGCGAGGCGCAGCTCGAGGGCTGCGCGGTTCTCGATCTCGGTGACCTCGTTCAGGTAGCGCTCGAGGTAGGTGATCGCCTCGTCGAGGTTCTCGAGCTGCTGGTAGCAGAGCGAGATGTTGAAGAAGAGCTGCGGGCGCTGGCTCAGTCGGTAGGCGGACTGGAACTCGCGGAGCGCGCTCTCGTAGTCGGCCTGCTCGTAGTACGAAGCCGCCACCTGGTAGTGCAGGCGCGCTTGCTCGTCCGACGACTGCTGTGCCGACACCGGCGTCGCGAGCATCACCACCAACGCGCTCGCCGCCAGCGCGAGAAGCCAACCCTGACCGTTCATCCGCTCCTCCGAATCGGCCCCTCGGGCCGCGCGGCATCATAGCGGAATGGACGCGGCGGGCGCTCGTTCGCCGTCGGTCGTGGGGCGCCGGGGGCTCTTGGTCGCTCAAGGATCCGTCGGCGTGATGACCACGATCTTCGTGGTGTCGTCCGCGGGGACCACCGTGCTCCGCGGCGGGTTCAGCCATGCCTCTTCGCCCGCGCTCGCGTCGCCTTCTTCGAGACGCTGGCGATCGAGCTGGGTGCGCGAAGGATGAGGCCGCGGATCGGGGTGCACGCCGAGCGCGATCTCACCGCGCGCGCGGGCGGCCGCCATCACGTCGGCGAAGGTCGCCTCGGCGGGCACGTACTCGTGCCGATCGCGGAGCACGACGCGAGCCGTCACGCCCGACAGGAGCGCGTCGTAGATGGGGAACGCGTCGGGATCGAGGACGCCCTGCGCGAGCAGCATCGCGGTCACGTCCGAGCTCACCACAGCATCGCCGGGACGGGGCTCCACGTGCATGGCCGAGCGTGGATCCCGCACCTCCGTCACGAGGCGCGCGCCGCGCTCGCCGGGCGAGTCCGTGAGCCACTTCTTCACCGCCTTGCGCAGCCGGAGCAGCATGGCGAGCGCGCTCGCGTCGCCGTTCACGTCGTCGACGCCCTCTTCGCCGAGGATCACGATCGCGTCGGCCGCGCACAGCTCGGGGCTGCCCTCGCGCGCGAGGGCCACGGCCGACCGCATGCGATGCGCGACCTCGATCGCACGCCCCTTCGGTCGCTCGTCGCGCGCGCTCGCGATCATCCGCACGATGTCGGGCACCTCGTGATCGGTGAGCACGTCGATGCGAGACGTCCGCGGCAGGATGCGACCGAGCTCGGCGAGCAGGTGCGGTAGCGTCGCGTTGTGCCCGAGGATCACCACACGCTCGGGCTGCGCGGGCTTGGGGGCCGCGACAGCGGGCGCAGGAGGCAGCGTGCCCTCGAAGCGGGCCCGTCCGCGGCCCTCTGCGATCACGACGAGGCGATCGTCGCGCTCCAGCGTGAGCGAAGGATCGCGGGGCGCGAGCAGCGGGCGGCCCGCGCGCATCAGGCCGACGAGGATCGCGCCCTCGACGCGCGCGTGTGCGAGGCCGAACGTGCGGCCGACCAAGTCGGCGGGCACGTCCTCGAAGTAGACCTCGCAGCCGTCGAACGCGAGGAGGTGTCGCAGGACGAAGTAGAGCGCGTCGTGTCGCGCGCTCTGCGCGAGGATCTGCGCGACCACGCGGTCGGTGGCGATCACGCGCGTCGAGACCGCCCCCGAGCCTGCGATGCCGGGCGCCACGGCGAGGTCGAGCAGCTCGCGCGCCTCGTCGTGCCGAGCCTCGACGAGCACACGCCCGCGCCACGTCTCGGGCAAGACGCGGTGCAGGGCGAGCAGCACCGCGAGCGTCCAGCGCACGGACTCTTCGTCCGACAGCGCGGCGGGCGGAAGCACCACGATCGCCCGCGCTCGATCGGCCGCGACGCGCACCAGCGCCAGCTCTTGTCGCGGATCGCCCGTACGCACGATCGTCGAGAGCCGCTGACCCGCGACGCTCTTCACCGCGCGCAGGGACAGCTCCACCTGTGCCTTGTCGGTGGTCGCGAGCACGACGACCTTGGCGCGCTGCTGTGAGCGCGCGAGCTCGCGCACGAAGAGCGGCGTGTTGGGCGCGTAGCCGAGCACGAGCACGTGATCACGCTCGACGACGGGCAAGAGGCCGCCGCGCATCTCTCCGATGCGGTCGGCCATCTTGCTCGTCAGCGCGGCGACGAGCAGCGACAAGACGAGGATGCCGGTGCCCGACACGAGCGCGCCCGCCACCCGACGGCCCGGAGGGTCGTTGGCCATGGTGCCGCCGTCGGCGAAGTGGGTGAGCGACCACCAGAGCTCGTCGGTGAACGAGGCGTCGTGCGGCGTCGCGTCGAGCGCCGTCGCGAGGCTCGCGAAGAGCGCGACGAGCATCGCCGTCAGCACCGCGACGAGCAGCACCTGCACGATGGGCGGCCACTCCAGCACCCGATCGACGCGGTAGACGAGCCACGTCCGCGCGACACGGATCCGGCGACGCAGGTCTTCGAGCACGGCGGAGACTAGCGCCGCTCCGACCCGGCCCGCATCGAGTTGGGGACGGCAGCGTCACGGTTCGGTCACGCGCCGGGAGCCCGCTTGATCGATCGTGGAACTGGTCATACCACTTGCCTCAACTGGTTGAACCACTTTCGGATCGCCAGGAAACGCAAGCCATGTACGACTCCAACCCAGCCCGACGAAGCGTGGCGAGCACCGCGGCCGACGCGCTGCGTCTCCGCATCCTCACGGGCCGCTACCTCGCGGGGCAGACCCTGCCGGGGGAGCGCGAGCTGTCGGACGAGCTCGGTGTCTCGCGCCTCACGCTGCGCTCGGCCATCGCGCACCTCGAGGCCGAGGGGCTGCTCCGCGCGGTGCACGGCTCGGGCACGCGCGTGCTCGACTTTCGTCAGACCGGCGGCCTCGATCTCTTCGGTCACCTCGCGTCGCTCGTGCTCTCGGGCGCGGCGGTGCCGGGTGGGCTCGATCTGTTCGCGAGCTTGATGGAGCTGCGTCGCGCGGTGGCCATCGAGGCCGTGGGCCTGGCGACCGAGCGCGCGAGCGCCGACGAGCTCCGCGCGATGCGCGCCCACGTGGTCGCGATGGGCGCGCTCCTCGGTGACTCGCACGCGTTCATGGTGGCCGACCTCGCGTTCGCGCGGCTCATCGTGCGCGCGACGGGCAACCTCGCGTACGAGCTGCTCTTCAACTCGGTGGTGCGCACGGTGGAGGGCAACCGCGGCGTGGAGCTCGCGTTCTTCGCGAACGCCAAGGCCACCCTCGCGGTGTACGCGCGCCTGCTCGATCGCATGGAGGCTCGCGATCACGAGCGCGCGCGTGCGACGGCCGCGCGACTCCTGCACCGCCTCGATCGCACGACGGTCGACGCGCTGACGATGTTCCTGGCCGCGGTTCCGATGATTGCGCCAGGCGCGCCGATCGAGACGACGAAGAAGACGAAGACACGCAGCAAGGGCAGCAAGAAGGCGGACCCGCGCACGGCCGCGAACAGCCGACGGAAGAGGGGTGGACGATGACCATGGCGATGACGTCGACGATGAGCTCGGCACTGCCGCTGACGCGGCTCGAGACCTTCTGGGCAGGCCTGGTGCTCCCGAGCTTCGCGGGCACCGACATGGGCTTCACGGTGGCCGAGGGTGAGGTGGACTACCTCTCGGGGCTCGCGCGCTTCATGGGCTCCGCGAGCGAGAAGGCCAAGCTCGGGATCCGCTTCGCGTTCTTCCTCGCGGTGACGACGCCCGTGTGGATCGGCGGTCGCTTCCGCGGCTTCGCGAGCCTCACCCGCGAGGAGCGCAGCGAGCACCTCGACGCGATGTCGCGCCACCGCATCTTCCTCGTGCGCGAGCTCTGCCTCTTGCTGAAGCTCATCGCATGCATGGCGATCTTCAGGGTGCCGAGCACCCGCGCGCGCACGGGCTACGACGGTGATCCTGCGCGCGAGCTGCCGAGCCGGTCGCGGCGTGCGCTCCCCGTGCTGAACGCGCGTCGCGACGAGCCGATCAGCGGCGAGCGCGCCACGTCGAACAGTGAGCCGCCGATCCACGTCGAGAGCGCACGAGGTGCAGCATGAGCCGCTGGGCCGACGAGGTGGACTTCGTGATCGTCGGGACCGGCGCGGGCGGCGCGACAGCGGCGCGCGTGCTCTCGGAGGCGGGCTTCTCGCTCGCGCTCGTGGAGGAGGGCGCGTTCCTCAAGCCGGAGGATCGACCGCGTGAGCTCGTCGACGCGATGGCGATGGCGGTGCGCGGCATGGCGACGCTCGCGACCGACAGCCTCGTGCCGATGCCGCTCTTGCAAGGCAAGTGCGTGGGGGGATCGACGGCGATCAACTCGGGCATCATCTGGCGCACGCCCGACGACGTGCGCGAGGACTGGACGAGGAACTGGGGCCTCGCGTCGCTCGTGGGCGAGGCGCTCGACGACGCGTTCGTCCACATCGAGGACGAGCTCTCGGTGGGACCGACCGAGGCGCCCATCGCGGGCGGCAACAACCTCTTGATGGAGCGTGCCTCGAAGGCGCTCGGCCTGCCGGGCCAGGTGATCCATCGCAACGCGCGAGGCTGCGAGGGCAACGGCCGGTGTCTCCAGGGCTGTCCGATCGGTGCACGTCAGAGCATGGAGGTGAGCTACGTGCCGCGCGCGATCGCGAGCGGGGCTCGCCTCTACGCGGGCTGCCACGTGGAGCGCGTGATCCTCGAGCGAGGTCGGGCGATCGGCGTGCGCGGCACGCAGCACGACGCGCTCGGCAAGAAGACGATCGAGATCCGCGCGCGACGCGGCGTGATCGTCGCGGCGAGCGCGATCTTCTCGCCGCTCCTGCTGGCGCGGAGCGGGGTGCGGCACGCGAACCTCGGTGAGCGCTTCCAGGCGCACCCCGGTGCGGCGATCGTGGGCCGCTTCGACGAGGACGTGTCGATGGGCTTCGGCGCGTCGCAGGGCTACGAGGTCCCCATGCGCGACCGCGGCTTCAAGCTCGAGGCGCTCGCGCTCCCGCCCGACATGCTCGCGGCGCGCCTTCCCGGGGCCGGACGCGACTGGCAGACGCGCGTGGGCGAGCTCGGTCGCTACGCGCAGTGGGGCGGCGTGGTGCGCATGGAGGCGCTCGGTCGCGTGCGCTCGGGCTTCTTCGACGGAGTGTCCGTGCGCTACGAGCCGACCGAGGGCGACCTCGACAAGGTGCGCGACGCGCTCTTGCACGTGGGCCGCATGATGTTCGCGGTCGGCGCGAACGAGATCTATCCGGGCCTCGCTTGCATGCCCGAGATCGTGAAGAGCGAAGAGGAGTATGTGCGCGCCATGCCCGCGAGGCTGCGCCGCGCGGACGTGCACCTCGTGAGCTCGCACCTCTTCGGCACCGCGTGCGCGTCGAGCGACGCGCGCGGCGTGGTCGACGAGCGCTTCGCCGTGCGCGGCACCGAGGGCCTCTTCGTGATGGACGCGAGCGTGTTCCCCACGAACCTCGGCGTGAACCCACAGCACTCGATCATGGGGCTCGTGTGGGTCGCCTCGAAGGCGCTCGCCGCGCGCGAGAGCGAGCGCCGCGCGGCATGATCCGTCAGGTGCGGGCTCGCTTGCGAAGGGCGAGGCCGAGCGCGAC
>JAFLCL010000240.1 GCA_017303575.1 Deltaproteobacteria bacterium
GTGCGAGCAGCGCCGCCGCGCGCGGGCTCGCGGGCAGCGCATCGAGCGGCGGATCGGCGGCCTCCCGCGCGAGCCTTGCGAGGAGCTGCTCGCGTGATCCGCCGCTCGAGGCCTCGAGCGCGTCCAGTCGATCTCGTGCGCGCGCCGCGAGATCGGGCGCGAGCGCCGTGCGCGACAGCAGAGCCTCGCCGCCTGCATGCGCGAAGGCGGCGAGGAGCAGGCCTGCAATCGTCTCGGCGCGCTGCACGGGCAACGACTATCACGGCGTCCGCGTGTGCAGCCATCCCGCTGCCTCTCTTGGGGGGCGAGCACCTTCGTGCCTCGCGAGGATCTCGTGGCCTATACTCGACGCGATGCGCCTCGCGCTCCGGACCTCGATCGTCGGCTCGCTCCACCGTGCGCGGTGGGCGTGGGCCGTGCTCGTGTGCGTCGCGGCGCTCTCGCCCATCACGTCGGTCGGCGCGCAGTGCGAGGATCCGCCGGTCGGCCCCATCGACGTCCTTCCCGCTGTCGGCGCGCCAGGCGTGACGACCGATGCGTGGGTGCGCGTGCGCTACGTCGAGGGCTACTTCGGCCCGGACGGTCCCGGCCGCGATCCCGCGAGCGAGATCACGCTCCTGCGCTGCGGCGCGTGCGGTGTGTCCTGCGACAGTGGAACGCCCGTCACCGGCCACGTCGAGGTCTACGACGACGATCTCTTCTTCGTGCCCGACGCGCCGCTCGAGCCGCGCACGCAGTATGGCGGCGAGGCGCGCGGCCCCGAGACCTCGCTGACCCTCGGGTTCTGCACTGGATCGAGCGCCGACGCCTCGCCTCCGTCCTTCGCCACCGAGATCCGCGTGAGCTCCGAAGAGGTCGGCCCCGGCTGCGAGCTGCCCGATGGCGGCTTCCGTGTGGGTGTGTTCGCGGGCGCGGCCTCGGACGACGGCCCCGGCGGCTCGCTCGAGTACCTGCTCTTCCTCACGCGTGCCGACGGTCTCGCCGCGCCACTGCTCGTCGATCGTGTACGAAATTTTTCTGCAGGCGAGATCACGCTCCGCTTGTTCCTCGACGGTGCGCAGGCCGCCTCACCAGTGTGCGTCCGCCTCGGCGTGGTCGACGGCGTGGGCAACGTGACGATGTCGAACGTCGAGGAGTGCTTCGATCCCGTCGCGTCGGTCGCGTTCCAGGGGTGCACGATCGAGGCTCGAACGGAGCCCGTCGGGCTGCCCGCGCTCGTGACGCTCGCGCTCGGGACGCTTCTCGTATCGCGCGCACGTCGGAGATCTACGCGTTGAGGATCGCGGCGGGCTCCCTCGCACGTCTGCTCGCGCTCGCGACGCTCGGCGCCGTAGGCCTCGGCTGCGCGTCGTTCCCTCGCCTCATGACGTACGAGCGCGTGCGCTCTCCTGCGATGCGCGACGTGTGGATGGAGGTCGCGATCCTCGCGCCCGAGGATCTCCGCGCGAGCGAGTCGCTGCCGCTGGTGGTGTTCCTCCACGGCGGAGGCGATGGGCCCGACAGCCTCGATCGCGCGAGCATCTCGGGCGATCTGGTGCGCGGCATGTCGAACGGCTCGGTGCCGCGCGCTGTGATCGTGGTGCCGCAGGGCGACCTCGGCTTCTGGGCCAACTGGTACGACGGCAGCCGACGCTACGAGGACTACGTGGTCGACGAGGTGATGCCGCGCGTCGCGCGTCGTCTCCACACGCTGCCGTGTCCGATCGGCTGCCACGTGATGGGCGTCTCGATGGGCGCGGAGGGGGCGCTGCGCTTCGCGATCCACCGCCGCGGCACGTGGGCGAGCGTGACGGCGATCAGCGGGCCGAGCCTCGACACCCAGCATCGCCTGGAATTTCTTCGTGATCCGCTGATCAACGTGATCATCCCGACATGGCACGTGTTCGGCCCTCCCGAGCCGCTCTCACGCATCCGCGAGGACGATCCGTGGGTCGTCTGGGAGAGCAACGACGACGTCGGCGCGCGCCTCTACCTCGCGTGGGGCCGCCGCGATCGCGACTTCGTGCGAGAGGGCAGCGAGCGCTTCCACCGTCACCTGGAAGAGCGCGGCGTCGAGCACGCCGTGGAGGTCTTCGAAGGCGGCCACGACTGGGTCTCCTGGAGACCGGTCATCCTCCGCGCGCTCCGACAGACGCTCTCACTCGCCTCCCTCGCCGAGTGATCACTCCGTACGATCGAGCGCAGGCGTCGCGTGCATCGGCTCGATCAGAAGGTGGCCCGCGCGCGCCCTTCGTCGCGCTCTGCGCGCGGTGTCGATGAGAGGGAAGAACATGTCGCGCCCGTCGAAGAGGCATCGCTCGAGAACCTCGAGATCCTCGGTCAAGATGCGTGCGTACGCCTGTTCGACCACGGGTTCGCCGGAGTAGACGCTCTGCTCGATCGCCTGCGTGTGTGCACGGAGAGCGCCGCAGTGCGCGATGAACTGTGCGGTCTCGAGCGCAGCTCGTACTTGCCCGGCGTCAAGGTTTGAGGAGAGCGCACGGGGGCTGACGAGCGCTTGGGAGAGGGCATCGAAGGCGCGCGCCTGCTCCGCGAACGCGGGAGCTCTGATGCTCGGATTCACGGCGACTCTCCAGAGTGCGTGGACGATCTCCCTCACGCGCGCCTCCGCGCTGCGGATCTCTCGATGCACGCCCTCGAGTGACGTCGCTGCGCGGAGGGCTCGAGCCAGTGCGATCCGCAGCTCGCGCTCCAGCGTGTCCACGCGTTCGGCGACGATGCTCAGTCCAGCCTCTGCAACGAGCCGACCCCCACTTCGCCGCAACTCGACGGGCGTCGACGCCAGCTCGCTCAGGGTCGCGCGAGCGCGCCGAGCCTCCGTGGTTCGGCCGAGCCGGAGCAGGATCCGCCAGACCTCCCAACTGGCGTGCGCACGGAGCTCCAGCGCTTCGGGCTCGTCGTTGTCGGCGATGAAGCGATGGAGCGCTTGCATCGCAGCGCGATCGTCGCCTTCGCGGATGAGCAGCATCGCGGCTCGATAGGCGCTGGAGCGTCGGAGCGCAGGCTCCGTCGCTTCGCTTGCGAGACGCTCGTGCGCTGCGCGTGCTTCTCGAAATCGATGGAGTAGCTCGTACGAGGACGCTAGCTGGACGAGCACGTCGGCGCGTGTCGCGGCGGTCAGCCGCGGATCGTCGACGATGGTGGACAACAACGCGATCGCTGTCTCCCAGTCCTGCTGGGCGCCGGCGGTGACGCCCATGCCGAGCTGCGCGTGGGCCCACAGCGCGACGAGATTCTCACAACGTTCACGGCAGGCGGCGATCTGCCTCGCGGCGGCGTCTCTCGCCCGCTCGTACATCGCGAACGCCGAGCGACTCCGCCCTGCACATTCGATGTCGGCCGCGGCGGCGAAAAGCTCGAAGGGCAGGATCTCGTCTGCAATCCCGGCCTCGACGGCACGCAGCGAGACGAGAGCGCGCGCCTCGAGCTGATCCTGGAACGCCCCGCGGGGGAGCGCGCACCTGCGGGCGTCGTACTCCAGAGGGTACGTCCCGAGCCCCTCGTAGCGCACGCGAAGTGGGCGACGCGGTAGCCCAGGCCAGTCCTCGACCTCGGCAGAGATCACCGAGTGTTGTGCCATCGTGGGGCTGGCGAGCGCGAGGCCGAGCGTGAACAGGACGAGCGCAGGTGAGCGTCCCGTCGAGGTCATGGCATCAGGTAGAGCCGGGGATCGACGCGGCCGGCTTGGCGGCCTTGCGGTGGCTGCGGCGCGTCCACCAGCGCCAGCCGAGGAACACGAGCACCAGGAGGAACAGCGCGGTCAGCGTGGGGATGAGGATCGCGAGGATGGCGATCGCCGCCGAGCTCACGTCTTCGATGACGCTGAGCACCGGGTTCGCGATGCCGGCCGTGAACGTCGTCGAGACGCCGCGCGTCGCGGCCTTCGCGGCGTGCGGCGCGAGGGCGGACGGCGCGCCGACGATCACGCCGAGCACCAGCGCCCACAGCGGCTCGTCGATCTGCCACATCACGGACGCCGCGAGCAGCGAGCCGGCCACGGGTCGCACGAAGGTGCCGCCCACGTCGAGCGCGTGATCGACCGCGGGGATCTTGTCGCCCGCGATCTCGAGGATCGTCGCGACGCCGAAGCAGATCAGCGCGGGCGTCGAGCCGACGAAGTCGTAGCTCTCGCCGAGCTCGAGCACGCCGACGCGCGCGAGGATGCCCGCGATCAACAGCGGCAGGAACGCGCGGAGGCCGGCCGACGCAGCGAGACAGACCGC
The DNA here is from genome assembly GCA_017303575.1 of Deltaproteobacteria bacterium. Lineage (GTDB taxonomy): Bacteria > Myxococcota_A > Polyangia > Polyangiales > Sandaracinaceae > JAFLCL01. Next base: position 4,224 of record JAFLCL010000240.1, read on the forward strand.
CAGCGCGATCGTGGGGATCCAAGAGAGCGCGAGCGTCGCGTCGTCCCAGGTCACCTGCGTCGAGAGCTCTTCCATCGTCGTTCCTCTCTGCGTCGCCGCGCCCCGTCCACCGAGGCTGCCGCGTTCGACGTGCGCGTGCGTCGGCGATTCTGACATGGATGTACGCGCGAGCGCGCGCGCCCCTTCCACCCTGCGTTCCGGCGGGGGCTGCGTGCTATACCCGCGCGGCAGCGAGATGAGCGACAAGCGCCGCATCCTCCTCGTCGAAGACGACCCTGCGCTGGCGCTCGGCCTCGTCGACGCGCTCGAGTTCGAGGGCTTCGAGGTCACGCATGCGCGCACCGGCCACGATGGCGTGCAGTTCGCGACCAAGGAGCGCCCCGACGCGATCATTCTCGACCTCATGCTGCCGGACACCAACGGCTACCGCGTGTGCGAGCTCGTTCGCGGACAGGCGCCGCTCGTGCCGATCCTCATGCTCACCGCGCGAAGCCAGGAGGCCGACAAGATCCGCGGCCTCGACGCGGGCGCCGACGACTACGTCACCAAGCCCTTCTCGATCGGCGAGCTCGTCGCGCGGCTCCGCGCGATCTTCCGACGCGTCGAGCGCAGCCCGCGCATGGACGAGAGCTTCGCGATCGGCGAGGCGCGCATCGATCCTGCCTCGCAGATCCTCACGCTCGGTCGCGAGAAGTCGCAGCTCTCGTTCTACGAGGCCCAGGTGCTCAAGTACCTCCACGAGCGTGCGGGCCAGGTCGTCTCGCGCGACGAGCTCCTCGATCGCGTGTGGGGCGTGGACGCCAGCCCCACCAACCGCTCGGTCGACAACTTCATCGTGAAGCTGCGCAAGAAGATCGAGCCCCAGCCCGACAAGCCCCGGCACATCCTCACGGTGTACGGCATGGGCTACAAGCTCGTCGTGTGACCGACGCCGCGAAGCTGCCGACGCTCGTGTTCCGAGCGGGCACGCTGGAGCTCGAGGGCTTGCCCGCCTCGATGCCCAGCCCGCTGCCGGAGCGTTGTGTGCTCGATCCACGCACCGCCTCGTTCCGCGCGCCTGCGAACGACTACGCGGATCTCCTGCGCGCCCTGCGCGACAAGAAGATCGAGTTCGAAGATCGTGCGCGCGCCTACACCGAGCTCACGCACGGACCGCTCGTGTCGCGTGAGCCGCGCCCCTACCAGAGCGAGGCGCTCGCGGCGTGGAAGAAGGCGCGCGGCGCCGGCGTCGTCGTGCTGCCGACGGGCGCGGGCAAGACGCACGTGGCCGTCATGGCGATCGACGACAAGCGGCGCTCGACCCTCGTCGTCGCGCCCACGCTCGATCTGGTGCGCCAGTGGCACGATCTCCTCGCGTCCACGTTCGCGCAGCCCATCGGGATCGTGGGTGGTGGAGAGCACGACGTACGACCGCTCACCGTCACCACGTACGACTCGGCGTACCTCCACCTCGAGAACCTCGGCAACCGCTTCGGCCTGATCGTCTTCGACGAGTGCCATCACCTTCCTTCGGCGACCTACGCGCTCGCCGCGCGTCATGCGATCGCACCGTTTCGGCTCGGGCTCACGGCGACGCCCGAGCGCATGGACGGGCGCGAGTCGCTGCTCGAGGATCTGATCGGTCCGACCGTCTACCGACGCGACATCGTCGAGCTCGCGGGCGACTACCTCGCGGAGTACGAGACGGTGCACGTGTCGGTGTCGCTCTCGGAGGAAGAGCGTCGCGAGTACGAGGCCGAGCGCGCGATCTACCGGTCGTTCATCACGCGCAACGCGATCCGCATGTCGGACCCCAAGGGGTGGTCGACCTTCATCATGCTCAGCGCGCGCAGCGCCGATGGACGTCGCGCGATGGCCGCATACCGCCGTCAGCGCGAGCTCGCGTTCTCCGCGCCCGCGAAGCTCGACTACGTGGCGCGTCTCTTGTGGGAGCACCGACAGGATCGCGCGCTCTTGTTCACGCAGGACAACGCCACCTGCTACGCGCTCTCCAAGCGCTTCTTGATCCCCGCCATCACGCATCAGACGAAGATCAAGGAGCGGAGCGCCATCCTGCGCGGGCTCGCGGACGGCACGTACTGCGCTGTCGTCACGAGCAAGGTGCTCAACGAGGGCGTGGACGTGCCGGACGCGAACGTCGCGATCGTGGTGTCGGGCAGCGGCTCGGTGCGCGAGCACGTGCAGCGCCTCGGGCGCATCCTCCGCAAGCGCGACGGCAAGTTCGCGCTGCTCTACGAGATCGTCACGGACCAGACCTCGGAGTCCTACACGAGCGAGCGGCGTCGCGATCACGCCGCGTACAACAGGTAGCCGTGCTCCCCGTCGATCTCGTCCACTCGCGTCGTCAGAAGGATCGCCTCGTGGTGACGCCGCTCGGCGAGCGGTTGGATCGCGCGAGAGAGATCGCGACCGAGCTCGTGCAGATCGCCGAGGCGCACGTGGGCCGCACGCGCGAAGAGCTCGAGACGGCGTGGCGTGCGCTCGACGTGCCTGCCCGCGAGATTCGTCTGCGCGATGGGCTGATCGCGCTCATCGAGGACGCGCTCGATCTCGACGGCCGCGCCGACGTCGATGCCGTCGCCCTGCGGGCCGAGGTGTTCTCGCGCGCCACGGCGCGACGACGCAGCGAGGCGACCTTCGATCGCGACGCGATCCTCGCCGAGCTCGCGCAGGAGAAGGGCACGACCGTCGAGGCGATCGAGGCCGACCTCTACGCCGATCTGCGGGGGGCGCAGGTGCTGCGCGCGGCGGTCGATCGTACGGGCGCGCCCATCGCGCTCGTGCCCGGCGGTGCGGCTGCGATCGTCGAGGGTTACGACCTCTCGCAGGCGCAGTCGGTGCTCCTCCGTGCGACGCGTGTGGTGGTGACGCTCTCCGAGACGCCCGCGCTCGCGCTGCGATCGCTGCTCCGCAAGCTGAAGTTCCATCGCCTGCTCTTCGCCGCCGAGCGCGCGGCCGAGCGCACGGTGCTCACGATCGACGGGCCCTCCGCGCTCTTCGAGTCGACGACGCGTTACGGCCTGGCCCTCGCGATCGCGCTGCCGAGCGTGCTCGCGTGCGTGCCCGAGCGCATCGAAGCGGACCTGCGCTGGGGCAAGGAGCGCCTGCCGCTGCGCTACGTGATCGAGCCGCCGAGCCCGCTTCTCGCGGAGCGACGCGCGATCGAGAGCGGCCTCCCGGACGAGGTCGAAGCCGTGATCGAGAAGCTGCGCGCCAAGAGCGAGCGGTTCGAGATCTCGGTCGCCGACGTGCTCCTCGACATCCCCGGGGTCGGCCTCACGGTCCCCGATCTCACGCTGCGCGAGAAGAAGACCAAGCGCGTCGTGCACGTGGAGGTGCTCGGACACTGGAGCCGGGACGCCGTGTGGAAGCGCGTGGAGCTCGCGGAGAAGGGCCTGCCCGAGCCCGTGCTGTTCTGCGCGAGCGAGCGTCTGCGGGTGAGCGAGGCCGTGCTGCCGGAGACGACGGGCGCCTCGCTCTACATGTACAAAGGCGCGCTGTCTGCGAGCGTGATCCTCGAGCGCGCCGAGCGCTTGCTGGCGCAGGCGGCAGCTCCGAAGAAGAAGCGCGCGCGCAGCGTCTGAGGGGCCGCGTGCGCGCTGACATGGCGGGCGCGCCTCGCGCGTTCCTGTGAGACGCTCCCGCCGAGGAGACCGAGGAGACACCGTGCACGACCCGAACGCGCCTTTCGGTCAGCCACCCGCGAGCCCGCCCGGCCAAGCGCCGCTCGCGCTGCCGCCCTCCGGCTTCACGCCCGATCCCGCGCCGTACCAGCGCGACGAGGACTACTTCGGATGGATCGGTCTCGGGCTCGGCGTGGTGTCGTGGCTCATGTGCTGCTGCTCGATCATCCCGTTCGTGGGCCTGATCACGAACGTGCTGGCGTTCGTCATGGCGCTCGCGGCGATCATCCTCGGCGCGCTCTCGTTCCGAAACGCGCGGCGCGGCGGCCAGGACGCGGTCCTCGGCATCGCGGCGATGGTGCTCGGCGGCGCGCGCTTCGGCCTCGTGGTCGTCGCCATCATCCTCGTGGTCGTGGCGCTGCTCCTCGGCGTCGGCGGCGGCATGCTGTCGGCGCTCACGCAGGGCATGCACTGAGTTGGCCGGGCAAAGGGGCCGCTGGCCCCTCTGCACACCCCGTCGCTCGATCGTCGAAGACTCCTCCTCGCTCCTGCTCCAGGGGTTTGCTGCGCAAACCCCGCCGCATGGCGCCCCGCTCAATCCCGCGACCGTCAGCCGATTCTTTCTCGGTCCCTGATGAGAAAGACACCGCGAGGGGCGCGCGGGCGGGGGTCGCAGCGCAGCGTCGGTGCGGAGACAACACGCGGAGCGGAGGCCCCTGCCCGCGTGACCCGTCCACTGGGTTTCATCTCGATGGCTCGCCCAGAGGGGCGGTGGGTAGCTGAGTTGTCTGGGTCGAAGGTCATCTGGCCCCACGGTGCAGATCGAAGCGCGCGCTCGTTCGTCTCAGCGGCACCCCGGAGGTGCCCCGTGTCGCGAACGTCCTCGCTCTCGATCGCTCTCGTCGTGCTCGCTTCGATGAACGGCTGCGGTGCCGCGCCTGGCCGCGGCGCGGACGAGCCCGCGCTCGCCGACTCCGCGCAGGCGCTCTCGCTCGCTACGCCGCTCGAAGGACAGCTGACGCCTCCCTGTGATCGTCTGGCGTTCTCGTTCCGGCCCACGGAGCGCGGCAGCTACGACTGGGAGATCCGCTCCGAGGTGCCCGTCTCGGTGCGTCTCTTCGCGATGAGCCCCGATCTCTACCTCGCGACCGGATCGCGCGAAGGTGACGTGAGCCGCGTGTCGAGCGATCTCGATGCGGACGTCGACTACGCGGTCACCGTCACGCCGCGGGAGTGCCGCGCGGCCGACTATCAGGTCGCGATCACCCGGCGCTGACCACCACAAGGCGCGATCCCTCGCGAGGGATGGCTCGTCCTGTCCGCGCGAGGGGCATCGATGCCAGCGACGAGGCACGTCTGCCCTCGTCGCGCGTATGCTCGGCTGCGATGGAAGTCACTGCCGAGAGCCTCGTTCGCGACGTCGTCCTCAACGTGCCTGGCGGCGTGGCCGCGATGGAGAAGCACCACATCGACTACTGCTGCGGCGGAGCGAAGTCGCTGCGCCAGGTCGCCACCGAGCTCGGCCTTCGCGTCGAGTGGGTGCTCGACACGATCGCGAAGGAGCGCGAGGGCGGCGGCGCGACGGATGCCGAGCTGCTCGACGTACCCCTCCAGCAGGTGGTCGCGAGCCTCGTCGACGGACACCACGTCACGAGCCGCACCGCCGCCGAGCGCATCCGCTCGCTCGCGGCGGACGCAGCGAACGAAGCACCGCACGACCCGACGATCACCGAGCTGCGCGCGCGCGCCGAGAAGCTGTTCGCCTCGCTCCTGCCGCACCTCGTCCACGAAGAGAAGAACCTCTTTCCCTACGTGCGCTCCCTCGCGCGCGCGGCGGAGCAGCCCGGATCCCCCGCGCCGGTCGCGCTCTTCTCGAGCATCCGCGACGTGCTGCACGACATGGAGGAAGAGCACGAGGCGTGCGACCTCGAGATGCAGGCGATGCGCGAGCTGACCAAGGGCTATGCGACGAACGACGCGACGCCGCCCTCGGTGCGCGCGCTCTACGAGGCGCTCGATGCGCACGAGAAGGATCTGATCCGCCACATGCACCTCGAAGGAAACGTGGTGTTCCCACGCGCCGAGCGCCTCGAGGTGAAGGTGCGATCGCAGGCGCCCAAGTCCTCACGACGCGCGATGTGAGCTCGCGTCGCCGATCTCGTGCGCGGCGGGCACTGTGATCCGTGAGCGACCGCCCGCGATGGGCGCGCCGCGGTACAGTCCGCCGCGTGAGCGAAGAACGGATCGAGGACGGCAAGGATCGCGAGGCAGCTCCGAAGCGAAGGCGCGGACGAGGTCGCGGTCGTCGAGGCCTCGGCCGCGGACAAGTCAGCCGCGTGCTCGATCGTGTGGGACGCGGCGCGCAGAACGCTGCCGAGCTCATGCGCATGGGACGCCTCGGCGCCCCGTACCGCGCACACTTCGAGATCGCGCGCGAAGAGCGCACCTACCGATTGCGTCGCTACGGCGCGGGCGAGGGCGCGCACCGCGAGCTGCCGATCGATCCGGCGCTCCAGCCCATCCTCCTCGTTCCGCCGTTGATGGTCGCCTCGGAGGTCTACGACATCAGCCCCGAGCTCTCGTCGGTGCAGCGCCTGATCGACGCAGGCCTCGACGTGTGGCTCACCGACTTCGGCGCGCCCGAGCGCGAAGAGGGCGGCATGGAGCGCACGCTCGACGATCACGTGCGCGGCGTGTCCGAGAGCATCGACGAGATCGTGCGCGCGACGGGCAAGTCGGTGCACCTCGCGGGCTACTCGCAGGGCGGGATGTTCTGCTACCAGGTCGCCGCGTTCCGCGAGTCCAAGGACATCGCGTCGCTCGTGACGTTCGGCAGCCCCGTCGACATCCGACTCAACCTGCCCGTGAGCTCGCGCGCGGCCGAGCGCGTGATCGACTTCGCGCGAAGCGCGGCGGCGCGCCCGCTCGAGGCCGTGGAGGGCCTGCCGGGCTTCCTCACCGCGACGGGCTTCAAGCTCCTGTCGGTCCGCAAGGAGATCCAGCAGGTCGCCGAGTTCGTCGCGAGCCTGCACGATCGCGAGAAGCTCGAGCAGCGCGAGAGCCGTCGACGTTTCCTCGCCGGCGAAGGCTTCGTGGCGTGGCCGGGGCCCGCCTTCCGCAAGTTCGTCGACGAGTTCATCGTGGGAAACCGCATGGCCTCGGGCGGCTTCGTGATCGAGGGCCGCACGGTGACGCTCGCGGACGTGCGCTGTCCGATCCTCTACTTCGTCGGCACCAAGGACGAGATCGCGCGCGCGCCGTCGGTGCGTGCGATCGAGCAGGCCGCGCCGCGCGCCGACACCTACGAGGTGGACGTGCGTGCGGGGCACTTCGGCATCGTCGTGGGATCGACGGCCTCGCGCGTGACGTGGCCGACGGTGATCGAGTGGGTCCGCTGGCTCGACGCTGGCGGGCCGATCCCGGAGCCGCTCGCGGAAGACTCGGACGAGCCGAGCCCGCGGAGCCTCGACGAGCTCGACGAGGAGGACTTCGACGCAGTGCCCGTCGACGCCGAGCTCTTCTACGACGTGGCGAGCAGCGCGGTCGACGCGCTCGCCAAGCGCGTGGGCCGCTACGGCAAGGAAGTCGGCATCCTGATCGACAACCTCCGCTGGCAGGTGCCGCGCCTCAACAAGCTGCGCTCGGTGGAGGCCGACACGCGCATCGGCCTGGGCCTCGCGCTCGCGGAGCAGGCACGCGCGATCCCCGAGAACACGTTCTTCCTGTGGAAGGGCAGGGCCTTCACCTACCGCGACGCCGATCGACGCGTGACCGCGATCGTGCACGGCCTCTTCCACGCGGGCGTTCGCTCTGGCGACAAGGTCGGCGTGTTGATGGAGCCGCGACCGAGCTACCTCTCGATCGTCGCGGCGCTCAACCGCATGGGCGCGGTGGCGGTGCTCCTGAGTCCCGAGGGCTCGCGCGTCTCGCTCTCCGAGGCGGCGCGCCTCGCGGGCATGCAGCACCTCGTGTGCGATCCCGAGAACGCGGCGCGCGCGCGCGAGGGATTCTCGGGACCGGTCCTCGCGCTCGGCGGTGGACCGCCGGGCACCGCTGATCGGCCGTCGTTGCCCGAAGGCGTGATCGACATGGAGGCGATCGATCCCGCCGCGGTCGTGCTGCCCTCGGGCTACGTGCCCGACGACGCGCGCGCCGCGGATCTCGCGATGATCATCTTCACGGCGGGCCGTGGCGAGCAGGCGAGGCCTGCGCGGATCACCAACCGTCGTTGGGCGTTCTCTGCCCTCGGTGCGGCCGCGGGCTGCGCGCTCACCTCACACGACACCGTCTACTGTTGTCTTCCGCTTCATCACGCGGCGGGCATGCTCGTCGCGGTGGGCGGTGCGCTCGTGGGCGGCTCCCGCCTGGCGGTGGCCGAGCGCTTCGAGCGCGAGCGCTTCGTGCAGGAGGTGCATCGCTACGGGGCGAGCGTGGTGTTCTACGCCGGTGAGCTCCTGCGACCGCTGGTGGACGCGCCGCGCTCGGCGCTCGACGAGTCCGTGCCCGTGCGTCTCTTCGCGGGCTCGGGCATGCGCAAGGACCTCTGGAAGAAGCTCCGCGACCGCTACCCGCGCGCGAAGGTCATCGAGTTCTACGCATCGACCGAAGGCAACGCTGTGCTCGCGAACGCGCGCGGCAAGAAGCTCGGCGCGCTCGGGCGTCCGCTGCCGGGCAGCGCCGACCTGGCGCTGGCGGCGTGGGACTTCACGACCGACGCGATCCGTCGCGACGAGCGCAAGAGCGTGATGCTCGCGGGGGTGGACGAGCCGGGCGCGCTCGTGGCGCGCATCGATCCTTCGCACCCGATGGCGTCGTTCGACGGCTACGAGGGCGAGGCCGATGGCGGCAACAAGATCCTGCGCGGTCTCTTCGAGCCGGGCGACGCGTGGTTCGTCACCGGTGACCTCCTGCGTCGCGATGCCGATGGGGATTTCTGGTTCGTCGACCGGATCGCGGACGTGGTGAAGAGCGCGGCCGCTCCGATCTTCACGCACGGTGTCGAGGACGCGCTGCTGACGATCCCCGCGATTCGCGCAGCGGCGGTGGTCTCGATCGCGTGGCGCGGTGACAAGGTGCTCGGGGCAATGGTCGCCGGTCGACCGCCCACGGATCTCGACGCCATCTCGCGCGAGATCGCCGAGGCCGTGCCGAGCGAGCAGCGTCCCCGCGTGATCCGATGGGTGGAAGGGCTTCCGCTCACCGATGGTTTCCGTCCGCGCAAGACGACCATCAAGGACGAGCTCGCGCGCGCCCCCTCGGACGGCCGCACGCTCGTGCGCGACGGCGACAAGTACAGGATGAGCTGATCGCCATGAGCATCTTCGATCGCGCCGCTCGCTTCCTCGACGATGCCCTGCTTCCAGACGACGCACGAGCGGCGATCGAGCGGGCGGAGAAGCTGCTCGCGGAGGGCCGCGCGAAGGAGGCGGAGGCCGCGTTTCGTCGTGTGATCGACGCGCGCCCGCAGCTCGGGCGCGCCTTGCTGGGGTGGGGACGCGCCTTGCTCGAGCTGGGCGATCTCTCGGGCGCGCGGGTCGCGCTCGCGGAGGCGCAGAAGGTGGCGCCCGACGATCCTCGGCTCGCCGTGCTCTCCGCGCGGCTCGCGCTCGAAGCGGGCGAGCTGGGCGCG